>NZ_JBSFWD010000006.1:245543-316772 GCF_053592655.1 Streptosporangium sp. NPDC002607
GAAGCCGCGGGAAATCGCGGATCCGGCCGTGTGTGGTCTCCTCCTCCGACCGCGCTGCGCCCCGATCGGGGTATGCGGCCTCGGTCCGGCGACTAGTCGTCCTCACCCCGGAAAAGCGGTACGAGGCGGTCGCTGCGGTTGTCGTTACGCAGGTTGTTGTTGTTGTTGTTGTGGTTGTTGATGATCAGCCTGAAGCGGTGGTGGGTGCGGTGGTGGTTGCGGAAGCGGTGGCCGCCGCCGCCGCAGCAGCTACGACGGCAGCCGCAGCCGCCGCCGCAGGTCGGGAAGGCGGCGGCGGTGACCGTGCTGGTCATCGCGTTGGCGCTCGTGACGGTGGTCGCCGCGCCCATGGCGACGACTCCGCCGGTCAGCGCTGTGCTGATCGCGAGCCCCGCGACGACACTCTTGAGCTTGGGCATTGCGTTTCCCCCTTGAAAGGATCGATTACCCCGATTTTTGGCATTTTCCGCATAAGCCGGAATCGCCGGAGATGGCGAGTGATGAGCCATCCCTGCTTGTCATGATTTCCACCCATGTCTTTCGAGAAACAGGAATCGAAGGCTTTTGCGCTCCTCTTATCTATTTGTGGCATACCTTGGGCCTTTATTAGTTATTTTGAAGTGAAATGCCTTTAATGTCGCTTTTGTTCTTCGGGGGAAGGGTGGCTGGAGGGGGCGTGTAACTAATGGTGATAAAGTATGCAATAAAAAGATATCTAGCTAAAATGGGCTTATGTGCCTTTTGTGGTACCCGGGGGCTGTCGTCTGTCGTATCGAGAGGCGAACTATCGTGGAAGAGCGGCCGGACGACAGGAGGAGACGCGTGGTACACAAACCGATCCCCAACTGGCAGGGCGAGATGGTCGACCTCGGCGACCAGCGGATCCACGTGCGATCGACCCCGCCAGGCCCCGCGGAGACCGCCGTCTACGTACACGGCCTCGCGGGCTCCGCGACCAACTGGACAGACCTGATGGGTGAGCTCTCCGACGTGGTGACCGGTCATGCCGTCGACCTGCCGGGCGCCGGATACTCGCCCGAGCCGCCCGGCGGCGACTACTCCGTCGACGCCCACGTACGGACCGTCACCGCCCTGATAGAGCGGGTCTCGCGGGCCCCCATCCACCTGTTCGGCAACTCCCTGGGCGGAGCCGTCTCCGTGCGGCTCGCCGCCACCCGTCCCGACCTGGTCCGCTCGCTCACCCTGATCTCACCGGCCCTGCCCGACCTGCTGCCCAGGTACGGCCCCGCGCGGGTGGCGCTGTCCGCCGTGCCCAGGCTCGGCGAGTGGGCGGCGAGCCGGCTGAGCCTGCTGCCCGCCGAGCGCAGGCTCGGTGCCACGCTCGCCATGTGCTACGCCGACGTGGGGAGGATTCACCCGGAGCGGCTCAAGGAGGCGATCGAGGAGGTGCGCCGCCGGGACGGCCTCCCGTACGCGGGGGCGGCACTGATCAACTCGGCGCGCGGCATCGTCGCCGAGTACTTCCGGCGCGGGGAGACGAACCTGTGGCGGCAGGCGGCCCAGGTGACCGCGCCCACGCTGGTCGTGCACGGTCGCCACGACCGGCTCGTCAACCCCCGGATGGCGGCCCGTGCGGGCCGGACGTTCCCGCAGGTGAAACTGGTGCTGCTGCCCGACGCCGGGCATGTGGCCCAGATGGAGTTCCCCGACAGGGTGGCCCGCGAGGCCAGGATCCTGATAGGTGAGACGGTCCTCACTCCGGTTGGGGAATGACCAGGGCACCAGGTTAGGTTGTGAGTGGAGCGTGCTGCGCTAACCGTATCGTCAAGACCCCCTGAAACGGGAGCAGAACTGTGTCGTTGCCACCGCTGGTAGAGCCGGCAGCCGAGTTGACCGTCGATGAGGTGCGCCGCTACTCGCGCCACCTGATCATCCCGGACGTGGGCATGGCCGGGCAGAAGCGCCTGAAGAACGCGAAGGTGCTCTGTGTGGGCGCGGGTGGCCTGGGTTCCCCGGGGCTGCTCTATCTCGCCGCCGCCGGAGTGGGCACGCTCGGCGTCATCGACTTCGACGTGGTCGACGAGTCCAACCTGCAGCGGCAGGTCATCCACGGCCAGTCCGACGTGGGCCGCCCCAAGGCCGAGAGTGCCGCGGACAGCGTCAGGGAGATCAACTCCCTGGTCAACGTGGTCATCCACAACGAAGTGCTCACCACGGACAACGTGATGGAGATCTTCGCCGGCTACGACCTGATCGTGGACGGCACGGACAACTTCGCCACCCGTTACATGGTCAACGACGCGGCGGTCCTCCTCGGCAAGCCGTACGTCTGGGGCTCCATCTACCGCTTCGACGGCCAGGCCAGCGTCTTCTGGGCCGAGCACGGCCCCTGCTACCGCTGCCTCTACCCCGAGCCCCCGCCGCCCGGCATGGTCCCCTCGTGCGCCGAGGGCGGCGTGCTCGGCGTGCTGTGCGCGTCGATCGGCTCCATCCAGGTCAACGAGGCCATCAAGCTCCTCACGGGCATCGGTGAGCCGCTGGTCGGCCGTCTGATGATCTACGACGCCCTGGAGATGAACTACCGCTCGGTCAAGGTCCGTAAGGACCCCGAGTGCGTGCTCTGCGGCAAGAACCCGACGGTCACCCAGCTCCTGGAGGACTACGAGGCGTTCTGTGGCGCGGTCTCCGAGGAGGCCCAGGAGGCCGCCTCCGGCTCCACGATCACCGCGGCCGATCTCAAGTCCATGCAGGACGCGGACGAGAACATCTACCTGATCGACGTCCGCGAGCCGAACGAGTACGAGATCGTGTCCATCCCAGGCGCGGTGCTCATCCCCAAGGGCGAGTTCCTCAACGGATCCGCGCTGGAGGGGCTCCCGCAGGACAAGAAGATCGTCCTGCACTGCAAGTCCGGTGCCCGTTCCGCCGAGGTCCTGGCGGTCATCAAGAGCGCGGGCTTCTCCGACGCCGTCCACGTGGGCGGCGGAGTGCTCAGCTGGATTAAGACCATCGACCCGAGCCTGCCGACCTACTGACCGGCCCGGTGGGGTTTTCACCGCCCGCGCCCCGTGGAGCACGCGCCCCACGGGGCGCTCGCCGTTCCCCTGCCGTTCGGGAGGCACTCGCCCCGCCGCCACATGTGCTTTCCGCTCCGACGGATATGGACGGAACGGCGGATGACACCCGCCTCACCGCATTAAGGTCGAGAGCGTGAACGAAGTCCCACGTCAGCGACGGCATTCATGGCCGGCGCTGGTCGTGGCATCGGCGCTGACGCTGTTCTGCGCGGTCGTGGCCGGGGTGGCGACCAGCGCCGCCGGAGCGGAGCTCACCCGGGGGCCGACCCAGGCGGAGCTCGATCGGGCGGCACTCGACGAGGTGGCCCGGCGCTGGCAGGCGTGGCCCGCCGGGCGGGTCTTCCCCAAGACGGTCCGTTACGCCGCGGAGCAGGGGGGCGAGGAGAAGGCCCGCAGGGTGGGCATCTCGCCGGAGACCCGCTGTGACGACGCGGTCGACGCCAAGCTGCGCAAGGCGCTTCGGGAGGCCGGCTGCCTGGGCATCCTGCGCGCCACCTACATCGACGCGCTCCAGGGGGTCGTCGTCACCATCGGGGTCGCGGTCTTCGCCGACGAGATCGGCGCCACCAGGGCCAAGGCGGCGCTGCCCAGGGGCGACCGGCCCTCGCCGGGCCTGAGGGCGCTGGCCTTCCCCGGCACCGTCACCGACCGGTTCGTCTCCGCGGGGCGCCAGGCCGGCCTCGTCCGGCAGGCGGGTCCCTACGTGGTGATGGCCACGGTCGGCCAGACCGACGGCCGGCCCGCCAGCGCGGTCGGCGAGCAGCGGCCCACCCTGTTCGCGTTCACCGGCGACATCGCCGACCGGATCCTCGCCGACCTGACCAGGCCCGCCCGTCCCGACTGTGCCTCCGCGGAGTGGCGATGCTGACCGTGCCGAGGCGTCTTTCCGCCGCCCGCGGGGCGCTCGCGGCGACGACGCTGCTGGCACTGGTGGTGCTGACGGGGGCGGCGGGACTGGCCCCGGCCGCGCGGGCCGACGACGTCAGGGACAGCCAGCAAGAGGTGCTGCGGACCCTCGACCTGCCCGCCGCGTGGCGGGTGTCCGAGGGGGAGGACGTGATCGTGGCCGTGCTCGACTCGGGGGTGGACAGCGGCCACCGCGACCTGGTCGGGTCGGTGATCGAGGGTAAGGACTTCACCGCCGGGGCCAACCCGCGGGGTGTGCAGCCCCTCCGGCTGCACGGCACGTACATGGCGTCGCTGATCGCCGGGCACGGTCACGGGCCAGGCGGGGCGGACGGGGTGATCGGTGTCGCGCCTCGCGCGAAGGTGCTGTCGGTGCGGGTCATCCTGGAGGACGAGGAGCCCGGCTTCCGGGAGTTCAACACCGCCGAGCGTTACGAGAACGTGGTGGCCAGGGGCATCCGGTACGCGGTGGACCACGGTGCCGACGTGATCAACATGTCGATCTCCAAGGAACTGGCGACCAGGGAGGAGCGGTCGGCGATCCGCTACGCGATCTCCAAGGGGGTCGTGCTCGTCGCGGCGGCGGGCAACGACGGCGCCGAGGAGACCGACGCCAGCGGCAACGCCCCCTACTCCTACCCGGCGGCCTTCCCGGGAGTGGTCTCGGTCGCCGCGACGGACCGGGGGCTGCGCCGTGCCTCGTTCTCCAACCGGAACCCCTCGGTCCTGGTGGCCGCGCCGGGGGTGGACATCCTCGGGGCAGGCCCCGGCGACGAGTACTGGGTAGGCCGCGGCACCTCGCAGGCGACCGCCCTGGTATCGGGGGTCGCCGCCCTCATTAAGGCGAAATATCCAGAAATGTCGCCCGTGCTGGTTGTCCAGGCGATCACTGCGGGAGCCACCCGGCGGCCCACCGGCGGCTACGACACCGGCATGGGCTTCGGCGTCGTCAACGCCACCCGGGCACTCGCCGCGGCCGCCAGGATCTCCCGGCACACCCTCACCGCGGAGGGGGCCGGTGGTCACGACCCCGCCCGCCCGCTGGGCCTGGTGGTCGAGCCGGTGCGGGTGGTCCACCGTGACCGGGACAGGATCAACCTGTACGGCGGGGTGGCCGTGGCCGCCGGGCTCGGCGCGATCGCCTGCCTGGTCACGATCGCCGTGTTCGTCGGCCGTGCGCGCTCGTCGACGACCTACCAGGAACCCACGCCCGACGCGGTCACCGCGCCCTGGCCGTGAGCACCGGGCCCGGACCCGGGTCGCGGCCGGAGCCGGGCCGAGGTCGGTACCAAGGTCGCCGCCGGAGCCGGCACCGCGAAAATGCACGCCGCTGATAGGGCGGAGAGGGCAGGCGACGTAGCATCGGAGTATGTCGCAGTCAGGGCGGTCCCAGGAGCCGGAGCGGCATCTGGGAGCCCCGGCCTCCCGCGCTCGCGGCGGCTGGCCACCGTCCGGCTCCCGGGTGAGCGCCGCCGGGGACGGCCGGACCAGGCGGGCGCCCGCGCAGGGCGCCACGGTCAGGCGGCACCGCGTGCGCTCCTGGCCCGCGGCGGGCCGTGATCGCGCGGCGATTCAGCGTGCCGAACTGGCGGCCCTGGAACAGGGCGTCCGGTTCCGTACGATCTTCCTGATCCTGGTGGGCACGATCCTCGCCATCGCCGCCACCAACGTGCTGACCGGCGCGGTCGGGCTGCTGCGCGAGACGAGTTCGCGCCCGCTGACCGCCGCCGAGCAGGCCCGCTACATCTCCGACGACATCGCCAGGCGCTGGTACACCTGGACCGCGGACCTGGTCTTTCCCGTCGAGCTGCAGTACATCGGCCTCAGCAGGGTCCAGCAGTACGCCCGCAGGGTCGGCCTCGCGCCCGAGGTGGCCTGCGCGGCCGGTACCGACGCGCAGGTGGGGTCGGTGCTCACCCGGAACGGCTGCCGCACGCTGCTGCGGGCCACCTACGTCGACCAGACGTCCACGTTCGTCTTCACCGTGGGCATCGCCGTGCTCGCCGACGAGGAGCGGCGGCTCGCCGCCTCCGCGCAACTGGCCGTGGACGACAGGGTGGGGGTGCGGCCCGTGGCCTTCCCCGGCACGGCGACCGAGCTGTTCGGGGCGGCCCAGCGCCAGCACAACGCCTGGGTCGGCGTCGGCCCCTACATCGTCTTCTCCACCGCCGGTTACACCGACGGCCGCACCCGCCAGGCGATCGCCCCGGAGGAGATCCTGCACAGCGAGCTGTGGCCCGCGGCCCAGGCGGTCGCGGGGCGCATCGCCAGGGCCCTCGGCGACGAGCCGAGCGCCGTGCCCCAGTGCACCCAGGGGAACGTGTGCTGAGGCGGCGATTGTGGGCGACGGGAGTGCTGGTCGCGATCTCGGTGGCGGTCCCGGTGGTGCCCGCCTTCGCGACCGTGCCCACCGAGATGCCCGCCGAGACGCCCGCCGCTCCGATACTGGCCGCGCCGCCGGAGGGCGCCGCCGACGTGCGCGAGGACCAGCGCTGGGTGCTGGAGATGCTGCGCGCGCAGGAGGCGTGGAAGGTCACCAGGGGCTCGGGCGTCACCGTGGCCCTGGTCGACAGCGGGGTGGACGACCAGGTGGCCGAGCTGCGCGGGCGAGTGATCTCCGGACCCGACATGGGATCTGTCAAGTTCGACAGGAGCAAGCCGGACGCCGGACGGCACGGCACCGCCATGGCCTCGCTCATCGCCGGGGCGGGCAACGGCGAGGAAGGTCTTCTCGGGATCGCCCCCGAGGCCGGAATCCTCTCGCTGCCGCTGATCGTCGAGGAGCGGCCCAAGGACGGTTCCGCGCTGCCGGAGGAGGATCTGCGCTCGCGCAACGACAGCCCGCTGGCCCGGGCGATCCGTTACGCCGCGGACAACGGCGCCAAGGTCATCAGCATGTCGCTGGGTGCCTACGGGCCGCACCGGAGCGAGCGGGAGGCGGTCTCCTACGCGCTGTCCAGGGGCGTGGTACTCGTCGCCGCCGTGGGCAACGACGGAGACTCCCAGTACACCATGGACAACTCCACCTCCTTCTGGAACTTCCCCGCCGGATATTCCGGGGTCATCGGTGTGGGCGCGGTGGACAGGCTGGGCAAGCCGGCGAGCTTCAGCAGTGACAATCTGTCGGTTCTGGTTTCGGCGCCCGGTGTCGGGGTACCGGTGGTCGTCCCCGGCGGAAACTACGGATCCTCTGAGGGGACCAGTTCGGCGACCGCGCTGGTGGCAGGGGTCGCCGCACTAATAAAAGCGAAATACCCGAATATCGCGCCGCAGATGGTGGCGCAGGCACTGGTCTCCACGGCTTCGGCGAGTCCCACCGCCGGCTATGACGACCACATCGGGTTCGGCGTCGTCGACGCCGCCGCGGCGCTCGCCAAGGCGGATCGGCTCGTGGCGGGTGCGGTGGAGATCTCGGTCCCGGATGACAAGCACTTCGGCGCCGGCGTCCCGCACGAGGAGTACAGCAGGCCGGGCCCCGATCCGCTGAGGCTCTGGCTTTACGGAACGGGCCTGGTCGGCGGCCTGGTGGCGTTCGCGGCGGCCGTGGTGATGCTCGGCCGGCACTCGGACGGGAATGGACCGGTAGTGGTCGATGCCGAAACGGCCAAGCGCGGGAGATCGCGGGGATAAGCGCAGTTTGAAGTCAATTAGAACGCGTTTAGGACACTGTTCGGATGCGGTAGCCCGAATGTCGGGATTTACACTCCGGGAAACCCGGAAGGTTCGCTATTCTCCCGCGTTATGGGGTACGAGTTGCGCGTGGAGCGCCCTGCGCCTCTCGCCTTCGCGGAACTCGCGACTGTGCTGGGGCAGGCGGGGTTCGAGTTCAGAGGGTCGCAGGAGTCGGGGGAGGTCCTGGCCCGCCACAATGGCGCGGTTCATGCCATAGCGATATGGAACGGCCGCCTGTCCGGCGCCCCCGGATCGGACTGGCAGGTGGCCCAGCTGGCACGCGTGTCCGCTCTGCTGGGGGCGCGGCTGGTCGGCGAGGACGGCGAGTCCTACGCGATCCGCGGCGGTCTGGTCGAGCAGTTGAACGGCTCGGTGGCCTACGAGTTCGGCAAACTCGACGAGATCCTCTCGGCCGGACCGACGGTATGGAGCCAGTAGGCCATCCCACCCCGTACGCCGAGCGGGTGCTGGATCTGGTCGAGCGCATTCCGCCCGGCATGGTGATGTCCTACGGCGACATCGCCGAGTATCTCGGCGAGGGTGGCCCGCGCCAGGTCGGCAGGGTGATGTCCACCTGGGGCGGGGGCGTGCCCTGGTGGCGCGTCGTGCACGCCGACGGCACCCCGCCACCCGGCCACGAGCAACGATGCCTGGCGAACTGGCGCGAGGAACGGACCCCGCTGAGGGGCGCCCGAGCCGATATGCGGGAGGCCAGATGGGACGGAAAGCCTTAGATCACAAAAGCCTGTAAATCCCGGGAACCCTTAATTCACCGCGTAACCGGCCCTGCCGTGGCGCACTAACATGGCCTAGGACAGCGCTCTGTCCGAAAGGCGGTGCTTTCCCCATGGCCATCGGTGCCACCCCCGCACGAGCCAGCGGCGACCCCGTCGTTGATCGTCTTCGGGTTGTCCAGGATCTCTGCGACCGGGGAGAACCACTCGACTCGATCATGGCCGCGGTGCTGGCCGACGGGCTGAAGCCGCATGAGCGCCGTCGTTTCGACGCCGACGCGCTGGCCGGGCCGCTGGGTTCCCGGCTGGACATCGCCACCAAGCGGGGCGCCGCGCGGCGCCGCGAGTTCGTCACGGTCCTGAAGCCGTACGTGACCGGTGTGGACGCGAGGGTCAAGCGGGACCTGCCGGTCGCTCGCAGGATCGCCTTTCACCTGATCGAGCACCGCGAGATCGACGACCTCGCCGACGGCGACGCGCTGCAGAAGCTCGTGGCCGCCGCCGCGGAGCCGTCCAGGCGCGTCCGCAAGAAACTCCGCTGGTACGCGGATCTGCCGCTCCAGGACGAGCTGCCCGAGGCCCTGTTCCGGCTGCGGGCCGCGGATCTCATCCCGATGACCCAGATCGAGGACGTCTCCTGGTCCGGCGGGCGGCTGCACGTCAGCGGCCACGCCTATCTGGCCGGGCTGTCGGTGCGCAGCCGCCGCTTCAACAGGGCCACGGTGGTGCTGCGCGGCCCGCGCTGGCTGCCGCCGGTGCGGCTGCGCACCCGGCGGGTCTTCCACCCCGAGGCGACCTACGGCGCGGAAGAGGCCGGCTGCAACTACGACTGGTCCGGGTTCACCGCCGAACTGAGCCCGTGGCCGCTGCGCTGGCGTTCCGCGGTGCGGGCCGTCGTGCGCGGCGGCAAGCGGCTGCTGCGCCGCCGCGCCACCGTGCAGGACACCACCACCTGGCGCGCCGAGATCGTGATCTGGAGCCGGGGCGCCCGTGCCGTCGGCCTGCTGCGCGGCCCCTCCACCGGCCGTACCGAGCGTCCCTCGGGGCTTGATCTCGGCGGGGGCTGGTGGATCCGCCCCGTCTGGACCTCCGACCGGGCACTCCAGGTGGTGCTACAGCCCACCAGGGCCGAGCTGACCGGCGTGAAGCTGGACGGCGAGCGGCTGGAGGTCCAGGTCTTCCTGCCGGGCAAGGAGGCGAGCAGGGGGCACGCCAGGCTGGACGGTCATCGGATCGCCGCGGACTTCACCCCCGTCGACGGCGGCACCGCGGTCGTCGTGCCGCTCGCCGTGGCCTCCCTGCTGCAGGAACGCGACGGCGGCCGTCTCTGGATCGAGCCCAAGGGCGATCCCGCCGCCTCCGTCATGATCGGCAAGGCGGAGGAGAGCCGTACGGTCGTCGGGGATCGTGAGATCACCGTGCTGCGTGACCGGCGTGACCGGGTGAGCGTCTCCGCGCACCGGATCCGCCCGGTCATCACCGCCGCGACCTGGGACGAGCAGGGCGTGCTCGTCCTGGAGGGCTCCTACCCGGGCTCCGGCGCGGCCGAGCTGACCCTCAAGCACCGCAGCGGGCTGATCCACGCCATCCCCCTGGAGCGGGAGGACTCCCGTTTCACGGTGCGGATCGCGGCCGCCGCGATGCCCCGTTTCGGGGACACGGTTCCGCTGGGCAGCGGCACCTGGAGCATGGCGGTCCGCGACCCGGCCGGCCAGATCGTCCCGTTCCGCGTCGACCACGCCATCCTCGACGATCTGGACGAGGACACGAAGATCCGCGACGGCCGTGAATACCGCCTGATCTCCACCCGCTTCGACATTCCGGTGCTCTCCGTCGCCGAGCACCGCCCCGACGACGAGAAGGGCGCCGGCGGCCTGTACGCGCTGCGCCGCGGCTTCTATCCCGCGGAGCGGACCCGCGAGCTGAACGACGCGATCGTCTACGTCGCCTACGACGGGCGGCAGTACGAGGGCAACGTCCGCGCGATCTACGAGGAGCGCGTGCGGCGCGGCGACGCCGGAGAGCACATCTGGGTGGTCAAGGACGGCGCGTTCACGCCGCCGGGCCCCGCGGAGCTCGGCTTCGGCGAGGGCGAGGGGCCGACCGTGGTGCGCGCGGGCAGCCGCGAGCACTACGCGGTGCTGGCCCGCTCGCGGTACGTGGTGACCAACGGCTTCCTGCCGCCCTGGTTCCGGGCGCGAGAGGACCAGACGGTCGTGCAGACCTGGCACGGCACCCCGGTCAAGCGCCTGGGCAACGACCTGCCGCACATGTCCCGTGACCCCAGGCCGCCGGCCTGGCACCGGCAGGCGGTCGAGGTGCGCGGCTGGGACCTGCTGGTCTCCCAGAGTCCCTGGGCGACCCGGGTGCTGCGCAAGGCGTTCGGCTACCAGGGGGAGGTCCTGGAGAGCGGCTACCCGCGCAACGACGTGCTGGTGGCCCCCGACCGCGACGAGATGGCGGCGCGGATGCGCGCCAGGCTCGGCATCGCCGAGGGGGCGAGGGTGGTGCTCTACGCGCCGACCTACCGCGACTACGACCGCAAGAACGCCTCGATCCGCCTGGACCTGGCCGAGGCGCACCGGGTGCTCGGCCCCGGCCACGAGTTCCTGATCAGGGCGCACTCGATGCAGGCGGCGCCCAACGTGCCCGCCGGCCTCGGACGCGACGTCACGACATATCCCGATATTACGGATCTACTGCTGATCGCCGATGTGCTGATCACGGACTACTCGTCGGTCATGTTCGACTTCGCGGCGACCGGCAGGCCGATGCTCTTCTTCACACACGACCTGCAGCGCTACTCGTCCAAGCGGGGCATGTACCTCGACCTGGCCGCGGAGGCGCCCGGCCCGCTGCTCTCCACCGGGGCCGAGGTGATCAAGGCACTGCGGTCGATCGACGAGGTGACCGCCGCCCACGCCGAGCGGTACGACCTCTTCCAGCGCACCTACGCGCCCCGCGACGACGGCAAGGCGACGGCCAGGCTCGTCGACCACGTCTTCCTCTCCTGAGCGGTTCCCGGGGTCGGCCGCCGAGCGGCCCCCGGGGTCGGCCGCCCGGCCCCTGAACCCGTCCCGGGACGTTCCGGCGCAGGTCAGCGCCTTGCTCTGATCATCGCTCCCAGCCGGCCCCGCCCGTAGCCCACCCGGCGGGGCCGACAATCCGCCATGCCGTACCCGCCGACTCGGCACGATCATCGTCCGGGATCTGGTGGAATGGCGAGTTGTGAGTGGTCAGGACTGGCGGCTGGTACGTCGTGAGGGTGCGGGGAGAACTGTTGCCCCTGTGCTGGACGAGCACCAGCGGGCGGTGGTGGCCCACGAGAGCGGTCCGCTGCTCGTGCTCGCCGGGCCGGGCACCGGCAAGACCACCACGATCGTGGAGACCGTCGTGGACCGGATCGAGCGCCGGGGCGTCGACCCCGAGCGGGTGCTCGTCCTCACCTTCAGCCGCAAGGCCGCCGAGGAGTTGCGCGAGTGCATCACGGCCCGGATGCGCCGTACCACCCGCACCCCGCTCTCCCTCACCTTCCACAGCTACGCCTACGCGCTGCTCCGCCGCGAGGCGGTGATCGCCGGAGGGGTGCCGCCGCGCCTGCTGACCGGCCCCGAGCAGCTCCTGGAGATCCGCCGCCTGCTCCACGGCGAGCTGGAGGACGGCGCCGTCCACTGGCCGCAGGACATGCACGAGGCGCTCAAGACGCGCGGCTTCGCCTCCGAGCTCCGTGACTTCCTGGCCCGCGCCGCCGAACGCGGCCTCGACGGGCCGGAGCTGGTCGGGCTGGGCCGTCGCCACGGCCGCCCCGACTGGGTGGCCGCAGGCAGGTTCGCGGACCGCTACCAGGCCAGGTTCGACCTCGATCTCGAACCGGTGCTCGACTACGCGGAGTTGATCCGGGCAGCGGGGGCGCTGCTCTCCGACCCCGAGGTGCGCGACCGCGAGCGATCGGCGTACGACGCCGTCTTCGTCGACGAGTACCAGGACACCGATCCCGCCCAGGAGTTCCTGCTCCAGCAGCTGGCGGGGGAGGGGCGCGACCTGGTCGCGGTCGGCGATCCCGACCAGTCGATCTACGGTTTCCGCGGTGCCGACGTCCGAGGGATCATGAACTTCACCGACCGGTTCCGCGACGCCCACGGCGCGAAGGCCCCCGTCGTCGCGCTGCGCGTCTGCCGCCGCAGCGGCCGGAACCTGCTGCGGGCCACCCGCCGCGTCACCACCCGGCTGCCCGCCACCCCCGGCGGGGCCGCCCACCGCGACCTGCGCGCCCTGCCGGACGCCGACCCCGGTGACGTACGGGTGCTGGTGGCCGACGGGACACCTCAGGAGGCGGCGATCGTGGCCGACACGCTCCGCAGGGCGCACCTGCTCGACGGGGTCCCCTGGTCGCGGATGGCGGTGCTGGTCCGCTCCGCGACCCGCCAGGTGCCGCTGCTGCGCCGCGCCCTGGTCACCGCCGGGGTGCCGGTCGTGGTCGGCGGCGGCGAGGTGCCGCTCTTCCAGGAGCCGGGCGTGCGGCCGCTGATCAGGCTCATCCAGGTGGCGCTGCACCCGGAGACCCTCGACGAGGGGGTGGCGGAAGAGTTGCTGACCGGCGCGCTCGGCGGCACCGACATGATCGGTGTGCGCCGCCTCCGCCGTGCCCTGCGGATCGCCGAGCACGAGGCGCTGGCCCACCCCGCCGAGCACGAGGCGGCCGAGCAGGCGGATCGCGACGTGGCTCTCGATGTGCATCTCGATGTGGATCTCGACCTGGAGCGCGAGGCCCCCGGCCCCCGCTCCTCGGGAGAGCTGCTGGTCGCCGCGTTGAAGGACGCGCGGGAACTGGTGCGGGTGGAGCCGCACGTGGCGCTGCCCGCCGAGCGGGTCGCCGGTCTCATCTCCGCCGCCACCGAGGCCGTACGGCAGGGCGGCACCGCCGAGGACGTGCTGTGGACCGTCTGGCAGGCCACCGGGCTGGCCGGAAAGTGGACCGAGGTCAGCCTCAGGGGCGGTGTCAGGGGCACCATGGCCGACCGTGACCTCGACGCCGTCGTGGCGCTCTTCGACCACACGGCCAGGTTCGTCGACCGGCTCCCGCACGCCGGGGTGGACGTGTTCGTCGAGGACCTGGTCGCCCAGGAGATCCCCGGCGACTCCCTCGCCGCTCGGGCTCCCGACGGAGACAAGGTCCGCATCCTCACCGCGCACCGCTCCAAGGGCCTGGAGTGGGACGTGGTGGTCGTCGCCGGGGTCCAGGAGGGCGCCTGGCCGGACCTGCGGCTGCGCGGGTCCATCCTGAGTACCGACGACATGGTCGCCAGGGCCGAGGGTTCCGAGCACGAGAACCCGGCGGCCGTCTCCGCCGCGCTCGCCTCCCAGCTGCTGGCCGAGGAGCGTCGGCTGTTCTACGTGGCCACCACCAGGGCCAGGAGCAGGCTCATCGTCACCGCCGTGGGCGGCGACGACACCGAGGAGCG
This sequence comes from Streptosporangium sp. NPDC002607, assembly GCF_053592655.1. Taxonomy (NCBI): domain Bacteria; kingdom Bacillati; phylum Actinomycetota; class Actinomycetes; order Streptosporangiales; family Streptosporangiaceae; genus Streptosporangium; species Streptosporangium sp. NPDC002607. The sequence continues at coordinate 259,356 of NZ_JBSFWD010000006.1, forward strand.
GCCCTCCCGCTTCCTCACCGAGCTGGTGCCCGGCTCGACCGAGGAGGCGGGCGTCGACGAGCGGTCCCGCTGGCTGAGCATGTCCGCGCTGGTGGCCGACCTGCGATCGGCGGTCACCGACTCCACCAGGCCGGAACCGCTGCGCAGGGCGGCGGCCGAGCATCTGGCCAGGCTCGCCGCCGCGGGAGTGCCCGGCGCCCACCCCAACGACTGGTACGCCCTCACACCCATCTCCGACGACCGCCCGCTGAGCTGGCCCGACGACATCGTGCGCGTCTCGCCCTCGGCGGTGGAGAGCTTCAGCAAGTGCGGCCTGCGCTGGCTGCTGGAGACCTCGGTGGGCGCGGGCGGCACCGACGTGGCCCGAGGTCTGGGCACCGTCGTGCACGCGCTGGCGGTCCTCGCCGCGACCGGCATGCCCACCGAGGAGACCCTCGGCAAGCGCCTGGACGAGGTCTGGAACGAGCTCGACTTCGGCGGTGTCTGGTACAACCGCAAGCAGCGCGCGGTCGCCGAGGAGATGATCTCCAAATTCGTCGCCTGGCACGAGAACAACCCCCGGACACTGGTCGGCCTGGAGGAGGCGTTCACGGCCATGGTCTCCGAGGGGGTGCAGATCAAGGGCCGGGTCGACCGGGTCGAGCGCGACGGTGAGGGCCGAGCCGTGATCATCGACATCAAGACCGGCAAGACCGGCGCCAAGGACACCGAGCTCGAACGCCACCCCCAGCTCGGCGTCTACCAGCTCGCCGCGCTGCTCGGCGCCTTCCAGCGGCACGGCCTGACCGAGCCGGGCGGCGCGGCCCTGGTCCAGGTGGGCGACGCGGCGGGCAAGAAGCAGGCCAAGGAGCAGGCACAGCCTCCCCTGTCCGACGACCCCGACCCGGATTGGGCCAAGGACATGGTCGGCACCGTCGCCGTCGGCATGTCGGGGCCGTTCTTCCAGGCCAAGGTCAACGACGGCTGCCGCACCTGCGCCGTACGGTCGAGCTGCCCGGTCAGCAAGAACGGAGACCAGGTGTGCTGAACCGCCTCGGCGCGGGGTGTCTCCGGCACCACGCGCCGTTCCCCGGGCACGTCCGTGCCGATCTCCGGCACCGGGGCCGTGTCGCGTCCACCGGGGGCGCCGCGTGCTGAGCCCGGTTCAGCTTGCCGCCAAGCTGGGCATCCTGCCGCCGACCCCGGAACAGGCGGCCGTGATCGAGGCCGGGCTCGAACCGATGGTCGTGATGGCCGGGGCCGGGTCGGGCAAGAGCGAGACCATGGCCGGGCGCGTCGTCTGGCTGGTCGCCAACGGGCTGCTCCGCCCCGAGCAGGTGCTCGGCCTGACCTTCACCAGGAAGGCCGCCGCGGAGCTGGCCGCGCGGGTGCGCGAGCGGCTCAACGGTCTCGTCGAGGTCGGGCAGGTGCCGGCGGAGCTGATGGAGGGCGAGCCGACCATCTCGACGTACCACGCCTACGCGGCCCGTCTGGTCACCGAGCACGCCCTGCGCGAGGCGCTGGAGCCGACCATGCGCCTGGTCTCCCCGGCCGTCTCCTGGCAGCTCGCCAGCCGGGTGGTCAGCGCGTACGACGGACCGATGGAGCAGGTCGAGTGGAGCCCGGCGACCGTCACCCGGGCGGTGCTCGAACTGGCCGGTGAGCTGGCCGAACACCTGCGCACCCCGCAGGACGTGCGCGACGTCGGCACCAAGCTCGCCCAGCGGTTCGCCGAGCTGCCCGGCACCCCGACCAAGGACCAGCGCAGACCGCTGCTCACCCAGCGGGCCAGGGAGCAACTGCTGCCGCTGGTCGAGGCGTACAACCGCCTCAAGCGCAGCCGGGAGGTGGTCGACCACGGCGACCAGATGGCGCTGGCCGCCAGGATCGCCGACAGGCACGCCGACGTCGGCGAGATCGAGCGCGGGCGGTTCGCCGTGGTCCTGCTGGACGAGTACCAGGACACCAGCCACGCCCAGCTCGTCCTGCTCCGCGCCCTGTTCGGCGGCGGCCACCCGGTGACGGCGGTGGGCGACCCCTGCCAGTCCATCTACGGCTGGCGCGGCGCCTCGGCGGGCAACCTCACCCGATTCCCCCGTGACTTCAGAACCGCCTCGGGGGAGCTCGCGCCCGTCAACCGCCTGTCGGTCAGCTTCCGCAACGGCGACGCCGTGCTGGACGTCGCCGCCCGGCTCCAGCTGCCGCTCCGGATGGAGGCCAGGGAGGTGCCGGTCCTGGTGCCCGGTAAGAACCGGGTCGAGCGCGGCCGGGTGATGTGCGCCTTCCACCAGACCGCGGACGACGAGGCGAGCTGGGCCGCCCTGGAGATCGCCAGGGTGCTGGGCGTCGAGAGCGCGCCCGACGGCATGCCGTGGGGCGACGGCGAGCGTAAGAAGGCCAAGCAGAGCATGTGGGGCGGGCCGCAGTCGCTCCAGCCGCACGACGTGGCGATCCTGGCGCGCAAACGCTCGCAGTTCCCCGCGCTCCGCAAGGCCCTGGAGGAGCGCGGCATCCCGGTCGAGGTCGTCGGCCTGGGCGGCCTGCTCCTCGTGCCGGAGATCGCCGACATCGTCTCCACCCTGCGAGTGATCTACGACCCGAGCGCGGGAGACGCCCTGGTGCGGCTGCTCTCCGGTCCCCGCTGGCGGATCGGCCCCGCCGACCTCAAGGAACTGGGCGAGCGGGCCCGCGAGCTGAACCGGGAGACCCGCGAGGGCGCGTCGCCGGTGGCCGACCCGCTGGACCAGGTCGTGGCCGACATGGCCGAGGAGCGCGGCAGCCTGGTCGACGCCCTCGACGAGCTGCCCGACCGTCCCGCCTGGCAGGATCTGTTCTCTCCGCTGGCGAGGGTGCGGCTGGTCGCCATGGCCCAGGAGTTGCGCCTGCTGCGCGCCCACACCGGCCAGCCGCTGCCCGACCTGATCCTGGAGATCGAGCGCAGGCTCGGCCTGGACATCGAGGTGGCGGCCAGGGGGACGGCCGTCGGCCCGTTCGCCGCCCGCGCCGACCTCGACGCCTTCCTGGACGCCGCCGCCCGGTTCGCCGGAGACTCCGAGGACCCCACGCTGGGCGCGTTCCTGGCGTTCCTGAAGGCGGCGGACGAGGAGGAGAACGGCCTGGACGCCGGGCGGGTGGGCGAGAGCAACAGCGTGAAACTGATGACGGTCCATGCCTCCAAGGGGCTGGAATGGCCGGTCGTGGTGGTGCCCGGCCTCTCCCAGGCGCTGTCGAAGGCCGGGACGCTCACCGTCGGCACCGTGTTCCCGGCCCGCTCCACGACCAGCCCGAGGTGGACGGAGAACCCCCGCAAGCTGCCCTACCAGCTCCGCGGAGACGCCTCCGACCTGCCCGGACTGGCCGGGCTGGCCAAGGAGGAGCTGGCCGACTTCGACGAGCGCTGCCGCGACCGCGACCTGCTTGAGGAGCGCCGCCTGGCGTATGTCGCCGTCACCCGCGCCCACTACCTGCTGATCGCCTCCGGCTACCGCTGGGGCACCGCGTCCAGGCCGCTGGAGCCGTCGGACTTCCTGCTGGAGATCCGCGACACCTGCGGCAGGGTGGCCTTCTGGGCCCCGGAGATGGAGGAGGGCGCCACCAACCCGCTCCTCGCCGAGCCGGCCGAGGCCCGGTGGCCGATCGAGCCCGACGATGCCCGCTACGCCGCCGTTCTCGACGGCGCCACCATGGTGGAGGCCGCCCTCGCGGCCCTCGCCGGGGGGACCGCTCCGGTCTCCTTCGAGGACGTCCCCTTCCCCGAGGTTCCCCGGGACTACGAGGATGTTCCTCTCCCCGAGGCTCCCCGGGACGAGGAGGTGCCCTTCCCCGAAGATCTGTGGGACGAGGAAGCGTTCTTTCCCGAAGACCTGTCGGATGGGGAGGCTCCCGGCTCGGACGACCGCGGGCCCGTTCCCGAAGAGGCGGAGAACGGTGATGTGCCCTTCCCCGCCGATCCGCAGGAGGGGAACGCGCCCTTTCCCGGGGCTTTTCCCGGGGCGGCGAACACCGGGCAGAGCGACCGGGCCGACTCCGGTGCCGAGACAGCCGAGACAGCCGAGACAGGGGAACGGCGGCCGGTGCCGGCGGCCGAGCTGCGGGGGTGGGACAGGGAGCGGGCGAAGGCCTGGGAGCGTGACATCGAGCTCCTGCTCAGGGAGCGGGAGATGAACCGGCGGCGCGGTGGCGGCAGGGTGGAGCTGCCCACCCACCTGACCGTCTCCTCCCTCGTCACGCTGGCCTCCGACCCCAAGGCGCTGGCCAGGCAGATCCGCCGCCCGGTGCCCAAGAAGCCCGCGCCGCTGGCCCGCCGGGGCACCTCCTTCCACCGCTGGCTGGAGGGGCGCTGGGGCCAGCAGCGGCTGATGGACGAGTTCGAGCTGCCCGGCGCGTCCGACGACTTCGAGGAGACCGACGCCCACCTCGACCAGCTGCGCGACCGCTTCGAGGAGAGCGAGTGGGCGGGCAGGGAACCACTCGACGTCGAGGTCCCCTTCGAAACCGTGATCGCCGACCGGGTGGTCCGCGGCCGGATGGACGCCGTCTTCCAGATCTCCGAAGGGCGCTACGAGGTCGTCGACTGGAAGACCGGCCGGCGTCCCAGGGGCAAGAAGGCCGAGGCCGCCGCCTCCGTCCAGCTCGCCGCCTACCGGCTGGCCTGGTCCCACCTGGCCGCCGTCCCGCTGGAGCAGGTGGGGGCGGCCTTCCACTACGTCCTGCTGGGCGAGACGGTCCGCCCCGTCGACCTCCTCGACGAGCACGGCCTCGTCACCCTCGTCGAGTCGGTCCCCGAACTCCCCTGATCGGCCCGAAGATGTGGGCGAACCTGGAGCAGCACGCGCCGGGCCGTCTCGCCGGGTCAGAGGTCGGGGCGGTTCTCGCCGCCGCACACGCCGTGATCCTGGCCGAAGCGCGTGGAGGCCGGCGAATCATCACCTCCGCGCCACATCTGTACTACGACATCCCTGATGTTCGGCTGGAAACCCTGCCCTGAGCGCCTTCCCGGTAAGCCCTTCGAACACCAGGAGGCAGGCGCGCCGGTCCGAAAAGGGATTGTCCGCGCCGGAGGGGAGGTCTACTCTCTGACTTGTTGACCAGATTTCATAATTGGTCACGAGGTCAGAGGGAAAGGTTTCAGGGTGACGGAACGAGCAGGGCAGACCGTCGGCCGCGCCGACCGGATCCTCGACGCGGCGGCCGAGCTGCTCGTACGCCTCGGCTACCGGAAGGTGACGATCGACGACATCGCCCAGCTGGCCGGCATCGGCAAGGGCACCGTCTACCTGCACTGGCGCACCAAGCAGCAGTTGTTCGAGGCCGTGCTGCTGCGCGAGTCCATCTCCTATGTCGAGGAGCTCCTCGACGAGCTGCGCCGGGACCCGGCGATGCTGCTGCCGCACCGCTTCATCCCCGCGTCGTTCCTCATCGTCGATCGCCGGCCGGTGCTGCGGGCGCTGTCCGAGGAATACCTGCGGCAGGCACAGAGCAGGTCGGCCGACGCCTTCCTGCACAGCCAGGAGCTGCTCGCCTCCGAACGGTTCTACGACCTGATGACCCGGCACGGCCTGCTCCGCGACGACGTGCCGAACCTGGCGTACACGCTGAGCGCGACGATGACCGGGTTCCATCTCTACCAGGACCTGGATCCGATGGCCGTCCAGCTGGACATGCGGGCCAAGCTCGACTCGCTCGCCCACGTCGTCAGACACGCCTTCGAACCGGCCGAGCCGCCGACCTCCGAGGAACTGGCCAAGGCGGTCTCGGAGGTCATCGCCGTCTTCGAGGACCTGATCCCGCCCTACCGCACCTGGATCTACGCGTACGAGAGAACGCACGAGCCCGGCTGATCCCGGACCCGTCCCGATGAGAAAGGCACGCCATGACCACCATCGCCGACACATGGAGCCTGCACGAGGGGCACTTCTGGCTACGCGGAAGGCGGCCGGACCAGCCGGTGAGTTTCGACGCCGGCACCGGGATGTGGAACGTCTACGGCTACCCCGAGGCACTGCGGATTCTCGGCGATCCGAAGACCTTCTCCTCCGATACCAGCCGCGTGGTGCCCGAGGTCGCCAAGCCCGCCGAGCGCAGCCTGACGCAGCTGGACCCGCCCATGCACAGCAAGCTTCGCAAGCTCGTCAGCCACGCCTTCACCCCGAAGGTCGTCGCCGACCTCGAACCGCGCATCGCCGCGCTGACCAACGAGCTGCTCGACGCGGCGGCCGAGACGGACCGGCTGGAGCTGGTGGCCGACCTCGCCTACCCGCTGCCGGTCATCGTCATCGCGGAGCTGCTCGGGGTGCCCAGCTCCGACCGCTACCTGTTCAAGCAGTGGGTGGACAGGATGTTCGAGGGGTCCCAGCGGTTCTCGCTCGTCAACCGGAGCGAGGAGCAGGAGCGCAACCTGGAGTTCGTCATGGAGCAGGCCAAACACCTGGCCGACTACCTTGGCGAACACGCCGCGGAGCGCAGGGTTCGGCCACGCGCGGATCTGCTCACCCAGCTCGTCGAGGCGGAGGTGGACGGTGAGCGGCTCAGCCAGGCCGAGGTGGTGAACTTCGCCAACGTTCTGCTGATAGCCGGGCACATCACCACCACCATGTTGCTGGGCAACACCGTGCTCTGCCTGGACGCCCAGCCCGAGCAGTTCGCTCGCGCCCGCGCGAACCGGTCGACGGTTCCCGCCGTGATCGAGGAGTCCCTGCGCTTCTTCAGCCCGTTCGCGGCCCTGGGCCGGGTAACCAACGTCGACGTCGAGCTCGGTGGACAGCACGTGCCCGCCGACCAGCTGCTCATGGTGTGGATCGCGGCGGCCAACCGTGACCCCCGGCAGTTCGCCGACCCCGACGTCTTCGACCCGACCCGTGACCCCAACCCCCACCTCGGTCTCGGCCGGGGAATCCACTTCTGCCTCGGCGCGCCGCTGGCCCGCCTGGAGGGCAGGGTCGCGCTCGACATCCTGCTCGACCGCTTCCCCCGCCTGCGCACCGACCCGGACGAGTCACCGCAGTTCATCCCCAGCCCCAACATGACCGGCGTACGGAAACTGCCGCTGCTCACCTCCGCCGGCTGAGCGGGCTGCTCCGCCAGGAGAAAAGGGGCGTGGAAGCAAACGCCTCCACGCCCTTTTCTTGGTGTTCGTTGCCCCTAGCAGTGTCGGGCGCGGGCGTGTTTGTACCCCAACTCGAATCCGCGCTTGTATTCCGCGGAACCGCTAGGGGTTTTGCTGCTCACGCCGCTCTTGCAGGAGCGCTCACCGGCTTTGTACCCGACCGCGTACCCCTTCTTGCAGCTCTTGTCCTTCTGGCATGACTTGGTCGGGGATGGGGCCGCCGTCGCGTTGTGCGAGGGGCTGCCTGCTACCGCCTCCGGGTTGGTCGGGGTCGCGCCCGCCATGCCCGCCAGGCCGCCGATCAGCACGACACTCGTTGCGCCGACCGCGATCGTCTGAAGGATTCGGTTGGACATGGTGCTCATCTCCTTTGCCGATCGAGCGGTGCCGTCGTGCCGGCCGAGGCCGGACCACGGGACCGCGACATTCTCAGCGGGAGAGTGATACCCGACATTCGCTGACAAAAGCATATAAAACGGACTCTTTATTTCAAACCTGTAATCATCGTAAAAAAATTATTCGGCAGGAATCTGGGATTCATTGTTGAACGGATGAACTCCGGGGGACACGCAAGTCTTTCAGACCCCACTCGACGAGCGGCACGCACGGTTTGAGGGGGGCGGCGGGGCAACCCGTCGCTCCCCCTCAGGTGCCTGAACGGGCCACCCCAGGCTTGACGGTGCCCCGGCGGCCAAGATCCTTTATGTGATGAAAACAGGGATGCACGGAGAGGAAGGCCGCTCTACTCTCGGTTCCGCTGACGTTCTTGAACGGTTGGACGGAACGGGAGGAACCCATGGAGAACGCGGCAGAGGCCCGTGCCGACGAGCGTGCCAGGATCGTCGCGGACCTGCGCCGCGCGGCCGAGGGCTACCGCTCCTACGCTGCCTTCATCGAGGAGATCACGGACCCGTCGACGCCGTGCGATCTGAGCGACAGTCTGCCGGTCGTGCAGGCGGAGGCCGAGATGCTGGAGAACGCCGCGAAGGTCGCCGAAGGCGATCGCCGGGCGCTGGCGAGGCTCATCCCGCCCGTCCTGCAGACGGACGAGGACGTCGCCGCGCTCGCTTCCTCTCCCGAGGACGCCGAGGTGCACAGGCGAATCCGTGACCATGCCGTCCAGACGCAGGAATGATCTTTCGTGACCGATGAAGCATCCGGGCAGGAAGCTCGTGCTCTCGCCCGGCACATCACGCGGGTCAGGAGGGTGTGACCGTCAGGGCTTGCGGCCTACTCCGACGTAGCCGATCGAGGTGTTCCGCTCGCCGAACAGGGGCGGATCGACAGGGCGCCAGTCCTTGGGGAACACCAGGCCGGGTTCGACCAGCTCGTAGCCGTCGAAGAAGCGGGAGATCTCCGCGTGCGTGCGCAGGCTCAGCGCCTCGGTGGCACGGTTGTAGATCTCCAGAGCCTCCGGCGTGGTGTCGGGCTTGGCATCGATCGCGTGACTGAGAACGAGGTGGCTGCCCGGCGCGCTCGCCTCGTGGAGCCGCTGGATGATCTGGTAGGCGCCCGCGCCGTCGGGGTTCTCGTCCGGGATGAAGTGCAGAATGGCCAGCAACAGGAACGCCACGGGCCGGTCGAAGTCGACGTGCTCGCGCAATTCGGCCAGCAGCGTCTCCGGGGCACGCGCGTCGGCCTGCACGATGGTGACGTTGTCGCCGTTCGCCAGGAGCGCCCGGCTGTGCGCGCACACGATGGGGTCGTAGTCCACGTAGACCACGCGGGTGTCGGGCGCGACCGCGTGCGCGATCTCGTGGGTGTTGCCCCGCGTGGGTAGCCCGGAGCCCAGATCCACGATCTGCCGGATGCCCGACTCGACCAGATGGCGTACGGCACGTGCGAGGAACGCCCGGTTCTCCCTCGCGGAGTCGCGGGTCTCGGGAAAGAGCTTCAGAATCTGCTCGGCTGCGGCCCGGTCGGCGGCGAAATTGTCCTTGCCGTCCAGGTAGTAGTCGTACATCCGGGCGACATTGGGCACGTTCGGGTCGACCCCGGCCGGCGTAGCCTGATCATCCACACTTTCTCCTGATTTTTCGGCATCCGTCCGGAATTGATCTTAGAGAGTCTGCCGCACGTTGGCAGCAGGATGAGGCCATCGATGTGGGGCTTCGGCGGCGGACGCCGCCGGGACCGGTGAACAGCCCAAACGGCCTGCCCTCCCGGTCGGGTTTGATCCCTCCGGTGATGTGCCGGTCATCCTCGCGAGTGACGTCACGGCCCTGTCCCTGTTGTCACGATCTGGTCTGTGGCAACAGAGGCGGCTTTACGGGCGGGTTGGTGGCGGGTCGTCGGGAGGGGGGTGCTGTTCCTGGCGGCGATAGCCGCTTCCTGGTGGCTCGTCGGTATCATCTTCGCCCTCGGCTCAGGATGGTCGTTTCTGGGCGGGTTGCTCGGCCTCGCCCTGGTCGGCTGTGCCCTGGTGGTGCTGGACGAGATCTCCGAGGACGTTCCCTGGGCGCTCTGGGGGACACTTCCGTTCCTCGCCGTACTGGTGTTTTTCGGCATGTTCCTACCGGGCGACTACTACCTGAGCACCTTCGGTGAACCGGTGACCACGACCGTGGCAGAGCGGACATGGGTCGAGGGCCGGAGGTCGAACAGTGACTATTACCGATATGTCCTGCGGGGACCGGACGGTCGACTCCTTGAGGAGGTAATCAAGGACTACAGGAACGAGCCGCCACTGGAGATCGGGGCGCCGGTCGAGATGCTGGTGGATCCCCGGGGCGTGTTCGAGGCCAGAGAGCCGCAGGAACTGGGATCGTTCACCTTCCTCTGGGTCCCGGCGGCCGGGGTGGTGCTGATGACGATCGTGCTCAGCGTGATGGGTGAGCTGCGACGCCGGACCATGCTTCCCAAGGGTTCAGGCGCTTCGAAAGCCGATGACTCCGAAAGGCCTCCGACAAAGCGCGGTTCCGGGAACCCCGCCGAGTCCGACAGACCCGAACGAGCGAACGACTCCAGAAGATCCAACAAGCGAAGAGGTTAGAGCCCCCACTGCGGCGGCATGGCCCTCGTTTCCCGGCGCCACGCCCACTGGCTGGGGAGACTCATGCACCACCTCCGTGGGCACAACCCGTCTCAACGGCTGGTAACGCGTAATGGCGATGAGTTCGCCAGAGGCACCGAAGCTCGAAACCCGGCTCTGTTGTCGACGTGGCCGACGGCGTGCGGCACCGTGACCAGGCCGTCGACGAACGCGGTGATCTTGTGGTGGGAAGCGGTAGTTTTCATATGAAAAGTGCCTCGTGGACTGGTGTGGACAGGGCCTTCGACAAGCCCTGTCCTCCCAGGTCGTAGGAACTTTTCTGAGGTAGACGATCAAGCCCGGCGAAATTCACCGCGAAAGCCCGAAGCCGATGGAGGCATCTCATGACCGCCGGGTCCGAGAACAAGCAGAACAAGTCCTCCCGCAAGGGTGGCGTGCGCGAGAGCCTGTTCCTGTTGGTTTGCGGCGTCGTGGTGGCGGTGCTGCTGCAGCTTTTCGTCTTCCGGCTGTTCTGGATCCCGTCGGAGTCCATGGAGAACACCCTGCGCGAGGGCGACGGCGTGGTCGTCAACAAGCTGCACGGTGCGACCGAGCGTGGTGACCTGGTGGTCTTCAAGGGCTGGAACGGCGAGGACACCATCAAGCGGGTCATCGCGATCGGTAGCGACACCGTCAAGTGCTGCGACGCCAAGAAGAGGATCACCGTGAACGGGGTCCCGCTCGACGAGAAGGACTACCTCCACCCCGACGACTTCCCTTCAGGGGAGGAGTTCGAGAAGGTCGTTCCCGAGGGCCGCCTGTGGGTCATGGGCGACCACCGCTCGGCCTCTCAGGACTCCCGCAGCCACGAGGAGCAGGAAGGCGAGGGAACGATCGCGGAGGCCGACGTGATCGGCCGTGCCATGGCGATCTTCTGGCCCTTCTCCCGGGTGGCCGTCCTCTCGACGCCGGACACGTTCACCCAGGCGTTCACCGAAGACAGATAACTGCACCTTGTCATCCCTGGGCGATGGTCTGCCTGGTCACAGCATGATCGCACCAGGTCCACAGGATCCACGGCGCGGGACCACACGGTCACGGCCGTCCCATTCGTGTCGCGGTACGACGTGGACCACATACGATCGTGCCTCTGACCAGAGGTGGTTGAGGTGGCGCGGTGTGTTTGCCGGGAAACCCGGTCCCTCGCCAGAGCCGGAGCAGCCTCGGATCAGCCGATCCGGTACTCCACCCAGTCGCGGCCCGCTGCGGCGGCACGTGCGCGCGAAGCGCGAATGTGCTCGGGGCCGTTGCGGGCGACGAACTCCCGGAACAGCGACCACACCGAGGCCAGCCCGGTCACCGCGGCCTCGGGCGCGGACTTCCACGCGGGTACCTGCTCGGCGGCCCGCTCGGCCTGCTCGGGCGTGTGGCCGGCAAGGATGAGCCGAGGGATCAGCAGGGCGGCCTCCACCCAGGCGGCGCCCTGGCAGGCCAGCCCCCAGTCGATGAGCCGGACACCGTCCACCCCGGCGAGAAGGTTGTCCTCGTGCAGATCGGCGTGGAGCATTGTGTCTCCGGCTATCGCGGCCCAGTCCAGGCCGGTGCGGGCGCTGCGATAGGCGGACAGACCCCGCAGGTCGGCGGGCGGGTCGGCCAGCAGCCTGTCGGCGCGGCGGGTCAGAAACTCCACGTTGTCGGTGACGGATGGCACTGCTGCGCCCGGGGTGGGGGTGAGCCTCTCGCCCAGCACGTGGACGATGTCGAGCACGTCGGGCAGGTCGGGTGAGCCCGGTGCGAAGTCGACGGCCCGCTTCACATCGACGTGCTCGAACATCAATGTGATCCACCCTGCGGTGTGCCCGCTCCACAACATGCGCGGAGCGGGCACCTCCTCGGGCAGTACGGCGCCAACGAGGCGCTCGCGCTGGTAGAGCGGCGCAGACGGCGACCCGTCGGGGATTGCCTTGACGAACACCCGCCCGGTGGGCGTGTCCAGCCGCGCGGCGAATCCAGCGGTGAGACCACCCGGCAGCGAGGTCACACGCTCGACCGGCCCGCAAGCAATCCCGACCGCGTCGCGAACCTCTGCGGGGAGGTTTTCCCATCCGTATCCGGTCATGTGCCGCACTGTACGCCGCTCCTGTCTCGTTGACGGGTTAGTTGCTGTCGGTGCAGCCCTGGTGACACTGGCTGCACTTGCCGGTGCCACTACCGCTGCAGGCGGCGGGATGAGCCCACAGATCAGAGATGACGGGCAGACCGAGTTCGCGCATGACGGTGGTGGTGGCCGCCGCATTGGATCCTGACGGGACGGAGATGTCAGGAGCGTCGGGGGCGTGATGGATGAACCTGCTGGCGACCCGCTGGCAGAACTCGGCGTACTCGCGGGTGTACATCAGGAAGGTGTGCCAGCCGATGTCGACGATGGCAGATGGTGCGAGCCTGGCGCTGGGACGTGCCCCGCATGCGACCAGGAACGAGAGTGCCTGCTCCATGATCTGCTCAGCCCGGTCGGCATGGGCAGGGTGGTCGGCTTTGATGCGCGCGGTCAGGCGGTCGAACAGTTCGGGGGTGATCAGGGGTCGGGTGTTGATCGGTCGGTCGGCGGTGATGGTCATTTCATGCCTTCCCAGTCGGTGGTGCCGTTGGCCTGCTCTCACCGGTGGCCGCTGCGGGCACGCCGTCGTTGCTGGGCTGACCGCTGCCCACTGAGGGTGAGGCGTCAATCACACAGGCATGCCCTGTGGCCACTCAACGAAGTGGTACGAACTTGCGCGGTTCAGCCGAGGGCACGGATCGCAGCCGTGATCAGGGCTCGCGCTTTGATCCCGTAGACCGCATTGGAGGCCAGTTCGCCGAACCCCTTCACGTACAGGGCGATCTCGCGGGGCTGGGTAACTGTCACGCCCGCTGACAGCAGTTCCACGAACACGCGCCTGTCGTCATAGATGGAAAACGTCTCCATCGTCCACAGTTTCCGGCGCGCGGTGAACGGGATGATCCCGAGTGAAATCGACGGCAGAGACATTCCCTCCAACAGGTGACCGAGTTGCTCGGCCATCGCGCCGTCATCCGCCACCCGGTCGCGTAGCACCGACTCCTCCATCAGCATGGCGAACCGATGGTCGCCTTCACGCAGGAGGCGACCACGGGCCAGCCGCGTGGCCACCGCCTCGTCGACATCACCCGGAGTTCCATGGAAGTCGGCGAAGCACGACAGCACGCTCCGCATGTAGCCAGACGTCTGTAGAGGCCAGGGAATGAACTGCGAGCTGTAGAAACGAAACAGCCGAGTCTGCTCGTACAGCGACACCCACATCTCCTGGAGTCGCTTCATGCCGCCGCGCTGGAGTCGCCTCCACTCCACGTACATGCTGTCCGCGTCGCGAGAGGCGGCGATCAGGTCGGTGGTCTCGCTTTCCGCGCCACAGACGCGGCACCAGATACGAATGTCCTCATCGCTGGGTGGCGTACGGGCGTGAATGAGCCGTGAGCATTTTGACTCGTCCCAGCCGGCTGCCGCTGCCAGTGCCCTGGCGCTGAGGCCGGAGTCGCGCAGGATCTCTCTGAGGCGGTTGGCGATGACCTGGCGTGCCTGCTGGGCGCTGGACGACGGAGAGGTGGACACGCGCGACGGTAGGTCAGGTGGGCCGATAGTCCGCGTGATCGACACCCCGCTCCCAGACGGCCTCGAACGCCGCCAGGCAGAGCTTGATCACGGCGGGATCATCGCAGAACGCATGACCAGCGGGCTCACCATCTCCGGAGAAGTAGGCGAACCGGATCAACCGCTCGTCGAACAACCAGAAGTCGTTGCCGGGTAGCGCCAGGTCAGAGGTCAGCCGCCGGGGAAGCCAGCGCACCTGCTCGCCTCCGGCGAGGTTGGCGTAGGGAGTGGCCGAGTGCTCATAGCGGATGTAGTCGCTCACCGGTTCCGACACGACCCGAGCCCGCCGTACGGCCACGCCCCGAGCGACCGCACCGCTGACCAACGTCACCCACGGGGCATCGAAGTCGGTGCGGTTGAAGTGGACGCCCTCACGCCAGGCGACGAATCCTGGGCTGGAGATGCCATAGTCGTCGCGCATCTCCAGGTGGAGCGCGGAACGATGGCACTCGCCGAACAGGTCATCGAACGTCGGTTCCGCCGTCACCGCACGCCTCCATGAGCAGGTCCCTCATCCGGGCTGGAATCCTGACGATCTTCTCATTTCTCGCGATCGGGCTGCGGGCCTCGACCTCGGCCAATTCGGCTGGATCATCCACCTCCCAGCCCTGGATCACGAAACTGCCGTCGGTGCCGTCCACCCAGACCGAAGGACAGCCACCGTGCTCGCTTCCTGGGTCGATGCCGATGAACCGCAGCGCCACGGTGGCCTCCCGCGTAGGTGGTATGTACGGACGATTCCAACCGGAGGTACACGCGCTCGACGCTAGGTAACGGCCTGCTGGACGAGCAACGAACTTGCGAGGACTTGCGCACGGGTCTCCTCGCCGAGGTCGTTGACCGCATTCATGGCACTCAGCAAGCCCGCGAAGGCCACCGGCTATCTCTGGTCGAACTCGCCGCTCTTCACGCCACTGATGAAAGCGCGCCACTCACCGGAAGCGAAGCTCAGCGTGGGGCCGCTGGGGTCCTTGCTGTCTCGTACGGCCCGGCCGCCGCTGGACAGGTTGGCTACCTCGACGCAGTTATCGGTGTTGGCTCCACTGAGAGTGCTCTTGTACCAGGTGAGGTTCTGAGTGCTTTGATCCATGGTGTTTCGTCTCTCTTGATTTACTCCGGGAGTGTCTCCAGATGATGGACTGGCTCTGCCGGTTGTTCGGGTCAGTCGAACTTGCCGTTTTTGATGTTGTCGGTGAATGACTGCCACTCGGTGTGGGTGAAGCTCAAGGTGGGACCGTTGGGGTCCTTGCTGTCCCGTACAGCCCGGCTGCCGCCAGGTAGGGCCGCTACTTCGACGCAGTTGTCGTTGTTAGCCCCGCTGAGGGTGCTCTTGCGCCAGGTGAGACCATGAGTGCTGCGGTCCACTGTGTTTCGCCTATCTCTTGAGGTGCTACACGAGCGTCGCCATGTGTCGAACTGATTCCTCTGGTGATAGAGCCAATGTCATCACATGACTGAAAATAAGGCTATATCTCTGGTAGTCCCTCTGCTGCTCAAGCCAGAGGCTTTCCGTCGTGGTCACTGTGTAGATGAGGCTCGGGTCGTCGAGGAAGTCCAGGATGACGAATGCCCCTTCCAGGGCGTGGTGAGCGCCAGCAGAGTCGGGAACCACCTGGATAGTGATGTTTGGTTTGGCAGCCATGTCGATGAGATGGCGAATCTGCTCACGCATCACCTCTGCCCCGCCGATCAACTTTCGCAACGCGGCCTCGTCGATCAGCGCCAACAGGGTTGGTGGATTCTCTCTGGTGAGAATTTCCTGACGCGCAAGTCTCGCCTGTACGTGGCGCTCTACGAGACCCTCGTTCAGAACCCGACCGGCTTGCCACACTGCTTTGGCATAACTCTCCGTCTGAAGCAGACCTGGGACAAGGATGACTTCCCATGTGCGGATGGCACTGGCGCCCGTTTCGAAGTCGGGCAGGCTGCCACGGAAGACGTCCTGGTACTTCTCCCACCAGCCGCGCTGGCGTGACTCCCTGGCGAGGGTGATCATCGCCTCGCGCTGGTCTTCGTCGGTGACACCGTAGAAGTCGAGCATCAGGCGGATGTCATGGACGCTGGGAAGCTTCCACTCGTTGCGCTCCATCCTCGATATCTTCGACGGCTCCCACTCCAGTCTTCTGGCGGCCTCGGTCACCGAGAGGCCGGCTTCCTGGCGGAGTTGGCGGAATGCCTGAGAAAGCCTCCGCCGCTTGACCGTAGGGCTGTTCACCATGCTGAGACCCCCTTGAGAATTGCCCGGTATGACCTCCGGTCAAAGTGGACAATTTATCGCACAATCACTTGTGCGTTGCGATTTATACTTTGCTCTGCCGGCATGCTAGTGGGCTTGAGGCGAGAAAGTGGGCGCATTGCGACAGTGGTAAGCGCTCGCCCCCGGGACCTGGGTAAACGTGTCCGAGTTGATGATATATCGACGATTAGCATATTTAATGCTACTTGCAGGTCGACAATTCGGACATGGGTTGCATTTTAGCCCTAAATCGACGGAAGGAATATCTGCTCTGATCGATGTGGAATAAGAGGGATGGTGACGTTAGTGATCCTGGTCTACCTATCCGGCCCAAGCGGTTGCGATGGTCGCATCCCGTCTTGTCTCCACTGAACCGACGCCAATAGGCGAGGCCGTCACGGTGCAGCAACACCGTGACGGCCTCTTGAACCGGACTCTGGAGGTCCAATTCCGTGATCGATTTTACAAGGGCGATCCGGGTCATCCGGATGCGCTTCAGCGGTGACCGGCCGCCGGCCCCGTTGGGGTGTCGGTGGTGTGGGCATTCGCCCTACGCGCACGACGACCGATGCCTGCCACACCGGCAGGCGCACGCCTACGAGCGGCCGACTCCCGCGCAGTTCCGGGCGAGGCTGGCGGAATGGTGGCGGCTGGGGTTCGCGGGGCGCCTGTCCGCCTCGGCGGAGGTACGCCCGCCGGGGGAGACACGGTCGTTTTCCGGTCACGGACGTCACGCCCGGCCTGTGGAGCCGGTGGTCGCCGGGTCGCTCGCGCCGTACGGGCGAGGTCGACCACCGGACGATCTCGCCTTGAGCGGGCGGAGGTCGTACCCGGGCATGCTGCGGCAAGGGAAGGCGGCGTGAGCGGGCGGCATCGGCGGGGAGAGCCCGTCGATCAGCGAGGCCCACGGCAGTGGGACCGCGAGCAGCGGGAGGTCGCGGCCCGGCTGGATCGGGCCGAGGCGGGCTGGCTGGTCATGTACGGGGTGGGCGGGCGCCGGTTCTACGCCATCGCCGCCGGATGGGTTCCCGAGCCGCTGGTTGTGCAGGCGGGTACGGCCGAGGAGTTGTGCGCGCTGATGCGCGAGACCGAAGAGGCGGAACCGGCGACGCCGTCCGGTGTGCGGCCAGCGCCGGAATCCCACCGGCAGGCGGAATCCCACGAGCAGGCGGAGTCCCACGGGCAGGCGGAATCCCGCACGCAGAAGGAATCCCACCGGCAGGCGGAAACCCACCGGCAGGCAGAAACCCAAGGGCAGGCGGAATTTCACCGGCACGAGCAAGGAGATCCGATGATCGCAGGCACCCCCGATGGCCTCCGGACCGTCTGCTGGGACGTTCCCCGTGACCCGACGACCGTCAGCGAGGCCCGCCGGATGACGCGCGACACCCTCACCGGCTGGGGCCTGCCGCCCGAATTCGCCGACGATGCGGTGCTGGTGGTCGGTGAGCTGGTAGCGAACGCCACGCTGTACGGCGAGGAACCGATCCGGCTCTCACTCTGGGGCATGCCCCAGGGAGTCTGCGTACGGGTCACCGATCACGGTTCCGAACGGCCCAGAAAGCTCAGTCTGGGCGAGGACGCCTCCCACGGGCGAGGGCTCGCGATCGTGGAGGCGCTGGCCGATCGGTGGGGTGTGATTCCGATGCCTGGCGGGATCGGCAAGACGGTCTGGGCCGCCCGGGGGACTTCCCACTCGGAGTCCGACGCGTCCCGCACCGTCGACTGCGCGGAGCTGGTTCCGTCCTCCGGAGTCCGTGAGGAGGCATCCATGGAAAAAGGGGCCCGTGCCCGAGCAGGGGCGTTCGTGCGATCCTCCTCCGTCATCGAGGCGGCGCTCATGGCATCCGCCCGGTTCCGTGCGGGCGACCTGCTCGCCTGATGTCCGGTATGGACTGTGATCCCGCGGCCGAGAAACCGGGACCGCCAGGGCGGCCTTCCCGATGCTCAGCGCAGGTGAGGAAGGCCGCACGGGGCCGCAGGATCAGCCCGCCGGTGAGGCCGGCAGGGGCGGAGGTGATGCGCCGGCTGCGGGATCACACCGGACGGTCAGCCCGTGACCAGTTTGCCGAGTTCGGGGAGTACCGCGTCGGTGACGGTGATCCTCTTCTCGATCAGCCCGTTGGCGTGGAAGAGGTCGGCGACGTGCTGCTGCTCGGCGATGAACTCCTCGCTGATCGGGTGCAGGCCCCACGGGCGGGTGCGCAGCGCGTGCTCCCAGGCGTCCAGGTCGCCGCCGTCGTCCTTGGCGAACAACTCCGCCGCCGCGCGGGGGTTCTGCCGGGTCCACTCGTCGGACTCCTGGAGCGCGGAGACGATCCTGGCCAGCTCCTCGGGCTGTTCGAGGGCGAAGTCGCGGCGGGTGAACCACAGGGAGCGGTGGCTGAACAGGCCGTCGGTGGCGACCAGTTCCCGGATGGATGCCCGCTGCTCGACCCCGGTGAGGTAGGGGTAGGAGCCCACCCACGCGTCGACCCCGCCGGACAGGAACAGCTCGGCGGCGTTGTCGTAGACGTCGACCGGGACGATGTCGCTCCAGCCAAGCCCGACCCGCTCCAGGGCGAGCAGCAGCAGCGTGGTCTGCCACGAGCCGTGCCCGAGGGCGACCCGCTTGCCCTTCAGGTCTTCCAGGCTCCGGATCGGTGAGTCGTCGAGGACGACCAGGCGGCCGTTCTCGATCCGGGGTTCGGAGATCGCGACGTAGACGACGTCGTGCCCCTTGGCCTGGGCGGTCACCGGGGGTGTGGCGCCGGTGCCGATGAAGTCGTAGCCGCCGTCGAACAGGTGGTCGCTGTGCACCGACGGCAGCGCCCTGGTGGGGTCGACCCGCTCGCCGGTCGGCAGGGAGCGCAGGTTCACCCACTCCACGTCGGGGAGTCCCCGGTGGCGCAGCACCCAGAGCGAGTTGTTCTGGGGGAAATATCCGACTCGGGTGGTCATCAGGTACGTCCTTTCAGGAGGGGGAGCACGTGCGTGCCCACCCGGTGTGCCTCTTCCAGGTGCGGGACTCCGGCGAGGATGAGGGCGTCCACGCCGAGCCCGATCAGTTCGTCGAGCCGTTCGGCGACCTGGTGGTAGTCGCCGACCAGGCCGAAGGCGGGGCCGTCGCGCAACTCGCTGAACCCGCCCCAGACGCCTGGCGAGACCTCCAGGTCGCGGAGGTCCCCGCCGGCCGAGGCGAGGAAGGACCGGCTGCGCCGCACGCCGACCGAGTCGCCGGAGCCGGACTCCCCGCCGGAGTCGCGGGGCACCCTGGCCGCCCAGCCCCGGCGGAGCTCGTCCCACGCCTCCTCCTCGGTCTCGCGGGCGAGCACGTCCACCCGGACCGCGAACTTCGGCGGGGTGTCGCTGTGCGCGCGGACCAGGTCGAACTTCTCCGCCAGCGCGGGGTACGGCTCCAGCCAGGACAGGTAGTGGTCGGCGTGCCGCCCGGCGGCGGCGATCGCGGCGGGGGAGGAGCCGGAGAAGAAGATCTCCGGGAACGGCTGCCCGGCCAGCTCCTCGGGCAGGCCCGCGTTCTCCACCTGGTAGAAGCGGCCGTGGTGGGTGTGGGAGCCGTGCCACACGCCCTTGAGCACGTCGAGGAACTCCGAGGTGCGCGCGTAGCGGTCGTCGTGGTCGATCCGGTCGCCCCACCAGAGCTGCGCGGGTCCGCCGCCGCCGGAGATGACGTTGTAGACCACCCGCCCGCCGGTGGCCCGCTGCAGGGTGGCGGTCATCCGGGCCGCCTGCACCGGGTGCAGGAACCCCGGCTGGAAGGCGATCATGAACCGGTAGGAGCGGGTCTCCCGGGCCAGGGTGGCCGCCGCGGCCCACGGGTCGTCGGTGTGCGGGAAGGACGGCAGCAGCCCGCCGACGAAGCCGGAGTCCTCGGCCGCCCTGGCCACCTCGGCCATGTAGTCGACGTGGCTGTAGCCGTCGGGGGCGCCGTCCCTGACTCCCGGCGCGAGGGCGCCCGGCAGGTCGGCGAAGCCGCCGCGGCTGCCGCCCCTGCGGCGCAGCGAGGGCTGGTCGCCCTCCATGTGGATGCGCCAGTAGATGTCAACCGGCATGGGTGCTCTCCTTCAACAACGGCAGCAGGTGCTCGCCCAGCCGGTAGGTCTCCTCGGGGCGTGGCCCGGCCTCAAGGAAGAACTCCGAGACGCCCCGGTCGGCGTACTCCCCGATCGCGGCGGCCACGGCGGCGTAGCAGCCGGTCAGCCCGGTGAAGCCGGTACGGCGGGCCGCCGCCAGCGCCTCGTCGTCGTCCTCGCGGGCCAGCACCGGCAGCCGCAGACCGTACGCCGGTCCGGGCAACCGCTCGGTCAGGGTCTCCAGGTCGTCCTGCGGTGAGAAGACGTGCACGTCGGCGTGGCGGGCGGAGAGCTCAAGCGCCTCCGGCGAGGTGCCGCCGAGGTAGACGGTCGGGAAGGCCCGTCCGGAGAGCGGGGCCGCGAAGCCGCCCCCGGCCACCTGGTAGAAGCGGCCCCGGTACTCGAAGTCCCCCTGCCAGACGCCCTTGGCGACGGTGAGGAACTCCTCGGCCCGCGCGTACCGGTCGGCTCCGGTGAGGAAGTCCCCCTGGGCCCTGGCCACCGCGGGATCGAGGTCCACCGCGAGCCGCCAGCCGAGCCGGTCGGCGGAGAAGCGCTGCAGCGAGGCCGAGAACTTGGCCAGGTAGACCGGGGTGGCGATGCCCGGGGGGAACTCCGCGATCACCCGCAGGTGGCGTGAGTCGCGCAGCACCCCGGCGGCCAGCACCAGCGACTCCTGCCCCTCGGGATCGAAGGGCACCAGCGCGCCGGACAGCCCCGCCAGCTCGGCGGCCCGGCCCGCCGGTCCCGCCGGATCCGAGCGGGCGGGCCGTACGTCGGTGACGAAGCCGGGCAGCACCGGCCGGGCGGCGCTCCGGGTGGGCAGCGTGACGTTGAACCTGGCCATCACGCCACCGCGCCGGGCGGAACGTCGTGCGTTCGCGTCACTGTGCTGAGTGGCACGCGGTGCGCCCCTGGCACCGCGCCGAGTGGAACGTCGTGCGTCCGTGGCACCGTGCCAGGGGAAACGTCGTGTGCCCATGCCACTGTGCCGGGGCGCCGTGCCGCGTGGGAGCGTTCTCGCGGACTGGCCGGAATCGATGGGACAGCCATGTCAGATCTTTCCTAGAGGCTCGGCGGAGACGGGAAAAGGCAGCGCGGGGAGGGTGAACTCCTGCCCGGTCTCCTTCAGGAACTCGGGCGGCGGCGGGTAGCGCGGGGGAGTCGCGTCGGCGGGCAGCAGGCTGTGCCAGGGCTCCCGCGCGTCGAACTCGTCCCGGATCGCCGCCAGCGTCTCCGGCTGCTCGACCAGGGCGACCGCGGTGGCCGCCAGGTAGCGGGCGGCGGCCAGCAACCCCTGGTGGGCGATGGCCGCGCCCGCCGACGCCGCCGCCAGCGCGTTGTGCCCGCAGCTGTGCCCCGGGCCGTACGCGGGGCCGTAGAGCGGGTCGCCCGCGTAGCTGATCGGGTCGTGGTACGGCACGCCCGCGCGCTGGGACAGGCCGGGCAGCGCGTCGTACTCCACGTTGAACCCGAGCACGGGGCCGCGCCCGCCGCGGGTGGCGACGAAGGCCGCGGGGAATCCGGCGGTGCCCCACTCGATCGCGAAGCCGTACGAACGGAGCAGGTCCGCGGTGGCCGATGCCGAGCGCCACTCGCGGAGCGACGGTTCGGTGTACGACCAGATGGTGTCCGACAGGCCGGTCAGCACGGGCTCGTTCGCACCGATCCAGTTCAGCGCGGTTTTCTCCGTGCTCACCGCGCCACTCCCACGTGTCCGGGCTCCTTGGCGGAGACCCCGAGGTCGGCGAGCAGGCGGCGGCGGAGCGCCACGAAGTCGCCGTCCACCCGGTCGCGGGGGCGGTCCAGCTCGACGGTCAGGTCGGTGACGAACGCGCCCTCGCGGAGCACGACGATCCGGTCGGCGAGCAGGATGGCCTCCTCGACGTCGTGGGTGACCAGCACCACGGCGGGGCGGTGCCTGGCGCACAGTTCGGCGATCAGGTCCTGCATGTGCAGCCTGGTCAGCGCGTCGAGCGCGGCGAACGGCTCGTCGAGCAGCAGCAGCTCGGGCTCGCGGACCAGGGCGCGGGCCAGCGCGACCCGCTGCGCCTCGCCGCCGGACAGCGTCGCGGGCCAGGCGTCGGCGTGGCCGCTCAGGCCCACCTCGGCGAGTGCCGCCAGGCCCTTGGCGCGGGCGCCGCGGCCCTGCCCGAGGATCACGTTGGCCAGCGCGCGCTTGGAGGGGATCAGCCGAGGCTCCTGGAAGACGACGGTCCGCACCGGCGGGACCAGCACGGTCCCGCTCGTCGCGGCGTCCAGCCCGGCGAGGATCCGCAGCAGCGTCGTCTTGCCGGTGCCGCTGGCACCGAGCAGCGCGAGGAACTCACCGCGCCGTACCCGCAGGTCGATCCCGTCCAGTACGGCGCGGTCACCGAAGACCCTGCGCAGGCCCGTGGTCTGTACGGCCAGGCTCATCGGGCCGCCACCGCCTTCCGCCACGGCATGGTGAACCGCTCGGCCAGCCGGAGGATGACGTCGGCGGTCAGCCCGATCAGCGCGTAGAGGATGACGCAGAGGGCGAGGATGTCGGTGCGCAGGTAGTCGGTGGCCCTGGCCATCAGGTACCCCAGACCGGCGGTGACGTTGATCTCCTCGGCGGCGATCAGCGCGACCACGCTGAGCGTGGTCGACAGCCGCAGTCCGGCGAAGATCGAGGGCAGCGCGCCCGGCAGCACCACCTCCCTGGCGAGAGCGAGGCGGCCGAGCCCGAACGAGCGGGCGGCCTCCACGACCTTGCGGTCGACGTTGCGCACCCCGCTGGAGACGTTGATGTACATCGGGAAGGTGCAGGCCACGCTGATCAGCAGGATCTTGGAGGTCTCCTCGATCCCGAACCAGACCATGAACAGCGAGGTCAGCGCCAGGAACGGGATGGCACGCAGCGCCTGCATGGAGGAGTCGAGAAGCTCCTCGCCGAGCCTGCTCAGCCCGGACAGCACCCCGATGACCAGCCCGGCGGAGGCGCCGAGCAGCAGGCCGAGGCCCGCGCGGGTGAGCGAGACACCCAGTGCCTCCTGCATCTGCCCGTCGGCCCACAGCTCGCCGAAGGTTTTGACCACGTCCTGCGGACCGGCCAGCACGTCAGGGGTGATCACTCCTGATGCGGTTCCCGCGTACCAGAGCCCGACGAGCAGGACCGGGCCGAGGACGCGCAGGGCCAGGCTCGCCGCCGGATGGCGGCCGGTGTTCCTGGGCGGGTCTGGCGGGACGAGCCCCGCCGTTTCCTGTCCGGTCAGGACCGTCATGAGGCCGCGTCCGGCAGTGAGGTGACGTCGACGACGTACTGGGAGACATCCAGCGGGGCGGTGAGGACCTTCTGGTCGAGGAAGAACTTGGCGACCTCCTGGTACTTGGCGATCTCGGCGGCGGTCACCGGCTGGGCGGGCTTGCCCTGCTTCTGGATCTGGACCACCAGGTCCTGCTGGGCGCCGGTCACGGCCTGCGGCCCGGCGGAGGTGAAGACGTTGAGGTAGGCCGCCGGGTCGGCGTTCTCCTTGGCGGTGCCCTCCTCGATGAACGCGTACAGCGCCTTCAGCACCTCGGGGTGCTTGTCGATCAGGGTGTTGGCGGCGACGTAGATGACGTAGTTGTCCGACTTGATCTCCGCCCCGCTGGCCAGGATGCGGGCGTCCAGGCTGGTCACGGCCGGGATGAGGAAGGTGGAGAAGGTCGACCAGGCGTCCACCTTGCCGGAGCCGAAGACCGGCGCCGTCTGCGGCGGGGCCAGGTAGACCCGCTTGACCTTCTCGACCGGCACGTTGAACGTCTGCAGCGCCTTGAGGAGCAGGTACTCGCTGGTGCCGCCGTGGCCGACCGCCACGGTGTGCCCGGCGAGGTCGGCCACGGACTTGATCGGGGAGTCCTTCTTGACCACGATCCCCTCGCCCGCGAGGTCAGGCGGGACGGTGGCGAAGATCTTGAAGCTGGGCTTGACGGCCAGCGCCGTGACGCCCGAGGTGATCGAGCCGACGGCGATGTCGAGCGACCCGGCGTTGATGGCCTGCGCCGCCGGAGCGAAGACGGAGAAGTCTCCGGCCCACTGGACCTTCGCGTTCACCTTGGCCAGGGCGGCGTCGAGGCTGCCGTCCTTCTTCGCCACCGCCAGGAAGCCGCTGTTGCCCGGATCGGAGATCCGCACCACCACTGGCTCGGCCTTGGCATCCGGCGCGGCGGCGGCCGAGGTGTCCGCCGAGGGAGTGGAGCCGCACGCGACCAGCAGGGCGAGGGGGAGCGCGGCGGCCAGGGCGAGTCTACGCATGGGATTCTCCGTGGGATCGGGCATTGGCGAGCGGGGTGTGGTCGGCCCAGGTGGCGACGTCCACCGCCGACTCCAGGAAGCCGTGGCCGCGCAGGAACCGCTCCTGCTCGGCGAGCAACTCCAGGCGCTCCGCGGACAGGTCGAGGTGGAGGGAGGCGCCGGAGTGGTAGGCGCCGGCCACTCCCGCCGAGCCCGCGCCGGTCTCGGCGCCCAGGATCCTGGTGACGTCGGCCGGGTGGTCCGCGGCCCAGTCGGCCGCCCGCAGGAGCACCGCGAGGAACCGGGTGACCAGGTCGGGGCGCTCGTCGAGCAGCCGCTGGTGGACGGTGATGGGGCGCGGCGTCCCGTTGTTGATCCGCGCCCGCCGGTCGGGAACGGCGTCGAGGTCGACCGCCACCTCGGCGTTGTGGCGCAGGGCCGCCTCGACGGCGAGCGCGCCCTTGACATAGACCGCGTCGACCTCGCCGCGGGCCAGGGCGGCCAGCTCGGCCTCCCACTGGCCGCCGTCCGGGGTGGCCTCGACGTCCACCGGGTCCGCGTCGCCCAGGTCGAGTCCGGCCAGGGAGAGTGCACCCCGGAAGCCCTGTAGCGCCATGGCCCGCCAGAAGTCGATGGCGAGGCGGTGCCGGGGGACGGCCAGACGTAGACCCTTGAGCTGCTCCGGGCTCTCCAGACCACTGCCGCCGCGGACCAGGATGACCTGGCGCTCCTCGATCCAGGTCAGGCCGATGAGCCGGGTGGCCTCGCCGCGCGAGCGGGCCCAGAGCGCGGGGACGTTCCCGCCCTCGCGGAACAGGCCGGTCAGCTCGTGGGTGAAGTGGTGGTCGGCGGAGACGTCGGCCGTCGCGTCCTGCAGGGACCGGACGCCGATCCCGTCGGGTGCGAACTCCTCGGTGAGCCAGCCCCGGTTGGCGGCGACACCGGTCGCGGTGGGCACCGGACACCGGGTGAACCAGATCGTGTCTGGCGCAGCTGTGGTCATGCGAAAGAGTTTGCTAGTAAATTGGTAGGAAATGCAAAGTATGTCCCGCGATGCGGGAAGCCTTTCCCCCGCCAACCGCCTCTACCTGCTCATATCCCTCCCCACCCGAGAGAAGGAGATTCCCGCATGACGGCATCGAGCCGCGTGGACGGTGTCCAGTCGGTCCTGCGGGCGGTCGGGATACTCAACTGCTTCCGCGAGGGCGAGCCCGCGCTGACCGTCTCGGAGCTCGCCCGGCGGACGGACCTGTCCACCTCCACCGCGCACCGGCTGGCCCGCAGCCTGCTCGACACCGGATTCCTGGAACAGGACACCGAGACCGCCTGCTACCGGCTGGGTCCTTCGATCACCGAACTTGGCCAGCTCTCCTTCCATCGGCGCGGCCTGCACAAGGTCGCCCCGGAGCTGGGGCAACTCGCCCGTGTCACCTCGGCCACCGTGGATCTGGCGGTCCGCAACGGCCCGCACGCGGTCATCCTGGTCGGGGGTTCCCTCAACCCCGACCGGGGAGTCGGCCTGCACCGCCCGCTCCACTCGACGGCGCTCGGCAAGGTCCTGCTCGCCTGGGCGCCGCCGGGGAACGGCGACCTCGCCGCACTCGGCCCGCTCCAGGCCCAGACCCAGCGGACGATCATCGACCACGCCGCCCTCCGCGCCGAGCTGGACCAGGTGCGCCAGAGTGGCCACGCTCTCAACGACGGAGAGTCCTCGGAGGGCGTCCGCACCGTCGCGGTCCCCGTTCTGGACCGCGCCGACCGTGCCCGCTACGCCCTCGCCGTACGGGCGACGCCCCGGCTCATCAGCGACGCGCGAATCCCCTGGTTCGTCAAGCAGGCCCGCGCCTGCGCCCGCGTCCTGGAGGTGCTCCTGCTGCCTCCCGCCGAACGCCGCTGGCACTCGTGATCCGGCGGGCACGGCACCCCTGTTTCGACCTGCCGCACTGACGGCGAGTCATGAACCGGCGCAGACGATTATCACACCGGCCATTGATTCGCCGTTGGTCCGGAACGTATGTTCCTAGCAACATCCGAGTATGCCTCATGTTTTAGGGATTCTCCTATGCATGCACGTCTCAGGCGGACGATCACGGCGGCCTCCGCGCTGCTGATGGCCCTCGCGCTGACATCCCCCCTCGTACCGGCATCCGCATCCGTACCGACGTCCGCGGTCACGGCCGCGGCGGCCTACCCTCCCGACGACTACTGCCTCGGCGAGTGCGTCGACATCCTGCCCCCGGGCCAGAACGGCAACGCGACCCTCGCCGGGATCCTGGCCCACCAGTCACTGGGGACGAAGCCCAAGCACAGTGACGACCAGCTCGGCAAGTACGCCAACCTTCTCTCCGGCTACACCGGGCTGACCAACGACCAGATCGCCAATTTCTTCAACGACGCCTCGTTCGGCGTCCCCGAGGGGCAGGTGGAGAGCACCATCAGCCCCCGCTCGGACGTGACGATCGTCCGTGACAAGGCGACCGGCACCCCGCACATCACCGGGACCACCCGCGAGGGCACGATGTTCGGCGCCGGGTACGCGGGCGCGCAGAACCGCCTCTGGGTGATGGACCTGATGCGGCACGTCGGCCGGGGCGAGCTGACCTCGTTCGCCGGAGGCGCGCCGGGCAACCGGGAACTGGAGCAGAGCGCCTGGCGCAACGCCCCGTACACCGAGGCGGACCTGCAGGCGCAGATCACCAGGCTCAGGAACGCCAGCCCCCGGGGCGCGCAGCTCTACACCGATGTCGAGCACTACATAGCCGGCATCAACGCCTACATCGACACCTGCATGGCCAACCGGGACTGCCCCGGTGAGTACGTGCTGACCGGGCACATGGACGCGATCACCAACGCGGGCGGCCCGGTGAAGTTCACCATGACCGACCTGGTGGCGATCTCCGGTGTCATCGGCGGTCTGTTCGGCGGCGGCGGCGGTGCGGAGATGCAGTCCGCGCTGGTCCGGGTCGCGGCCCGCGCCAAGTACGGCACGACGATCGGCGACCAGGTCTGGTCGGCGTTCCGCGCGCAGAACGACCCGGAGACGACGCTCACCCTGCACGACGGCCAGAGCTTCCCCGCAGGGAACGCGCCCGCCGGAGCCACCGGAGTCGTCCTCCCCGACCCGTCGACGGCGCCGGTGAACATCGTCGAGAACAGGACCGGATCGGCCACCACCCCGGCCTCGGCCCTGACCGCCAAGGGCATGCTGGACGGGCTGCTCGTCGACAACTCCAAGCCGGGCATGTCCAACGCCGTGGTGGTCTCGGCGGCCAAGTCGAAGACCGGGCACCCGGTCGCGGTGTTCGGCCCGCAGACCGGCTACTTCGCCCCCCAGCTGCTCATGCTCCAGGAACTCTCCGGCCCCGGCATCCGGGCGCGCGGCGCGGCCTTCGCCGGACTCAACCTCTACGTGCTGCTCGGCAGGGGCACCGACTACGCCTGGAGCGCGACCTCCAGCGGCCAGGACATCACCGACACCTACGCCCTGCAGCTCTGCGAGCCCGGCGGCGGCGCGGCCACCGTCGCGTCGAACCACTACCTCTACCGGGGCGTCTGCACCGCGATGGAGACGCTGCGCAAGACCAACTCCTGGAAGCCCACGGTCGCCGACTCCACCCCCGCCGGCTCGTACGACCTGGTGATCCAGCGCACCAAGTACGGGCTGGTGAGCTGGCGCGGCACGGTCGGCGGGCAGCCCACCGCCTTCACCGCGCTGCGGTCGACCTACCACCACGAGGTCGACTCGGCGATCGGCTTCCAGATGTTCAACGACCCGGCCGCCATGGGCGACGCGACGGCTTTCAAGAACTCGGCCGCCACCATCGGCTTCGCGTTCAACTGGTTCTACGTCAACTCCACCGACTCGGCGTACTTCATGTCGGGCAGCACCCCGGTCAGGTCCTCGGTCTCCGACCCGAACCTGCCGATGACCGCCGACGCGGCCCATGAGTGGGCGGGCTACGACCCGGCCACCAACAGCGCGACCTACACCGCTCCCGCCACCCACCCGCAGGCGGTCAACCAGGACTACTTCGTCAGCTGGAACAACAAGCAGGCCAAGGACTACGGCGCCGCGGACGGCAACTTCAGCTTCGGGCCGGTCCACCGGGCCGACCTGCTGGACGCCCCGATCAAGGCGGCCCTGACCGGAAGCGGCAAGCTCGACCAGGCCGGCACCGTGAAGATCATGGCGGAGGCTGGCGTGACCGACCTGCGGGGCAAGAAGGTGCTGCCCGACCTGCTCCGGGTGATCAACAGCGCCGCGGTGACCGACCCGGCCCTCGCCTCCGCGGTCTCCAAGCTCTCCGCCTGGACGTCGTCGGGTTCCAGGCGGCTGGAGACCTCGCCGGGCAGCAAGGCCTACGCCCATGCCGACGCGATCCGCGCGTTCGACTCGTGGTGGCCCAGGCTGGTCCGCGCGCAGTTCAAGCCGGGACTGGGGGACGGCCTGTACCAGTCGCTGGTCAACGCCCTCCAGATCAACGAGTCTCCCTCGGGCCATCAGCAGGGCGACCAGTCCACCCTGCCCACCTCCGCGAACGAGGCTCAGGCGCACAAGGGCTCGGCGTTCCAGTACGGCTGGTGGGGCTATGTGAGCAAGGACCTCAGGAGCGTGCTCGGTGACCAGGTCACCGGGCCGCTGCCCGCCAGGTACTGCGGGGACGGCACGGTGGCCGGCTGCCGCACCGTCCTGCTGAACAGCCTGTCGGAGGCGCTCGCCGAGCCCGCGGCGACGACCTACCCCGGAGACGACGTGTGCGCGGCGGGCAACCAGTGGTGCGCCGACGCCGTCGAGCAGTCGCCGCTCGGCGGGATCACGCACTCGCTGATCTCCTGGCAGAACCGGCCGACCTACCAGCAGGTCCTGTCCTTCCCGGCCCGCCGGGGCGACGCGATCACCAACCTGGCGGAGGGGAGGACGGCCAAGTCGTCGAGCAACCAGCTCCTCTACCCGGCGAGCAGGGCCGTCGACGGCAACCCGACGACCCGCTGGTCGAGCTCGTCCAGCGACAACCAGTACCTCCAGGTCGACCTCGGTTCCGCCACGACCGTGGGCAGGGTCATCCTGCGCTGGGAGACGGCCTACGGGGCCGCGTACTCGATCCAGACCTCGACCGACGGCTCCGCCTGGACCACTGTCTACTCCACCACCGCCGGAAACGGCGGTGTGGACAACGTGACGTTCACCCCGACCACCGCCCGCCACGTCCGCATGCAGGGCGTCACACGCGGGACGACGTACGGCTACTCCCTCTACGAGCTGGAGGTCTACCCCCGATAAGCGCGCCCTGAGGTAGCGGACGGGGGCGTCGGTGGACCACCACCGCCGTCCCCTCCGCCGGTCCGAGAGCCGGATCCCGCCGGGAGGCGCGCTCCTCAGATCGCGGCCAGCGGGTTGGCGACCGGCACGTACCCCGCGGCGCGGTCCGCCGACCGTGCCCACCTGACCGACAGGTTGGCCTTGGCGGGCAGCGGCGCCCCCGCCAGCAGGTCCGACAGCGGCCGGGGCCACCCCCGCGACTCCGCGTACCCTGCCAGAACCTTCCCGGCCACCGCCCACAGCTCCCGCGCGGGCCCGGCCCCGGCCCCGGAAAGGGAGGCGGCGATCTCGGCGAGATGGTTGACCATCAGGCAGTAGACCACCCGGCTCCAGCCGGCCTCCGCGTCGTAGGTGAGGGCCTCGGCGACCCGGGCCGGCAGGCCGGACAGGTCGTGCCGCCCGGCGACGAGCTTCGTGCCCTCCATGTCGCGGAAGACCGCCTCCACCGGCAGCCCCTCCGTGTCCACCCCGATCAGCACGTTCTGCAGGTGAGGTTCGAGCACCACACCGTGGCCGAGGTAGGCGTCGAGCACCGGCAGCGCCACCCGCTCCACGTACGCCCGCCACCAGCGCACCGGATCGGCAGACGTCACCTGCCGCCCGGCGGCCAGTGTGCCGCTCAGCAGGGGGGTCACCCCGGGTCTGCAGACCGACCACGGGCTGACCCGGACGATGACGCCGAGCCCCTCAAACAGCCGGGTGCCCAGCTCGGCGGAGCGGTAGCCGGGTTCGGGCAGCCAGCGGGTACCGGGGAAGGCCGCGGACAGCTCTCCGAACATCGGCCCGAGACGGCGGCTCAGCTCGACCGCGCCCGCCAGCTCGTACCAGGAGTTCTTCCGCAGGCAGTTGGTGATCCGCACGTCCAGGCTGAACTTCAGGCACCGGTCGATCAGCGGCTCGTAGACGGTACGGACCGACGAGGTGGGAACCGCCATCCGGGTACTGTTCCCCAGGTCGAGAAGCCGGCCGTCGGCCAGCGGCGCGGCCAGGTCGGCCGAGAGCAGCTCCAGCTGCCACGGGTGCGCGGGCAGCAGCGAGTAACCGGGCGGCGCCGCTCCGAGCGCGTCGAGCGAGCCGGCCTCGCCCGCCTCCGCCAGCACGTCGTCCCTGACCCCGAGCAGCCGCAGCGGAAAACTCGCGTGCGCCTCGGGCGCGTAGCGCAGCCAGTCCGCGCCGCCGCGCGCCTTCGGGCTGGGGTGGAACGGGTGACCGAAGACCAGCGCCTGCTCCGAGGCCAGCCACGGGTCGGCGGGGGGCGGCACGTCCCGCCGGGCCGCGAGCAGCGCCGCCATGGCGTCCCTGCTCGCGGCCACCTGGACGGCGAACTCGTCGTTGCCCTCGCCGAGCTCGGTCTCCACCAGCCGGACGAGCAGGTCCGCCGAGAGCGGCTGCCAGGAGTCGTTCTCCAGCCACTCGGCCCGCCCCTCGAAGCGCAGCGCGAGCCCGCCGTGCGCGCGGGCCCGCAGCAGGGTGTCCGCGACACGCAGCAACACGTACGGCTCGTCGTGCCTGACCTGCCCGCGAGGTCCCGAGATCTCCCGCACGCAACAGCGCAGCAGCGCCGCCAGTGAAGCCTCCTCGGCGACGGCTGCGGGGGAGTCGAGGGCGAGGCTGGTCATGGCGTCCTTCTGGTGATCGCGGCCGGTGTGGCCTGGGGCTGCTGGCGGAGGTAGTTCGGCCCGCTCGTGCCGTAGAACTTGTTCACATCCCGCGCGCCGGTGCGCGCCTTGTCCACCAGGGTCCCGGCGGTGACCATCGACTTGCCGACGAGCCTGGCGGCGTCCAGGGTCCTGGCCCGCAGCAGCCTGGCCATCGGGTTCTCCCCGTACTCGTCGAGCGCTCCGGCGAGCGCGTCGCGGACCAGCTCGGAGGCCCGCGGCGACGGCAGCGCGCCGAACGCCACGGCGGCGGCCGCCAGGTGCAGGGTGATGGTCACGAACATGTCGGCGAGCGCGTGCGGGTCGTCGGTCAGCATCCGCGCGTCCGTGAAGTCCGGGACCGGGAGGCCGGCACCTCTCAGCAGGTCGGGTGAGGTCAGCAACCCGTCGTTGTCCTTGACGAGCAGCCGCACGACACTTTCGCCCGTAGTGTCGGTGTCGAACACCAGCGAGAGGTTCTGCTGGTGGGCCTCGAGCGCGGTGCCGTACCTGACGAAGAGCCGCACGTGGAAGCGGAACAGCACCCGCAGGTACCGGGCGAGCAGACCGGCGACATCGCCGCCGAACCATCGTCCGGCGAGACCCTCCACGACCAGGCCGCCTCCGGGCAGCGGCGCCGCCAGCGCCGCGACGGAGACGACCTCCCCCACGGGCTGGCGGCGCAGCAGCCAGCCCAGATACTCGTGCCCGGCGTGCCCGTACGTCTGCTCGTCGGCCAGCAGCACCTCGGGATCCGGCATCGCCCGCAGCAGCAGCTCGGCCCGCGCCCCGTCGGCCAGCGTGCCGGGCTTGATCGACCTCCGGTTGCGCAGCCCGAGGGTGCTGGTGGCCAGCGGCAGCTTCAGGTGCGCGCCCGGGGCGATCTCGACGGTGCGCATCGACAGCGTGGGCCTGACCTGCAGATACGGCTGAGGGGCCACGGTCGCCCACGGAATCTCCTCGACGCGGGGGACCGTCAGCGGGTGCACGGGGAACAGCGCGTGCGTCCCGGCGAGACTCCCCGCCAGCCCGACGGCACGGAACCCGGGCGCCCCCGGTATCTCGGCCCCGGTGAGCCGCTCCCGGGGAACCGCGGCCCAGCGCAGCTCGAAGGCGGGCGCGAACTCCGGCGCGTACGCGGTCAGTTCCTCGTCGGACAGGCCGATCCGGCACCGGGCCGTCGGGTAGACGGGGTGATCGACGAACGCGGCCAGCGTCTCGTACCACATGCTGTCGCGTCCGCCACCGGTTCCCGTCGTGCCCGTGGTGCCGGACGTGGCGGCGGCCAGTCTGGCGAGTACCTCTTCGTGGTGGAGGTCGTGCAGGTCGAGGGCGCGCAGCGCCTCGTGGCACTCCCTGGCGAACGACTCGACCCCGGCCGCGTCGGCGGGGTCGGAGACCTCCCGCAGCGTGTGCAGGACCTCCCGCAGGCGGAGCGCCTCCTGCGGGGCCGCGACGAAGTCCTGGAACAGCGAGCCGGGGACCAGCCGCACCCGCCTGCCTCCCGGCAGGACCAGCGCGACGCCGTCCTTGCCGTGGGTCACCCGCCTGGCCAGGCCGCCGTAGTCCTCGCGCAGCAGCGCGTTCAGCACCCGGACGGCGAGGTACGTCTCCCGCCCGCGCACCGAACCTCCGCCGATACCGGGGCCGTCCACGGTTCCCTGGCCGGTCACACGTCGGTTCGCGGGTCCCCGGCTCATGCGATCACCCACGGGTTCTCCGCCCTGAAGGCCGCGACGGCGGCGTCCACGCCCGCCCGGTCGGGCCCGGTCGCGCGGACGATGCCCAGGTAGTCGCGGTTGGTGTTGCTCCGGTCGATCCGGTCGCCCACGGCGCGCAGCGGCCGGTGCCAGATCCGGACCGGGTCGCCGGAGGCGGGGACGACGGTCCCGGGAGCCTCCACCACGGTCCCGGAGCGATCGGCGACCAGGCTCAGCGCGGTCCCGTGCCCCCGCACCGGGGCGAGGTCCGCCGGCCCCATCCCGAGATGCGTCCCGAGGACGAGCTCGAACAGGGGCACCTGGAGCAGGCTCGCCAGCAGGAAGTCGCAGTGGTCGCCGATCACCCGGTAGTTGACCTCGACGA
Organism: Streptosporangium sp. NPDC002607; assembly: GCF_053592655.1. Classification (NCBI taxonomy): domain Bacteria; kingdom Bacillati; phylum Actinomycetota; class Actinomycetes; order Streptosporangiales; family Streptosporangiaceae; genus Streptosporangium; species Streptosporangium sp. NPDC002607. Next base: position 292,669 of record NZ_JBSFWD010000006.1, read on the forward strand.
TCCGTGGTCCGGCCGGGGTCATCACGTACTCGGTGTGGCAGGCCCCGAACCCCACCCGGAGTGCCTCCAGCGCCCGCAGCACGTGGTCGCGGCCGGGAGGCGGCTCCCAGTCGAGCCGTTCCTCCACGAAGTGCGGCAGTGGCCCGAGAGTGGTGCGGAAACCGCCGAGCACCCTGATCCGCTCGCCGTCGCCGAGCGTCTCCATCGTGTGCAGGGGGCCGTCGAGATACTCCTCCACGACCAGCGTCTCCGCCGGCCGCCTGCCCCTGATGGACAGGACGGCCGCCGCGAGCTCGCCCGCGTCGTGGACCAGCACGACGTCCTCGCTGGCCACGCCCTCGCACGGTTTCACGACCGCGGGGAAGGGCAGGTCCGCGACCGGCGGGTCGGCCGGTGCCAGCCGCGCGGTACGGACGGTCTCGACCCCGGCCGCGGCCAGCCGCCGCCGGGTGAGCGCCTTGTTCTTGGTGTCGACGCAGGCCCGCCAGTCCTTGCCGGGGAGTCCGAAGTACGCGGCGGCGAGTGCGGTCTCCGCCTGGATGTGGTCGGAGTTCGAGAAGATCGCGTCCGGGGTGCGGTGGTGCGCGACGGTGTCGATCACCGCCCGCGCGTCGCGCACGTCACAACGGAGCACCTCCGCTCCATGGTCACGGTACTGTTCCGGCCGGTCGGTGAGGATCGTGACCTCGCACCCGAGTGCGCGTGCCGCCGGGAGGAAGCCGTCGGTGACCGAGTCCGTCGGTTTCAGCGCGGTGAGGTACAGCCGCAATGCAGGAACCCCCGATATCAGGTAAGGCTAACCTAACTCGGTGCATCCTAGCGGGATGGAGATCATCGCGCCGGGATGATCGGTCTATTGACCGTATACGTCCGTGTCGTCAAAAGATGGGGTCTTTTCCGGAGGGCCTCCGGCCAGGGGTGACGCCGTCGGCCCTGTGCGGCTCCGCGTTCCGGCGGCGTAATATGTGCACTCGTTTGGGGAGGCGGAACGGCGTGGAGATCACTGCACAAGAAGGACTTCTGGGGCCGCTGCTGCTCGCGCGCAGCGCCATCGACAGGTCGGCGGTGCTCCGCGGCGACACCGAGTGGCTGGAGCGGGCCTGGGCGGACGGCGCGACCAGGGTCGTGGTCGTCGACGACGGGCAGGCGCTGATCCGGCGCAGCGGCGGAGAGGCGGAGCTGGTCCTGCTGTCCACCGCCGACGCTCCCGAGGGAGAGCGTTACCTGCTCGGCGTCGACGCGGAGGGCATCGCCTACTTCGCCGTGACGGCGTCGCTGGCCACCGCCACCCATACCGGCTCCTTCAACCGGATCGTCTCCCCGCTCGACCCCTCGGAACTGGGTGAGGGGCAGACCGTCACCGCCGGGTTGCGCCAGGTGGGATCGTTGCTGGGCGATCTGGACGCCGGCCTGCTGGTGTACGCGGTCGCCCTGGAGGCATGGCACTCCACCCACGAGTACTGCCCCCGATGCGGGAGCCGCACCGAGGTGCGGGCCGGCGGGCATGTGCGCGTCTGCCCCAAGGACGACAGCCAGCACTTTCCCCGGGTCGACCCTGCGGTGATCATGCTGATCCACGATGACGACGACAGGTGCCTGCTGGCCAGAGGACCGCAGTGGCCCGAGGGGCGGCTGTCGGTGCTGGCCGGTTTCGTCGAGCCGGGCGAGTCACTGGAACAGGCCGTGGCGCGCGAGGTGTCCGAGGAGGTCGGCGTGCGGGTCGCCGATGCGCGCTACATGGGCAGCCAGCCCTGGCCGTTCCCGCGCAGCCTGATGCTCGGCTTCTTCGCGCGGGCCACGTCGACGGAGTTCGTGCTGGACTCCGAGGAGATCGCCGAGGCCCACTGGTTCAGCCGCGCCGAGCTGCTGGCCGCGCTGGAGAGCGGCGAGGTGCGCCTGCCGTCGGAGCTGTCGATCGCCCGCAGGCTCATCGAGACCTGGTACGGCGCACCGCTGACCGGCGACTGGTGAACGTGCCCGCCGCCGTGTCCGCCGTACGCCACGGGCGCTGACGGATCCGGCGGCCGAGACCGCGCGGGCTCGGCCGCCGGTGACGGGTGCCCTCTTCGGGGCTTTCGCGAGACGTTCTCCGGCCCGGACCCTCGTACCGGTACGTGGTGCACGGGTGTGCGGGGCCAGGCATGTGGGAGCCCCGGTTTTCGGTGGAACCGGGGCTCGGGTGGTGCGGGGGGACGGTTACACGCCCGCGCCCGCCAGGATGCGCTTGACCTCGATCACCGAGGGGTTGGTCCTGACGATCTGGCCGGTGGGGGAGTCGACCACGACGGTGGGCACGACCTGGTTGCCGTTGTTGACGCTCATGACGAAGGTGGCGGCGTCCGGATCGCTCTCGATGTCGACCTCGTTGTAGGAGATGCCCTCGCGGCTGAGCTGGCTCTTCAGCCGCTTGCAGGGGCCGCACCAGGTGGTGGTGTACACAGTCAGCGCCATGTCGTGAAAAATCCCCTCATGTGATGTCCGGCGCCATTGGCAACAAAGTGAGAGCCCTTCATCTTCCCAATGAGAAAAGCTTCTCCGCGACCCACTGCTGGACCTGCTCCGCCACGCCGGGCAGCCGGTAAAGAGGCGCACTGTGCTCGATGCCCTGCTCGGTCAGCACCGTCACCGGCACGCCGACCTGCTGCAGGTGCTCCTTGAGTTGCCTGCTGTGCTCCGCCGACACGAACTCGTCCGACGAGTGCACGATCAGCATGGGCGCGTCGCCGCGGCTCGCGTGCCACGGTACCTCCATGCTGGTCCACACCCTGGCGCACTTGCCGGTGGGCTCGCAGCCCCCGGCGAGCTTGATGGCTGAATCGCGCAATTTGCGCTTGTTCGGGTCGAGGGTGCCGATGCCTTCGGTGTACGCGGTGAGCGGGGAGATCACCGGAGAGATGCCGACCACGCCGCGCAGGCCGGGCAGGCCGTTCTTGTAGGTGCCGACGGCGGTGGCCAGATGGCCTCCGGCGGAGAAGCCGACGACCACGTAGTTGTTCGGGTCGAAGGACCAGCGCGCCGCGTGCCGCCGCGCGGTGGCGATGGCACCGAAGGTGTCGGTGCGCGGGGCCGGCCAGGAGGCGTCGCCCGAGAGACGGTAGTTGATGTTGAAGACCACGTAGCCCTGTTCGGCGTAGCTACGGCTCACCTCGGTCATGTACTTCTTGTCACCCGAGGACCACCAGCCGCCGTGGACCAGGAAGACGCCCGGCCGCTTCAGCTCGTCGGGCTGGTACCAGACGTCCATGCGCTGGCGCACGTGCCGGCCGTAGGCCACGGTTTCGACAAGGGTGCCCTGGACCAGCGGGGCGGCCCCTGTGCTCGAAGTCGGCGTTGGAGTCGGCGTCGGAGCCGGCGTCGGGGTGACCTTGCCCGCCTTTCCGCCACCGACCTGGGTCGGCGCTGAGATCGCGTGTGCGGACGCGGTCGTGTGCACCACCGCGGGTCCGACCACCGTCGCCGCCAGAGCGAGCGCACCCACGGTTACCCAACTTCGCACGGGCCTCTTCCTTCCCCGGAACCAGTCGCACCTCATTGTGGGGCAAAAGGCCCACTTTATGCATCTCGATGATCGATACAGGGTGAAGGCGGCATGTTGCCAGAATGAGCGAGGTTTGGCCAGAGCCTGGGAGGATGTTGCGGCCCGGTCCGTTCGACTGCTTGTAAGGAGGCTCTGTGAGGCCCGACGACATTCTGGCGGCACTGGATCCGGAGCAGCGTGAGGTGGCCGAAGCCGTCCGGGGACCGGTCTGCGTCCTTGCCGGCGCGGGGACGGGCAAGACCCGTGCCATCACCCATCGCATCGCGCACGCCGTCCACAACGGGGTGGTCGACGCCCAGGGTGTGCTGGCGGTGACGTTCACCACACGCGCGGCCGGTGAGCTCAGGCAGCGGCTGCGCCAGCTCGGCGCGCCGGGCGTGCAGGCGCGCACCTTCCACGCCGCCGCACTACGTCAGCTCACCTACTTCTGGCCGCGGGTCATCGGCGGCGACCCGCCCAGGGTGATCGAGTCGAAGCTGCCGCTGCTGATCGACGCCTGCCGCTCCCTGCGCAAGAACCAGGACCGTTCGGAGTTGCGCGACATCGCCTCCGAGATCGAGTGGGCCAAGGTCACCCAGATCGGCCCCGAGGACTACGCGGAGGCCGCGAAGAAGGCCGGCCGGACCTCGCCCGTACCGGCCGAGGAGGTCTCCCGGCTCTACGAGATGTACGAGACCCTCCGCCGCGACCGGCACCTGGTCGACTTCGAGACCATCCTGGAGCTCACCGCGGCCGTGATGACCGAGCACCGCGAGGTGGCCAATGAGATCCGCAGGCAGTACCGCTACTTCGTGGTCGACGAGTACCAGGACGTCAACCCGCTGCAGAAGCTGCTGCTGGACACCTGGCTCGGCGGGCGCGACGACCTGTGCGTGGTCGGCGACCCCAACCAGACGATCTACTCCTTCACCGGAGCCACGCCTCGCTACCTGACGGGTTTCTCGGTCGAGTACCCCAACGCCACCGTGATCAAGTTGGTCCGTGACTACCGCTCCACCCCCCAGGTCGTCTCCCTGGCCAACCGGGTGCTCGACCGGGCGAGGACCCCGCACAAGCTCGCCCTGATCGCCCAGCGTCCGGACGGTCCCGAACCGGTTTTCGCCGAGTACGACGACGAGACCGCCGAGGCGGAGGGGGTGGCGCGGGCAGTGCGGAAACTCGTCACCGGCGGCGTGCCGACCCGTGAGATCGCCGTGCTGTTCCGGGTCAACGCCCAGTCCGAGGCGTACGAGCAGGCATTCAGCAAGGCCGGCCTGCCGTACGTGCTGCGCGGCGCCGACCGGTTCTTCGAGCGTCCCGAGGTCCGCCAGGCGGTCGTGCTGCTGCGCGGCGCCGCACGCTCCGCCGAACCCGGCGACACGCTCGCCTCGACCGTGCACCACATCCTGTCCGGCATCGGGCTCACCCCCGAGGCACCCGGTGGAGGCAAGGCCCGCGAGAAGTGGGAGTCGCTGAAAGCCCTGGCCGACCTCGCCGAGGACCTCGCCGTCGCGGGCGCGGACCTGCCCGCCTTCGTCGCGGAGCTGGAGCGCCGGGCCAGCGAGCAGCACGCGCCGCCGGTCGAGGGGGTCACCCTCGCCTCGCTGCACGCGGCCAAGGGCCTGGAGTGGGACGCGGTCTTCCTCGTCGGCGTCACCGAGGGCATGCTGCCGATCATCTACGCGGAGACACCTGAGCAGATCGAGGAGGAACGTCGCCTCCTGTACGTCGGTGTCACCCGCGCCCGCGCCCACCTGGGGCTGTCGTGGGCGCTGGCACGCTCGCCGGGAGGCAGGCGCTCCCGCAAACCCTCCCGATTCCTGGACGGGCTGACCGGTCGTGCCACGCAGCGGAGCCGCACACCCGCGGCGGCTGATCGCCGCGCGGTCGCCGCGCCGATCAGCTGCCGGATCTGCGGGAAGACCCTGATGGCCGCCGCCGAGCAGAAGCTCGGCAGGTGCGCCGCCTGTCCCGCGGACTACGACGAGGCACTGCTCGAAGCGCTGAAGGCATGGCGTACGGGAGTCGCGAAGAAGGAGAAGCTCCCGCAGTGGGCGGTCTTCACCGACGTCACCCTCCAGGCCATCGCCGAGCGGGCACCGGTCTCCGAACAGGACCTGTTGACGATCACGGGAATCGGACGCGTCAAACTGGAGCGTTACGGTGAAGCGGTGCTCGAACTGTGCCGTGTCGCCGCAAACCATACGGAGGGCGCGTGAACGAGGCGTTAAAGGAGCTCCTGGACCTGCTTGACCTGGAGCAGATCGAGCTCGACATCTTCAGGGGACGCAGTCCCGAGGAGCGTATCCAGCGTGTCTTCGGTGGTCAGGTGGCCGCGCAGGCCTTGGTCGCCGCGGGGCGGACGGTGCCCGACGGCCGCGACGTCCACTCGTTGCACGCCTATTTCATCCGCCCGGGGGATCCGGCCATCCCGATCGTCTACAACGTGGAGCGGGTCCGTGACGGCCGCTCCTTCACCACCCGGCGGGTGGTGGCCATCCAGCACGGCAAGGCGATATTCACCATGTCGGCCTCCTTCCACGTGCAGGAGACCGGCGTCGAGCACCAGGCGGCCACGATGCCCCAGGTGATCGATCCTGAGGAACTGCCGTCCTACCGGGACCGGATGCTCCAGATCGTGGGGACGAACTCACTGATACGCGAGTGGGCGTCCAGGCCCAGGCCGGTGGACGCCCGCTATGTGACCCCTCTCACCTGGGAGGCCCATCGCGACCCGGAGCTTCGAGGTTCGAACACCAACGTGTGGTTCCGTTATGAGGCGGAGCTGCCCGACGACCCGCTGCTGCACGTGGTGCTCGCCGCCTACGCCTCCGACTTCACCCTGGTCGACACCGTGCTGCTGGCCCACGGCCTGGCCTGGGGCGCCTCCAATGTCTCCGGCGCCTCGCTGGACCACGCGATGTGGTTCCACCGCCCCATCCGGGTGGACGAGTGGGTGCTCTATGCTCAGGAATCGCCGTGGTCGGGGGCGGCTCGCGGGCTCGCCAAGGGCGAGATGTTCACCCGGTCCGGGGAACTGGCCGTGTCGGTAGTGCAGGAGGCGATGATCCGCGTGAGATAGTCGCAAAGTCGCAGGTAGAAAATATGTTGCCCGCTCTGGTGGCCCGGGTTTAGGGTCATGGTCAAGCAAGTCGGACGTTCCTGTCCGACGATCCACGAATGGAGGTGAGTCCGCTGTGAAGAACATCCTGATGTCGTCCCAGATGGGGCTCGCTTCCGTGCGCCGTAACACCAGTCTGCCCTGCGGCAGCCAGGTCTCCCTCGCCCGTGGCGCGGCAGCTCCGGTTCTGCAGGACAACCCTGCCCGCTTCTGGGTCGAGGCCGACCGCCGGTCTGCTCTGATCGCCTTCGCGATGACAGAGGCCCCGGCTGTCCCGACCCTCGTGGGCGCCAGCTACGCAGCAACGACCAAGCACATCGGAAACGGTGGACTGCGCGGTCCGCAACCCTGGAGGCATCCTCCGGTCATAATCTGACCGAGGAAAGAGCCTTCAGGCCGCGGATCCGCACCAGGATCCGCGGCCTTCTTGTTTGTCCGCGTCATTCCTGACCCCCACCCAAGAGGTAGCCGAAGATCAACACCTAGCTGAGAGGTGAAACAGATGGGGGCCCAGACGGTCATGGACCTGATCGACGAAGCCACAATCCCCTGTCGTACCGACCCCGACCTGTGGTTCGCCGAGTCTCCGGAGGACGTGGAGTTCGCCAAGGCGCTCTGCGGAGGCTGCCCGATCCGCCAGGCCTGCCTGGCCCGCGCGCTGGAGCGCGAGGAGCCATGGGGAGTCTGGGGCGGCGAGCTCGTCCTGCGGGGGGCGATCGTCCCCCGGAAGCGTCCGCGCGGACGTCCGCGTAAGAACCCGGTCGCCGCCTGAACAATCCGGTCATCGCCCAGACCACCGAGAACTCGATCAACCAGGAATCACACGTTCCCGAAAGGACCACTACGATGAGCTACTTCAACACCACGGGACTCGACCTGCCGTCTATGCAAGAAGAACTGGTACGTGACCGAATACGGACCCTCCACCGCGAGGCGGAGGAGCATCGCAGGGCCGCCGGACTTCAACGTCTCCAACGCGCTCAGCGTGGTGCGGAACGCGCCTCGGCGCGCCTGCGCACCGCGCTCCTGCGCCTCGTCTGATCCGTGAGGATCGGCGGCGACGCGTAGCGGACGCACAGCGGAACACGGCAGATGAATGAGGGGTGACCCGCTCCGGCGGGCCACCCCTCACGCGTCTCGACGGTGCACCCTGCACGGGTCTCGCCGGGCCGCCACTTATGCCGTTCTACCGGGGTCCGCCGGGTCGCCGCTCATGGGTCTCGCCGAACCGCCCCTTACGCGTCTCGCCGGGTCGTCTCCGGTCAGGCGCTGGCGAGGGTGGGCTCTCCCGTATCCTCGTCGGCGAATCCGGGGACCCAGCGGATGACCTCCTGGCGGAAACGGGCGGTGGCGCCGAGCTGGCAGAGCACGCCGATCCCCGCCGTGTGCACCCGATGGATGAGGACGTACGACACGGGCAGGTTGAGCTGGCGCACCACGTTGCCCGGACGCAGGTCGGTGGCCATGGCGGCCTGCTGCTGGAGCCACTCCCTGCTGAAGGAGAACTCCTCCACGGAGGTCGGCTCGACGTAGGGGGCGAGGAACGCCCGCAGGGCTTCGGTGTCGATCTCGATGTGCGGGCGGATGAACCCCTCGTCACGCAGCCCCCGGACCACGGTCTCCATGTCGCCGTTGTTGAAGATGCGGGTCAGCTTCCCGAAGAGCGGCGGGTATCCGTCGGGCAGCCGGTTGACCGCGCCGAAGTCGAGCACGCACATCCTGCCGTCGTCGAGGATCCGGAAGTTGCCCGGGTGGGGGTCGGCGTGGAGCATGCCCAGCCGGGCCGGTGAGGAGAACAGGAACCGGACGAGCTGGAGCCCGGCCCGATCGCGCTCCTCCTGGGTGCCGCCGGTGATGATCCGTGACAGCGGGGTGCCGTCGACCCATTCGGAGACGAGCACCTGCTCGTTGGCGGCGATGACATCCGGGATCAGAAAGTCGGGGTCGTCCTTGAACTCCTGGGCGAAGGCGTGCTGCGCCTCGGCCTCGCGCAGGTAGTCGAGCTCCTCGATCACCCGCTCGCGCAGCTCGTTCAGGACCGCCTTGATGTCGAGACCGGGCAGTAGCACCCCAAAGAGCTTGCCGAGCCTGGCCAGCTGGGTGAAGTCGGAGAGCAGGGCCTTTCCCGCTCCCGGATACTGGATCTTGACCGCGACCGTCCGGCCGTCGTGCCAGACCGCCTTGTGCACCTGCCCGATCGAAGCGGCCGCGGTGGGCTTGTCGTCGAATGACTGGAAGTTCTCCCGCCAGTCGTCCCCCAACTGCTCGACGAGAACCTTGTGCACGGTCGCGGTGGGAAGCGGCGGAGCCGCGTCCTGGAGCTTGGTCAGGGTCGCGCGGTAGGGACCGGCGATCTCGGTGGGCAGTGCCGCCTCGAAGATGGACAGCGCCTGGCCGAGCTTCATCGCCCCGCCCTTGAGCTCTCCGAGAACCTTGAAGATCTGCTCGGCGGTGCGTTCCTGGATTTCCTGGGCGACGATCTCGGCCGACTTGCCGCCGATCCGTTTCCCGAGGCCGAGAGCGGTACGGCCGGCGAACCCGATGGGAAGGGCCGCCAGCTTTGCAGAGCGCGCAACGGCGCGACGCGGAAGGTCACTCACCTCGGTTAGCGGCGTGTCCCCCGTTACAGCGAGACGCCGCTCCCTCCCTTCGCTGTGCTTGTCCGTCAGCGGCAGGTAGCCGACGCGACCATTGTTAGCGAACCCAACTCGTTTCGGAAGCAACGACATTGAGGATGAACACTCCAGGATCGCCTTTTCCACGTCCAATCTGGCAATACTTCCATTGTGCTGTTTGTCACAACGGGTTCACGGCCATCTATCCAAGCAAGCGCATGACCGGTGGCCGATGCCGCCACCAGCGCGGACAGCGTCGTCCCGCACGCGATCTCCCCTGCGGGGAAGCCGCCCAGGCGCGCACTGACAATGGGCCAGCCGGGGTCGCGATCGCGTCGCGTCAAATCTAGGCAGTGCAGGCACGTGCTCCGTCCAGGTAGTACCAGCGGACCGACCGAACCGAAGGCCTCGAAGGCGGTTGCCAGCAAATGTGGGATCCCCCACTCGACGAGTTCCCTGACCAGGAGGCCGTCCAGGGGCACCACCGGAGCGAGCACCGCCAGGTCGGGTGGCCTGGCTCCGTCGGCCAGCTGGGCGGCGCCGTCGCCGGTCGACGCCGTGAGGCCGGGCGCCAGCCTCCTGGCCACCGCGACCGCACCGTCCTGCCTGCTCATCCCCACCTCCGTCCAGCCGAGCCCGCCGGGGACGACATCCCGTCGCCGGGTCGTACCGGGATCGACGACGCAGATGTGGCCGACCCCTGAGGCGGCGAGCAGGGCGACGACCTGCGCGCCCACCCGGCCCGCGCCGTAGACCCGCACCCGGGCCTGCTGCCTGCGTTCCAGCACGGCAAGCCCTCCGTCGACCGTGCCGGGGGAGAGGGAGAGCGCGTCCAGATCGGGCTGGAGCCGGTCGCGCTCGGCCATCACGAGCGCGCGCAGCGGGCCGGGACCCGCCGCCGCGTCGTCCACCACCCCCCGGCTGACCAGCAGATCGAGCAGGGTCCGGCCGCGCTCCTCGCCGAGACCCGCGTCGGTGGCGCCAGCCAGCACGCCCGCGAGATCCCTTACGCCGTCGAGACTCTCCACCCAGCGGCGGACCTCCGGCTCCAGATCGCTCAGCACCACCGCGTGCCGGGGATGCAGGCCGAACTGCAGGGTGCGTCGGTCACGGGCGACGCGGCGCAGCGCGGGCTTCAGGCGTGGTCGCATCAGGGGGCCTTTCCTCGAAGGGGGCAGCCTGCGGGAGAGCCGGTGAGCAGGCTGGCCGGGCGTGCCAGCGTGCCATGCCTCCGCGGGCCCCCGGACGTCTTTCCCGCCGCCTGTGGATAACTCCTGCCCTGTGGACAACTTCCGCCGGGCAGGGTTTCCCGGCAGGCCCCTCGGCGGTCGGGCGGAGAACGCCGTGGGCTACGCTCCCCGGCATGAACGAGATCTTGATTGATCGGCGGGAGAACGGTGTCGCGGTGCTCACCCTGAACCTCCCTGACCTGCGCAATGCGATGACCGACGCGATGACCGCCCGGTGGCGGCAGGCCGTCGCCGGCCTCGCGGCGGATCGCGACCTGCGGTGCGTGGTCGTCACCGGAGAGGGGAAGGCGTTCTGCGCCGGGGGAGACCTGTCCTGGCTCGCGGAGCGGAGGACCGAGGACATCCCCGCCCTACGCGACCGGATGCTCGGCTTCTACCGGACCTGGCTGACGATCGCCGATCTGGAGGTGCCGACCATCGCCGCGGTCAACGGCGCCGCCGTCGGGGCGGGGTTGTGCCTCGCCCTCGCCTGTGACCTGGTCTACGCCGCCGAGGAGGCCAAGCTGCTCGCCCCCTTCACCTCGCTCGGCCTGCACCCCGGCATGGCGGCCACCTATCTGCTGCCCAGGGTCGCCGGGGTGGGTGTGGCCAGGGAGATGTTGCTCACAGGGCGGACGATGACAGGGCTGGAGGCGGCCTCCGCGGGGCTGGTGAACAGGGCGTTTCCCCGTGAGTCGCTGATGGCGGAGGTACTGGGCATCGCGTCGCGGATCGCCGCCAACGCGCCGATCGCCACCCGGCTCACCAAAGTCGCCCTCGCGGGCGGGCATGCCGACCTCGACGCCGCGCTGCGTTGGGAGTCCCTTGCCCAGCCGGTCACCATGGCCTCCGACGACATGCTCGAAGGGCTGGCGGCTCAGCGAGAACAGCGGGTCCCGCGATTCGGCAACGCGTGAGACGGCTGATATCCAGGTTAATTAGATAAGTTGTGACCACGCTTGATCGCTCCCGCCGAACAATCGGTGAACGGGGATTGACCAGCGGGAACGTGTTCTACCCCCTGGTGTGAATTCGCCATTCTCGGCTACCGTTCATATGTGCCCCCCGAGACAGTCGAGGTCCGCCGAAGTTCTCGCCGCCGGCGGACGGTTTCTGCGTACCGCGACGGTGAGAAAACGATCGTGCTCCTCCCCGCCGGTCTGAGTAGCACCGACGAGGAACAGTGGGTGCGCCGTATGCTCGATCGACTCGCGGCCAAGGAGCAGCGCAGACGTCCCTCGGACGACGACCTCCTCGATCGAGCCGTCGAGCTGTCGGCCCGCTACCTGGGCGGGGAGGCGAAACCGTCGAGCGTGCGCTGGGTGGAGAACCAGAAGCACCGTTGGGGCTCGTGCACTCCGGATCACGGAACCATCAGGATCTCCACGCGCCTGAGGGGCATGCCCTCGTGGGTGGTGGACTATGTGATCATGCACGAGCTCGTCCACCTGCTGGTGCCGAGTCACGGTTCGCGCTTCTGGGCGCTCGTGGAACGATATCCCAAGGCCGAGCGGGCACGGGGCTTCCTGGAGGGATTCTCCACGGCGGCCCACGGCTCCGCGGAGGAATGGTGACAGAGGATCGAGTGGTGGCCGTTCTCGTCACGCCCTCCATGGCGGACGCGGCCCCGCCGGGAATCGACGCCGCCGACTTCCTGACCGCCGTCGCCGAGGACACCTACGAACTCGTCGCCGGGCTCGACTTCGTCTCACCGATCGTGGTGACGAGCGTACCGGGCATGGAGGAGATCGTCTGGCCGGGCACCCCTGTCGTTGAGATCCCCGACCTCTCGGGGAGCGCCCTGGTCGAGGCGGCCTTCGCCGCCCTGCCCCACGGCGAGCAGGCGGTCCTGCTGAGCGCCGACGCGCCCGACCTGCCTCCGCTGCTCATCGGCAAGCTCTTCCGCGAACTCGGCCGGGCACGGATCGCCGTCTGCCCTGCCGCGGGCGGCGGCACGGTGGCGCTGGCCGCCCACCTGCCCTACCCGGGCTGGGCCTCGGTGGGCTTCGACGACCTCGACCCGGTCAAGGCGCTCCGTGCCTCGGCGCCCGGCAGCCGTATGGTCGCCAGGGGGCCCGGCTGGCATCGCCTGCGCGCTCCCGGAGACCTCCACCTCCTCGACCCGGGCCTCGAAGGCTGGGACAACACCCGGGCGCTGCTCTCGGCCTGAGCGGCCCGGGTGCCCGAGCCGTCAGAGCGAGGGCAGGCGTAGGTCGGCGAAGACGGCCCGGTGATCGGTGCCGGGAACGCTGTGCACGCTGACCGCGTTCACACCCACCCGCCGGTCCACCACGACATGGTCGATCGTGATCAGCGGCGGGACGCGCCTGTTGACCGGCCAGGTGGGAGTCAGCCCCTCTCCGGCGCTGTCGGCCGCGTCCTGATAGCCGCGGCCAAGAAAACGGCGCATGGCCGCGTGGTCGAGGCTGGCGTTGAAATCGCCCGCGAGGATGCGGATCGTGTCGGGCGCGGCGGAGGGCAGGGCGTCCAGCGCCGCCGTCCAGTCGTACACCTGCCTGCCCAGCGGCGGGAAGGGGTGCACGTCGATGATCTCGACAGGCTTGGCGCCGGGGACGGTCATCAGCGCGGCGGGCATGTTGTGCCCGATCGCCTCGAACAGGTTCTCCCTGGGGGTCAGCGGATACCGGGAGTACAGGCCGCTGCCGCCGGCGCTCCACTCCGGCTCCAGCACCTGGTACGGCATGATGCCGCCAAGACCGGCCGCCTCCAGCTTCTCGACCATTCCCGGGGTCAGCTCCTGGGTGCTCAGCACGTCCGGGTCCAGCCGCCGGACCAGATCCATCACGGCGTCGGGCTCGGCATGCCCGAACAGCGTGTTGAGCGTCAGCACCCGCAGGGGCGTTCCCGTCACCACATCCCCGGAGCGAAAGGCCCTGGGGAGCACGCTGAGGCCGAGCGCCGCGGTGGTGACCAGCGCGACGGCCGTCGCGGCCCGGTTGCGGGTCAGCACGGACAGCAGCACCGGTACGAGCGAGGCGGCCGCCACGTACGGGGTACCGGTCATGAGCTGGGTGGTCAGCGAGTCGCGTTCGAGTCCGGCCACCCGGGCCACCGCCCAGGCGGCGAACGGCGTCACCGCGGCCCAGGCGAGGGATTTGGGGATCCTCCAGCGCCGCGTCGGCGTCACGACCGCGCCTCTGGCGCTCCTGTCAGCCACGATGTCTACGCTCACAGTGCCCCGATCCGCTCTGTACAGCCTGATTGGGAACGAAGATATCCAGGCAGAGGTGAGACAAGCATAAAACGGTCCAACGCCCGCGGAAGACGGCCGGAAATCGACTGATTCATCGGAACCTATGCGTTCCGGGAAGCCGCCGAGACCGGGAACCCCCGGTGGCCACCGCGCCGCCCGGTGCGGTCGTCGCCGAGCCGCACAGGGCGAGCGTCCAGCCATCCGGAGCCGCGGTGGCACCGAGCCGCAAGAGCCCGAGCCGGTACCGGGCCGGGCTCCCGGTCAACCGGAGCGCAGGGCCTCGCGGGCGCGGCGGGCCAGGCGGCGGGTCGCCTCGTCGGAGAGTTCGGGGATCTCGTCCACGGGGAACCAGCGCAGGTCGAGCGACTCGGCGCTGATCACGGCCTCGACATCCGCGGGGGCGACCGCGCCGTACTCCACGTCCAGATGGCTGCTGTGCGGCGGATGGCACCAGACCCGATGCCGGTCGAGTGCCAGCGGGCCGGGCAGCAGCCGCAGGCCCGGAATACCGGACTCCTCAGTGGCCTCACGCATCGCCACCGCCTCAAGGGAGACATCGCCGCGCTCGCAGTGGCCGCCCATGGGCAGCCACATCCCGGCCTTGGGGTGCAGCGTCAGCAGAACCCGCTCGCCGTCGTGGGAGAGCACCGCGGTCGTGGCCGTCAGGTGACCGGTGACGCACTCGCGCCACATCGCGTCATCATGGGCGTGTACGTGATCCAGGAACTCCTTGCGGAGGATCTCCTCCTCCGCCGTGGGCGCGGTCCACCCCGTGAGCACGTCCCGCGCGTCGGCGCGCAGGCTCACGCGCCGCCCCCACCTGCGTCGCCCTTGTCATCGTCCTCGCCGGGAGTGGCGGGAGGCTCGCGCAGAGATCCCTCCAGGGACGACAGGTCGAGCTCGGGCTCGCCCCGTACGAACCCCTCGGGGTTGTCGAGGTCGTCGGCGGTGGGCATGAGGTCGGGGTGGCTCCAGACCGCGTCGCGGCCGTCGATGCCCCGGTCGGATTCCAGCGCCTGCCACAGGGCGGCGGCCTCGCGCAGGCGGCGGGGCCGGAGTTCGAGGCCGACGAGCGTGGCGAAGGTCTGCTCCGCGGGGCCGCCGGTCGCCCTGCGGCGCCGTACGGTCTCCGCCAGCGCCGTCGCCGAGGGGAGCTTGCCGTCCGCGGCGCCGTCCACGACGGTGCCGACCCAGCCCTCGACGAGAGCGAGCATGGTCTCCAGCCGGGACAGGGCGGCCTTCTGCCGCTCGGTCTCCTCGGGCTTGAGCAGGTTGCCGCCGCTCAGCGCCTGCTGGAGCTGCTCGGGATTGTTGAGATCGAGCCCGCGGAGCTGCTCCTCCAGGGCGGAGGCGTCCACCGTGATGCCCCTGGCGTATTCCTCCACGGCTCCGAGCAGGTGCGCGCGCAGCCACGGCACGTGCTGGAACAGCCGGTGGTGGGCCGCCTCGCGCAGGGCGAGATAGAGGCGGATCTCCTCGGCGGGGGTCTCCAGACCCTGGCTGAACGCCGAGATGCCGCCGGGCAGCAGGGCGGCGTTGTCCGACAGCGGCAGGCCGATGTCGGTGGCGCCGATCACCTCCAGGGCGAGCGAGCCGATGGCCTGGCCGATCTGCTGGCCGACCATCATGCCGCCCATCTGCTTCATCATCCCCATCAGCGGCCCGGCCATGGCCTGAGCCTCCGGGGGCAGACCGGAGGCGCCGAGCGTGCCGCTCATGGTCTCGACCATGCGGGCGGCGATCGGGTCACAGAGCTTCTGCCAGACGGGGACGGTCTTCTCGATCCATTCCGAACGGCTCCACGCCTGAGGGTTGCTCACCCCGCTCGGCAGGGAGGTGGCCTCATTGAGCCAAAGGTCGGCCAGGTTCAGGGCGTCGACGACCTGGCGTCGCTCGCCCTCCATGACACTGGGATCGCCCTCGGCGACCACAACGTGCCGTGCGATGTTCTTCGCCATGTCCCAGTTGACGGGACCTGAGGTCGGCGGAGCGGAGAGCATGTCGGCGAACTGGCGCATTGCCGCTGCGATCTGCTCCGGGTCGCCGAACATGGCGAACGGATTGTCGTTGGGGTCGTTTTCCCGACCTGGCAAGTCAGTCACCGCTCTACCTCGTGCAGGATGGAGGAGTCCACATCCGCCACGTTATCCGTCGCATGGCGGGTCAGTGCAAAGTGAGGACCTGGTGCCTACCTCGAAACGCTCCCGGCCCCCTGTCGTCGCCGTCACCGGCGCCGCCTCGGGCCTAGGCCGTGCTTTCCTCGCGAAAGTCGCCTCGTCTGCGGATTTCCGCAGGGTTGTGGCCATCGACGAGCAGCGCGGCGATGTGCCCGACGTCACATGGCGGGTGCTCGATGTTCGAGATCCGCTCTTGGCGAACCGCATATCCGATATTGACGTGCTCGTGCATCTGGCCGGTGACTACGCGCTCGACGCCGACCCCGCGGAGCGGCGCGCCTACAACCTGCGCGCGGCCCAGACGGTGCTCACCGCCAGTGCCGCGGCGAGGGTGCGGCGGGTCGTGCTGGTCACCAGCGCCATGGTGTACGGAGCCGTACCCGACAATCCCGTCCCGCTGCCTGAGGATTCCGAGGTCGCCGCCGAGCCGGATACGGGCATGGTCGGCGACCATCTGGAGATCGAGGCACTGGCCCGGCGCTCCCTGCGCAGCCACCCCGGTCTCGACGTGACCGTGGTCAGACCCGCGGCCGTGGTCGGCCCCGGTGTCGACAGCGTGGTGACCCGGCACTTCGAGGCGCCCCGGCTGCTGACCGTCAAGGGATGCAACCCTCGCTGGCAGTTCTGCCACGTGGACGACCTGGTCTCGGTCCTGGAGATGGCGGCGCTCGGCACGGTCTCCGGGGTGGTGGCCGTCGGAGGCGAGGGCTGGCTGGAGCAGGAGCAGGTGGAGGAGATCTCCGGGCTGCGCCGGCTGGAACTGCCCGCAGGGCTGACCTTCGGAACCGCCCAGCGCCTGCACCGCCTCGGCATCACCCCGGCTCCGGCCACCGACCTGCACTACGTCGTCTACCCCTGGGTGGTCGACTGCGCGACGCTGCGCGAGGTCGGCTGGAAGCCGATGTGGACCAACGAGGCCGCGTTCGAGCAGCTCCTGGAGCTGCGTGGTGGCAGGCACGCCGTCGTGGGCCGCCGCCTGTCCGGCAAGGAGGCCACGCTCACCGCGGCCGGCGCCACCGTCGCCGTCCTCGGCACCGCGGCGATCGTCCGCGCCGCCCGCAAGAAGCGCCGCCCCTGACGGCCCGCCCAGGGAGCCCGAGCGAGCTCCCGAGGGGCCGGCCGTGCCGGGGGACTGGACCTCCACGAGGACGTGCCTGTGCCATGGCCTGAGGGACGACCCGTGAGGCCGCGCCGGGGACTGGACTGAGGAGAGCGGGGTCGTGAGGAACGAGCGGCCCCGGTCGACGAGGGAAGGAGCCGGATTCCAGCGGCCGAACCGCGACGCGCAGCGTCGCCATTGACTCGTGAGGCCGCGCCGGGGACTGGACTGAGGAGAGCGGGGTCGTGAGGAACGAGCGGCCCCGATCGACGAGGGAAGGAGCCGGATTCCAGCGGCCGAACCGCGACGCGCAGCGTCGCCATTGACTCGTGAGGCCGCGCCGGGGACTGGACCAAGGACTCCCATGGGGACGTGCCTACGCCCATGCCCTGAGGGACTACCCGTGAGGCCGCGCCGGGGACTGGACTGAGGAGAGCGGGGTCGTGAGGAACGAGCGGCCCCGATCGACGAGGGAAGGAGCCGGATTCCAGCGGCCGAACCGCGACGCGCAGCGTCGCCAATAACACAGCCATAGACTCTGTGCGTGGATGTCATCCGGTTGCTCGATATTCGCGACAGCGCGCTCTCCGTCGACGAGGTGCTCGCCGCCGTCGGCAATCACGCCGCGGGCGGTACGACGGTCTTCGTCGGCACGGTACGAGAAGAGGATCACGGCAGGCCGGTCACGAGCCTGTCCTACTCGGCACATCCGAGTGCCACGGGTGAGCTGCGCCGGGTGGCCGAGAAGGTCGCCGTGGACTTCCCGGTGACCGCCCTGGCGGCCGTCCACCGGGTCGGCGACCTGAGGCTCGGCGACGTCGCGGTCGTCGTGGCGGTCGCCGCGCCGCACCGCGGTGAGGCGTTCGAGGCATCCAGAAGGTTGATCGACGACCTCAAGAGCCAGGTCCCCATCTGGAAGAACCAGTTTTTCACCGACGGTTCCTCCGAGTGGGTGGGAGCCTGCGATTGATCTCGGCTGAGGGGTATGCGCCCGTCGGCGCGGCGGCGTCCGGGTGCGGTTTCATGACCTGTCGTACGGCATAGGCTTTGTCCATGTCCCGACGAGCCCTGACTTTGATGGTGGCGGGCTTCCTCACGCTCATGCTCGCGCTGGTCGGCGCCGTGCTGCCGGTGCCGTACGTCGTGCTGAGCCCTGGGCCGACCGAGAACACCATCGGCGACGTCGACGGCAAACCGGTGATCAGCATCGAGGGACACCAGACGTATCCGACCGACGGCAAGCTCAGCCTCGTCACCGTCGCCTACCAGGGCGGCCCCGGGACCAGAATCGATCTGTTCAGCGCGCTCAGGGGATGGATCGATCCCACCATCGCGGTCGTGCCCGAGGAGACGATCTTCCCTCCGGCGACCACCGCCAAGGAGGTCGAGGAGCAGAACACCCAGGAGATGACGAACTCCCAGGACGATGCGACCGCGGCGGCGCTGACCGAGCTGAGGATTCCCTACAACTCGATCGTGACCGTGGGCTCCATGGAGAAGGGCATGCCGGCCGACGGGAAGTTCAAGGCCGGTGACGAGATCGTCTCGGTGGACGGCACGCCCGTGGCCGATCGGGAGACCGTCTCCTCCTCCGTTCGCAAGCACAAGCCGGGCGAAGAGGTCAGTTTCGTCGTCAACCGTGGCGCCCAGAGCCTGACCATCGCCGTCCCTACCGTCGCCGGTAAGGACGGAGCACCCATCGTGGGCATCACCATGCGGGTCGGCTACAAGTTCCCCTTCGAGGTCAAGATCAATGTTGGCGACGTCGGCGGGCCGAGCGCGGGGATGATGTTCTCCCTGGGCATCGTCGACAAGCTCACCCCGGGGTCGTTGACCGGCGGCAAGTCCATCGCGGGGACCGGAACGATCACCGCGGAGGGCGACGTGGGCCCGATCGGCGGCATCCAGCAGAAGATGGTCGGTGCCAGGAGGGCCGGTGCGACGGTCTTCCTGACCCCGGCCGACAACTGCGCCGAGGCGGTCAGAGCGATCCCGGACGGGCTCAGGCTGGTCAAGGTCGAGACGCTGCGCCAGGCCGTTCAGGCGATCGACTCGATCCGCACCGGCTCGGGTTCCGTGCAGAGCTGCCCGACCGGCTGACGCCGGAACCGGGCCGGATGCCGACCGTGCGCCAGGACGTCACGGTGCACGCGATCCGCGCTGGAGGAGCGGCTCCGCGGGCTCGACGGCAAGGTGAGCGTGATGTCCGATTTGCAAAGAAAGTTGAATTTTCGGGCCTGGAGTTCGTCATGGGGCACTCATCAGGACCCTTGCGCGTTGCTACCGATGGACCCGATACCAGTGGACTGTTGTGGCCGGACCGTGCCCGAAAGGCTAAGCGCGCCCCAACTCTCGCCGGTGTAGGTTTCCAGACACGGACCGTGCTCTTACGACAAGGGGTTGGCCTTGAGCTTCCGGACCCCCGGAGCCGGTAGGGCAATGCGCTTGCCCCGCCGGCCACGACTGCTACTTCCCGTCGCGATCACTCTGGTCGTGATAGTCGCGTTATTCTTCCTCTTTGCCGGCATTTTTACCGACTACCTCTGGTACGAATCGGTCGACTACACGGCCGTCTTCTCCGGCGTGATCGTTACGCAGATCCTCCTGTTCGTCGTCGGTGCGCTGCTGATGGTCGGCATCGTCGGCGGCAACATGCTGATGGCGTACCGCATGCGGCCGATGTTCGGCCCCGGGATGTTCGGCGGCGCCAGCGGTGCCGACCGGTATCGGATGGCCCTCGACCCGCACCGCAAGCTGATCTTCCTGATCGGTGTGGCGGTGCTCGGCCTGTTCGCGGGATCATCCTTCTCCGGTCAGTGGAAGACCTGGCTGGAGTTCATCAACGCGACGCCGTTCGGTGAGACCGACCCGCAGTTCGGCTACGACATCTCCTTCTTCATGTTCACCTATCCCTTCATCCGGATGGTGCTGAACTTCCTGTTCGTCGCGGTGGTGTTGTCCGCCCTGCTGTCGGCGATCGTGCACTACCTGTACGGCGGGTTCCGGCTCCAGTCACCCGGCGTGCACGCCTCGCGCGGCGCCCGGGCGCACCTGTCGGTGCTGCTCGGCATCTTCGTGCTGCTGAAGGCGGTCGCCTACTGGTACGACCGGTACGGGCTGGTCTTCTCCGACCGGGGCTTCAGACACGGTGCCTCGTACACCGACGTCAACGCGGTGCTTCCCGCCAAGAACATCCTGGCGATCATCGCGCTGATCTGCGCGGTCCTGTTCTTCGCCGGGGTCGTGCGATCCGGCGGCATGCTGCCCGGCGTCGGCTTCGGCCTCCTGGTGCTCTCGGCCATCCTGATCGGCGGGGTCTACCCGGCCCTGGTCGAGCAGTTCCAGGTCAAGCCGAACCAGCAGGGCAAGGAGCAGGAGTACATCAAGCGCAACATCGACGCGACACGAAAAGCCTACGGCGTGGACGACGCCGAGGTGATCGACTACACGGCTCAGGGTGACCCGAGCAAGGTCAGCGTCACCGCCGACAGCTCCATCTCCGGCGTGCGCCTGCTCGACCCGAGCCTGGTCGCCAAGACCTACCAGCAGAAGCAGCGGATCCGCGGTTACTACGACTTCCACGAGCCGCTCGACGTCGACCGCTACCCCGACGCGGACGGCACGATCCGTGACACCGTCGTCGCCGTGCGAGAGCTCACCGGACCGCCGGCGGAGCAGAACAACTGGATCAACCGGCACCTCGTCTACACCCACGGCAACGGCTTCGTGGCCGCGCCCGGCAACGAGGTCGACTCCGAGGGCCTGCCCAACTTCGACGCCAAGGACATGCCGGTCACCGGCTCCCTGGCGGAGCGGACGAAGCTCAAGGAATCGCGGATCTACTTCGGCGAGGCGCCCGCTTCGACCCAGTACGTCGTCGTCGGCGGCGGCGGGGAGAAGCAGCAGGAGCTCGACTACCCCGAAAGCGGCGGCACCGGCCAGAAGAACACCACCTACGACGGCAAGGGCGGGGTCCCTGTCGGTTCGTTCATCAACAGGATGCTCTACGCCGCCAAGTACGGCGAGATCAACCTGCTGCTCTCCGGAGACATCAACGCGAACTCCAAGATCCTTTACGAGCGCAACCCGCAGGAGCGCATCGCCAAGGCGGCGCCGTTCCTGAGCCTGGACGACAACCCCTATCCCGCCATCGTCGACGGCAGGGTGGTCTGGATCTCCGACGCCTACACCACTTCCAACGCCTACCCGTACTCCCAGAGCAAGAGCCTGGAGGCGATGACGCGGGACACCATCACCGACCCGCGCCTGGTGGTGCCGCAGCCGCGTGACCAGATCAACTACATGCGCAACTCGGTGAAGGCCGTGGTCGACGCCTACGACGGCACCGTCAGCCTGTACGCGTGGGACGAGAAGGACCCCATCCTGCAGACCTGGCGCAAGGCCTTCCCCGGCATCATCAAGCCGCAGACGGAGATGTCGCCCGAGCTCAAGCAGCACCTGCGCTACCCGGAGGCGCTGTTCAAGGTCCAGCGCGACGTGCTCTCCCAGTACCACATCTCCGACCCGAACGCCTTCTACAGCGGCCAGGACTTCTGGAACGTCCCGAACGACCCGTCCGGCGACCACGACACCAAGCAGCCGCCGTACTACCTGTCGGTCAAGATGCCGAAGACCTCGGCGCCCTCGTTCTCGCTGACGACCACGTTCGTGCCGCGCCAGGGGCCCAACCTGGCGGCGTTCATGGCCGTGGACGCCAACCCCGGACCGGATTACGGGAAGCTGCGCATCCTGCGCATGCCGTCCAACACCACGATTCCCGGACCCGGCCAGGTGCAGAACAACTTCCAGAACAAGTTCTCCGGCGAGCTCAACCTGCTCGGACTCGGCCAGGCGAAGGTCCGCTACGGCAACCTGCTGACCCTGCCGTTCGCCGACGGCCTGGTCTACGTCGAGCCGGTCTACGTGGAGATCGCGGCCGCCTCCGGCCAGGAGCCGTACCCGATCCTCCGCCGGGTCCTGGTGGCCTACGGCAACAAGGTCGGTTCGGCAGACACGCTCAAGGGCGCGTTGGAGCAGGTCTTCGGCGACGGCACCCAGAGCACGCCGCAGGGCGAGAACACGTCCGGTGAGGCGAAGCCGGAGGAGGCCAAGCCCACCACCGAGCTGGCCAAGTCGATCGACGAGGTGCAGAAGGCGTACGACAAGGCGCAGAAGGCGCTCCAGGCGAACCCGCCGGACTGGACCGAGTACGGCACCGCCCAGCAGGAGCTTGAGAAGGCGCTGGGCAAGCTGAAGGACACCGCCGAGACAACGGGCGTCACCCCCAGCCCGTCACCCTCGGCGACACCGTCGGCGACACCGTCCGGCACACCGGCTCCGTCGGCGACGCCATCGCCCCCGCCAAGTTCCTAGGGGGGCCGATACAGGGGCCCAGCGCTATTCGATTCGCGTCCACCTCCAAAGCCGGGTATGGTTCATACATACACCGACGCGGGGTGGAGCAGCTCGGTAGCTCGCTGGGCTCATAACCCAGAGGTCGCAGGTTCAAATCCTGTCCCCGCTACCAACGAAGATCCCGGTCGCCGGAAACGGCGACCGGGATCTTCTGCGTTTCCCCGGCTTCTCCTGAACCGGGGCCGGGAGGCCGGCCGCGTAACCCTCGCGCGGGGTCCACAGCCGGCGTAAAGCGTTCACCGCTCAAGCTCTGGTGCCCCGTCCGTGCGCGAGGTGGCGGGTGAGGGCGATGCCTTCGGCCACGGCCGTCCTGACCTGCGTGATCACACTGCGACCGGGTCATCCGCGAGCGGGGTGGCGTGGGATAAGTCAACCCGCGTCCCCGCGCCGATTTGCAGCCGGAGGGGAATTGCGGCTAGTGTTCAAGCACACACCGACGCGGGGTGGAGCAGCTCGGTAGCTCGCTGGGCTCATAACCCAGAGGTCGCAGGTTCAAATCCTGTCCCCGCTACCAACGAAGGCCCTGATCTCCTGGAGATCAGGGCCTTCTGCGTTTCCGTGATTGGTCTGCCCAGTGCCTCCACGGCCGCTGAAGAGTGAGGAGG
Organism: Streptosporangium sp. NPDC002607; assembly: GCF_053592655.1. NCBI lineage: Bacteria > Bacillati > Actinomycetota > Actinomycetes > Streptosporangiales > Streptosporangiaceae > Streptosporangium > Streptosporangium sp. NPDC002607. Next base: position 315,661 of record NZ_JBSFWD010000006.1, read on the forward strand.
GGGCCGGGGCCGACCTGAGGCGCCATCACGGAGCCGTGGCTCGTCCGGTCCCCACCCGGCGATGCCGCGGAACGAAACCGGGCTTGGCGCGACGCACCAGCAGGCTCGCCTTGTAAAGAGCCCAGCAGGTGAGGAAGGCCCCGAAGGAGACCTGCCCGATCCACGTCCACGCCGAGGTCTCGACGGCCGCGAACATCACTACACCGGTCCAGACGAAGCCGAAGACGCCCACGAGGGTCGCCGCAGCCCAATTCAGCCCTCGCTGCAACATGCCTGGAGTCTTACAGATCTTGGTTCAAGACCAGGTCAATGACGTGGAACGCCTCATCGGGGGATGCTACGGCTTGTGCCGGCACACCTGCGCGCGCGAGCCCCTCCGGTGTTCATCGGGGTGGTTCCGAGAGGATTCTCCTCAAGATAGGCCAGCAGCATGGCCGCTGTGTGGGCGTCTGCCAGGATCCGGTTCACCTCGTCCTCGGATGTCGGGAGCTGGCCACGCTTGGCGAGCTCGTCGGTGAGGAAGGTCAACGGCTCTGGGTAGCCGGCCGCCTCCGCGGCGACCGTTGCCCGAGCCGCGGTGAGGAGACGCAGGTAGTAGGCGCGGAGGGTCGCCTCTCGCATGCGTGCGTCTTCAAGGTCGTTCAGCAGAGACCTGGCAACCCTCAACAGGTCACCTGGGTGGTTGGCCTCCGCGTCGATGTGCGCGCGGATGTCGTCGAACTCCGAGCGGGTCATGGTGCTCACCTCCACGGCGGAGTCAGGATCCTGACCCTCGCGCCTACTTCGTATCCAGAGTCGATTGCGAATGGCTTGACGTCTGGTTGCGCACTTCGACTTCCTATGACTGTTTGGGACGCGCGAGCCCCGGGGATGGTTGGCAAGTTGTCTCTGTGACGTGAGAGTCCTGGTAGTGTTCTTCTCGCAGGGCAACGAGCCCCCGGATCCAGAATCTCCCGGGTAGGCGGAGTGCCCGGCAAAACCCTCTCACTATCCCGACAAATCGGGCGTGTCTGCATGAGTTGGACACCGACCGGATGTTGGAGTAAGTTAGAGGGGTTGCCCTGGAAACAGGGTGGTCGCAATCCTAGCGGGTTCGGCGGGTCTGAGTCGAT
>NZ_JBSFWD010000007.1:0-308474 GCF_053592655.1 Streptosporangium sp. NPDC002607
TTATCCGGCTCCTTCCCTCGTCGAGCGGGGCCGCTCGTTCCTCGCGACCCCGCTCTCCTCAGTCCAGTCGCCGGCGCGGCCTCACGGGTAGTCCCTCTAGGCAGAGAGCGTGGAACACGTCCCCAGGGCGGTTCTTGGGGCGGCTCGTCGGCTTGGTTCGAGGGGATGTGGCCAGGTGCTGGGGGGATGTGGGGGCAGCCTCACGGGAGGCGGTCGCGGGGGGTGATTTCTTGTTACGGGGGTGAGTGGGGGCGCCGGGGAAAATGTGCGCTCCGGTCAGAAGACGGTTTCCTGACATCGGAGTAGCGTCCGAGACCAGGAGGAGCCCCCGTGAGCCTTGCCCGTGTCGTCGAACAGCCGCAGGCGGACATCCCCCGGGAGTTCGCCGAGGCCCTCCGCCCCTATCTGGACGTCCTGGCCGAGGAGATGATCGGCGAGATCCGGGCCAGCGTGCCGGAGTACTCCCGGCAGAGCGGCGCCTACGCCCGTATCGTCAGGCACGCCGTCGAGGAGGCACTCGCCGGATTCGTGAACCGGGTCGGTGACCGGGGGGCGAGCCGGTCCCGGCTGCTGGAGGTCTTCCGCGCCGTCGGTAGCGGGGAGGCCGCGGAGGGGCGCCCCCTCGACTCACTCCAGTCCGCGCTGCGGATCTGCGCCAGGGTGGCGTGGCGACGGCTGGCCGAGGAGTCCGAGCGGCTCGACCTGTCCCGGCAGCGCATGTGCGACATCGGGGAGGCGATCCTGGTCTACCTCGACGAGATCGCCGCCGCGGCGGCCGACGGCTACTCCGAGGCCCAGGTCCGGGTGGCGGGCGAGCTCGAACTTCGGCGCCGCAGGCTGCTCGACCTGCTCGTCGCCCACCCGGCCGCCGACTCCCGCGCGGTGGCCGATCTGGCCAGGTCGGTGCGCTGGACCATGCCGCGCACCCTGGCCTGCGTCGCCCTGGCCGCCCGCGCCCAGGGCGATCTGCCCAGGCCGGGTCTCCCGCCCGACGTGCTCGTCGACCTCGACCGCTCCGACCCCTGCATGGTCGTGCCCGACCCCGAAGGCCCGGGGCGGCACGGCCTGCTGAACGCCATGGCGGCCGACTGGACCGTGGCCATCGGCCCCGCGGTCGCGGTGGGGGAGGCCGGTCTCTCGCTCAGGCTCGCCAGGGACGCGCTGGCCCTGGCCAGGCGCGGGGTGCTGGACGGCCGCCGGATCATCCGGGTGTCCGACCACCTCGCCACCCTGATGATCTTCCAGGACGAGTCGCTGATCCAGATCATGGGCCGGGCACGGCTGGAACCCCTGCTCGCCCTGCGCCCCGCCCAGCGCGACCGGCTGGCCGAGACCCTGCTGGCCTGGTTGCAGAGCGGCAACGCCACCGAGGTCGCGGCCAGGCTGCACATCCACCCGCAGACCGTCCGCTACCGCCTCCGCCAGGCCACCGAACTCTTCGCCGACCAGCTCGGCACCTCCGGCGACCGCTTCGAACTGGAGGTGGTCCTCCGCGCCCGCGCCGCCGGTCTCACCCCCGCGTCGAGCTGACCCGGCTTCACACTCACCCGGCACCCGGGGCGGATGCCCCGTCCTTCAGGACTTCGCCGCCCGATTCGGCGTCTCTCCTTACGATGATCGTTCTCAGCTGCAGGGTGCCTGGGATGAGGAGGGTGTGATGTCGGCGCGGTCGCGTCCGTGGCCTGAGATCCCGGAGAATGACGGCGTGGATGCCCCCTCTGCCGGACTTCCGTGAGAAACGGACATATAACTCCTTTTACTATGAAGCAGGGCGCCGCTTCAACAGGGCAGCACAGCGCCAAACCAACATGAATTAGCCCGAATCCTGCGCGTCGACGCGGGCCCGATCATGAGGATGCATAAGGTGATCACATGCCTGCCACGCTGAGTGCCACGAAGACCCGGGCCGCGCTGCGCTCCTCGGCGCGCATCTCCGCGGAGATGCTGCTGGTCCTGCTGATGAGCGCGGTGACCCTGTGGGTCGTGGGCCAAATGTGGTCCGTGGTCTGGCCGCTCATGGTCGCCCTGCTGCTCACCACGCTGACCTGGCCGGTAACCCGTCTCCTGCGCCGGTACGGCTGGCCTCCCGCTCTGGCCGCGTCGGCCGTGACCCTGCTGTTCCTCCTGGTCGCCGCGGGCATCGTGGTCCTGATCGTCGTGCCCGTCGTGTCACAGTCCGGAGAGCTGGCCACCGGCGTGGTCAACGGCATCAAGCAGGTGCGCGAATGGGCCGCCGGGCCGCCGCTGAACATCGGCAACGACCAGGTCACCAGCGTGCTCGACACCGCGATCGCCCGTATCCAGGACAGCGTCGGCGGCATCGTCACCGCCACCGTGACCGGGGTGGGCACCGTCGTCAACGGCCTGGTCACCACCGTCCTCGCGCTCTTCCTGATGTTCTTCTTCCTCAAGGACGGCCCGCGCTTCCTGCCGTGGCTGACCCGTCAGCTCCCCGGCCGCCTCGCCGTGGACGTGCCGGCCGTGGCCGAACGCGGCTGGGACACCCTCGGCGCGTTCGTCCGCTCCCAGGCGTTCGTCGGCCTGCTCGATGCCGTCTTCATCGGCCTCGGCCTGTGGATCGTGGGCGTGCCGCTGGTGCTCCCACTGGCGGTCCTGACCTTCGTGACGGCGTTCATCCCCATCGTCGGCGCCCTGTTCGCCGGCCTCGTCGCCGTGCTCATCACGCTGGTGTCGAACGGCCCGACGGACGCGCTGATCGTGCTGGCCATCATCGTCGCGGTCCAGCAGTTGGAGGGCAACGTGCTCCAGCCGATGGTGCAGAGCCACGGCCTGGGCCTGCACGCGGCGGTGGTCCTGCTCGCGGTGACGCTGGGCGGCAGCCTGGCCGGCATCGTGGGCAGCCTGCTCGCCGTACCGGTCGCCGCCCTGATCGCCGTGGTCTGGAACTACGTGCGCGAGCAGCTCAGCGACCCGCCCCGGGAGCTCGAAGCCGCCGCAGCCGTACCGGCGCCGGAGCCCGAAACCGCCGCGGCCGTACCGGCGGAGGAGCCCACCTGATTCACCAGGGCCGTCTCACTCCCTCGCGTCCGTCACAGCGTGACCATGCGCCTGCCGATCCTCTCGGTCAACGCATCGCGGTCACTCGCCGGCGCCACGAGATCCGGTACATCCGCCCGCGGGCCGTCCGCCACCGCCTCCGCCAGGCCGTCGGACTCCTCGCCGACCAGGCTCGGCACCTCCGGTGACCGCTTCGAACCGGAGGTGGTCCTCCGCGCCCGCGCCGCCGGTCTCACCCCCGGCCGCGGGCTGACCCGGCTTCCCGTTCAGCGGTCCTGTCTCCCGTTCGCCGGGTTCCGGCTCGCGATCAGGTCGGCGACGCCGTCCAGGATGCGGTCCAGGCCGAAGGCCAGGGCGTGTGCGGGGTCGGAGATCGCATGATGGGCCTGGCCCGCGGCCTGGCCGACGCGGGAGGCGACCGGGAAGCGGGTGTCGTCCATGATCTTGTCGAGCAGCGGGGCGTTGGACAGCCACCACTCGACGTCGGTCATCCCGCTCTCCTGCTGGACCCGTGCCTGGTTGGCCGCGGCCCTGGCGGTGCTCTGCACGTGGCTGAGGACCAGGGCCAGCACGGAGTCCATCTCGACGTCCGTCAGGCCGACGCCGTCCAGCGGGCGTAGCTCGGCCTCGTACTTGAGCGACGCGTTCGGCCCCAGCGTGGAGCGGGCGTCGATGACCTGCAGCAGCCACGGGTTGCGCCGGTAAAGATCCCAGTTGCGGGCGGCGACGAACTCCATCGCGCCCCGCCAGCCGCCTGTCTGCCGGGACGGGGCGTCCACGTCGGCGTACAGCTCCCCGTACGCGGTGTCGACCATGAGGTCGGTCAGCTCGCCCTTGCCGGGGACGTGGGTGTAGAGGGACATGGTCCCGACCCCCAGCCGCTCGGCGACCTGGCGCATCGAGACCGCTTCGAGCCCCTCGGCGTTGGCCAGCTCGATGGCCGCCAGGACGATCGAGCGCACGGTCAGCCCGGAGCGCCCCGGCCTGCTGTGCGAGCCCCACAGGAGCGCCAGGCTGCGTGCCGGGTCGGCGTCGGAAGCTTTCTTCGCACTCACGGGAACCGTCTCCAGATTTTCGTCGTTGGGACCACCGTAGCTGAGTCGTACGATGTACGGTACGGTCTACGCCACGGAGGCGCGACGGCGCCGGGTGGGAAGACAGGCGAAACAGGGGTGAAGCAGGTGGCTGTGAGAGCGACGGAGTTCGCGATCGCCGCGCACGACGTGCGCAAGAACTACGCGGGTGCCGCCGAGGGGACGGGTCTCAACGGGTTCGACCTGGAGGTGGCGGCCGGCACGGTCTGCGGCCTGCTCGGACCCAACGGCGCGGGCAAGACCACGGCGATCAGGATCCTGTCCACGCTGCTGCGCCCGGACTCGGGCCGGGCGAGCGTCGCGGGGTTCGACGTCCGCACGCAGGCGCGGCAGGTACGCGAGCGGATCGGGCTGGTCGGCCAGTACGCGGCGGTCGACGAGATCCTCAGCGGGCGGCAGAACCTGGTGATGTTCGGCAGGCTGAACCACCTGTCGGCGGCCGGGGCGCGGAGGCGGGCCGGCGAGCTGCTGGAGCGCTTCTCGCTGGCGGACGCCGGGGCCAAGCCGGTCGGCGAGTACTCCGGCGGCATGCGCAGGCGGCTCGACCTGGCGGCGAGCCTCATCGTCGCACCCCGGGTGCTCTTCGTGGACGAGCCCACCACCGGCCTCGACCCGGCCGCCCGCCAGGAGGTGTGGTCGGCCATCCGCGACCTGGTCGGCTCCGGCACGACCGTGCTGCTCACCACCCAGTATCTGGAGGAGGCGGACCGGCTGGCCGACCGGATCACCATGCTCGGGGCGGGCCGGGTCGTCACCGAGGGCACTCCCGAGGAGCTGAAGTCGGCCATCGGCGGCGACTGGCTCGATCTCGTCCTCGCCGATCCGGCGGACGTGGCCAGGGCGGAGGCGCTCGCGGCGCGGGTCGCCTCCGGCGGGATCCTGGTGGACGCCGAGTCGCGCCGGGTCAGCATCCCGGTCGCCGAGCGCACCCGGGCGCTCGTCACCATGGCCACCGCGCTCGGCGACGCCGGGATCGAGCCGGTCGACGTCACGCTGCGCCGCCCCACGCTCGACGAGGTCTTCCTGCACCTGACGGGCGGTGCCGAGAACACGGCCGCCCGTACCGGGGCGTCCGCGTGAACGCCGCGACCGGGCTCTCCGGCCGGGGGTCCGTATGGGCACCTCCGGCATGGACATCGCCGCCGTGCGCCCTGGTGCGGGCGGTCACCGTCTCCGACAGGGGCGCCCCGGTGAGTACGACGATCCCAACCCCCGATACGGAGGCATCCGCGTGAGTACGACGACCTCGACCCTGCCCACCCCCTCCCCGCTCTCCAGGTTCGGCTGGGCGCTGGCCGACTCCTGGACCATCACCCTGCGCGACCTGGGCCACTGGGCCCGCCGCCCGGGAACGGTCGCCGTCGGATGGCTCTTCCCGGTCATGATGGTGCTGATGTTCGGCGGCCTGTTCGGCGGCGCCATCGGCGTCCCCGGCGGGGGCGGCTACTTCGAATTCCTGATCCCCGGCATGTTCGCGATGACCATGCTCTTCGGCCTGGAGAGCACGATGATGGCGGTCACCACCGACGCGGCCAAGGGGGTGACCGACAGGTTCCGCTCGATGCCGATGAGCGCCTCGGCGGTCGTCATGGGCCGCGGGATCGCCGACATGCTCAACTCGGTGGTCGGGCTGGCCGTCATGATCGGGGCCGGGCTGCTGCTCGGCTGGCGTGCCGAGGGCGGCCTGCCCGAGGCGCTGGCCGCGGTGGGCCTGCTCCTGCTGCTGCGCTTCGCCCTGCTCTGGGTGGGGATCTACATCGGCCTCGTATCGGGAGGGCCGGAGGTGGTGACGTCGGTGCAGATCCTGGTCTGGCCGGTCGGCTTCCTGTCCAGTGTGTTCGTCGATCCCGCCACCATGCCCGGCTGGCTCGGTGCGATCGCGCAGTGGAACCCGATCTCGGCCACCGCCACGGCCACCAGGAGGCTCTTCGACAACCCCGGCTGGGCGGGAGAGTCGTGGATCGTGCAGAACGCCACCCTCATGGCGGTCCTCTGGCCGCTGCTGCTGATCGCAGTCTTCCTGCCGTTGTCGGCGCACAGGTTCCGCCGGCTCGGCGGCTGACGGAGCCGGCCTCCCGGCCGTCGGCTCTTTGGGCGGGCGGGGAAGTCCTGTTTCCCGATGGATCACAACGTTTGCCGCCACGAGAAGATGCTCCGCGTTTTACATCGCCGCTCCGTGTTTTACATCGCGGTGACGGAATCCGTCGGGGCCTGTAACTGACCGTAGTGAATCTGGGGGCATGAGTGAGACGGAACGGGAACGATCCGCCTCGGGGTGGACGCTCAACAGGGAACTGCTCAACGTCGGCGCGATCATCGTCGCCGCCGGTATAGCCCATCTCGTCATGGGCCTGATCGGACATGAGAAGTACGGGCCGTTCATGCTCCTGCTGCTCGGCGGGGTGCTCGTCGCGGCGGCGCTCGGTCACCGGTTCTACGAACACCGGCGCCATCGCCTCCCCGTGGTCAGGGAGTGTCTGAGGTGCGGGGCCGCGTCGGGTGAGGGGGCATGACGCGGCATGGCCCGAGGGGAGGGCGACCCTTCACCACCGCCGGCCTCTCTTACACCTGTTCTAACCGATTCGGTCTAGATCGGGATCTTGAGAGCTTTCCGGCTTAGGATTCCGGCGTGTCCGTGACTCCTGGGATTTACCGGTTCCTCGGCTGCCTTGTCGTTCTGGCCTCGGCGATCGTGCCGCTCCCCGCGCACGCCGCGGCCGCGCCCATCGATACCGTGCTGCCCGGCACCAGGGTCACCGTACGGGAGGACGCCACGGACCCGCTCAGGGTGACCTCGTACTCCTCCGGAAAGATGACCTACCTGCGCAGGGGTGACGGGTTCACCCGGCAGGCCGCCTACCAGGAGATCACGGTCGCGCCGAAGGGGGGCAGCGCGCTGGCGGTGCCCACCTCCTACAAGAGCGGCTACGACTCGGTCGTCCTGCTCGACCTGGCGACCTCCAAGGGCACCAGGATCCGTACGGTGCGGAAGCCGCTCGTCGCGCACTACGTGCACTGGAGCCGCGACGGCGGCAAGGCGGTGCTGACCACCGAGCGAAAGAGCGGCTCGGCGTGGGTGACCTCCGGGTTCGTGGTCGTCGACGTGTCCGCGAAGAGCGCCAAGACGGTGACCGTGGCCGATGTCGACAAGGCCGCGCGGTTCCGCTGGAGCTCCGACGGCACCGAGGTGGTGGCCGAGTACCAGGGCGGTGCCCGCTTCTACGGGCAGGACGGCACGATCCGCCGCACCCTGGCCAAGACCGGCAGGCCCGCCGGTGGTGAGGACGCCTTCACCCCCTCGGGCAAGGGCCTGATGACCTGGTGCCCGTCCAGCTACACCGAGCACGTCTGTGTCTGGGATCGCACCTCGGGCAGGCTCGCGGCCAAGGTGCCCGGCATCCGGCCGAAGGCCCTGTGGGGATGGTGGGACGAGAAGCACTTCATCGCGGTCATCCCCTCCGGGAACCACTACCAGGTGGTCCTGTCGACCCTCAAGGGCAAGACCACGCGGGTGCTGGCCGCCTTCTCCGCCGAGGATTGGAACAACAAGCTCTATCTCGGATACACCCGGAAATGACCGGCGCGGCCCGAGGGCGGGCCGGTGATCGGGCGTCCTGCGCCAGGAGGCGATCCGCGCGGTAGGGACGTCTCATGGGCCTTCGGGGTGGCGCGGCGGAGACCGGGCGGTGGTGACGTCCCCCCGTGGAGCTCAGTGGAGCTCAGAGGTAGAGGCCGGTGCCGTTGTCGGTCTGCGGGGTGGCGATGGCGTGCAGGTCGCGCTCGCGCATGACCAGATAGATCTGGCCGTGGACCTCGACCTCGTACTGGTCCTCGGGGTTGAACAGGACCTTGTCGCCGACCTTGACCGCCCGGACGTTCTGGCCCGCGCCGCAGACCTCACCCCAGACGAGGCGGTTGGCCATCTTCACCGTCGCCGGGATGACGATGCCAGCCGTGCTGCGCCGTTCCTCTGACTCCTGCTCGACCTTGACCATGACGCGGTCGTGGAGCATCTGGATCTCGAACTTCGGGTCACCCACGTCATGAAGTTTATGGGAACGGCGGAGCCGCGCCTGCTTGTCCGCGGACTCGGAGGCGGCGAAAGCCGGCCGGTGACCACATCGGTGGTGAAATCGCCTGCGAAGTAGGATCTCGCGGTATGACGTCCCCCCAGCTGGTAAGCGAATTTCTCGACTGGTACCTGGCGGAGAATCCCATCTATGCCGCCCTCGCGGGCGCGCCGGGGTACGACAGGACCCTCGGTGACTTCACCGAGGCCGGCATCCTGGCCAGGGAGCGGGAGTCGCGCCGCCGACTGGAACGACTCCAGGGGGCCCAGGACGCCGGGGACGCCGGGGACGCCGGGGACTTCGAGGACGAGATCGACCGGGAACTCGTCATGTCCACGCTGCGCGGCGGGATCGCGTACGAGTCGTGGCCGCTCTGGCGGCGTGACCCGGCCGCCTACGTGGGCCCGATCTTCTCCTCGATGTTCAGCCCGTTCCTGCAGCGGCTCTCCGGTGAGGCCGAGCTGGTGGACGCGGCCGTCGCGCGGCTGGCCGAGGTGCCGGACGTCCTCGCCGCCTGCCGGGCCAACCTCGACCCCGCGCTGGCGGCCCCGCTGCTGGTCGAGCGGGGGCTGGGCCAGGCGCGGACCGCTCGCCGCTTCCTCACCGGGACGGTCCCCGGCCAGGTGTCCGACGAGGCGCTGCGGGCCCGGCTGGCCGCGGCGGCCGAGCCCGCGGCGACGGCCTTCGACGAGCTGGTGGAGTTCCTCGAAGGGTTCCGGGCGGAGGGCACCTGGCGGATGGGGGAGGAGCTCTACTCCACGCTGCTGCGCGAGCGGGAGATGCTCGGCTACGGCGCCGACGAGCTGCTCAGGCGGGGACAGGCCGCCTACGACGAGCTGGACGCGCGGATGCGCGAGGTCGCCGCCCGGCTGGACGGTGGCTCGGGCGACTGGCACGCGGTCATCACCGGGCTTCAGGACGACCACGCGCCGACGCTGGAGGACATGCGGGCCGAGTACGAGGCCGAGACGGAGCGGGCCAGGAGGTTCGTCCGCGAGCGCGGCCTGGTGACCTTCGCCGAGGGCGAGGAGTGCCTGGTCGTCCCGTCGCCCGAGTTCCAGCGGCCCATTCTCGCGGTCGCCTCCTACATGCCGCCGCCGCCCCTGTCGACCTCCAGGATCGGGCACTTCTTCGTGCCCTTCACCCCGTCCTCCTTCACCGAGGAGCAGGTCCGCCAGCGGCTGCGCACCAACGCCAGGGCACAGATGCCCTCCATCGCCGTCCACGAGGCGTACCCCGGTCACCACTGGCACCTGTCCTGGATGGCGGGCAACCCACGCCGGGCCCGCAGGCTGTTCCGCACCCCGTACTTCGCCGAGGGCTGGGGCCTGTACGTCGAGAAGCTCATGCACGAGCAGGGCTACTTCACCACTCCGGCCCAGGAGCTCGCCCACCTGGACTTCCGGCTCTTCCGGGCGGCCCGCATCGTCGTGGACACCTCGCTGCACTGCGGTGACATGACGATCGAGCAGGCCGAGGAGTTCATGACCACGAGGTCCTCGCTCACCCCCGGCACGGCCAAGGGGGAGGTCAACCGCTACTGCGCGTGGCCCACCCAGGCGCCCTCCTACCTGACGGGGGCACTGGAGATCGACCGCATCCGCGACGACTACCTGGCCGCGGGCCGCGGTGACCTGCGCACCTTCCACGACACGCTGGCGGGTTCCGGCGGTCTCCCGCTGGGCCTGGCCCGCCGGGTCGCGCTGGAGGGCTGACGAACCCGGCCCCCGCGCTCCACGGGCCGGGTTCCGTCGTCCGCGGCGCCCGGCCCTTCTCCCGAGCCAGGAGGGAGCCGTTCAGGCCGGTGGGTGCAGGGTGGCGTAGGCGAAGTCGACCAGATAGTCGTTGAGCCTGGTCGAGGCGTTCACCGCCTCGGTCTCGTCGCCGTGGCAGATGGCGCGGAGGATGTCGCCGTGCAGCCGTGACGCCGTGCGCAGTTCCTCGGCGGAATCCTTCAGGTGCGCGAACCAGAACCTGCGGGAGAGCCCCTGGAGGGGCGCCATGGCCACCGAGATGTACTCGTTGTGAGCGGCGGCGACGATCAGGTCGTGGGTGCGCTTGAGGATCGTCGCGAAGGAGCGTACGTCCGGCGCGCAGTCTGTCAGCTTCTCGGCCGTAAACGACCGAGCTTGCAGCTCCTCGCCGTCGATGGGTTCGACGGTTCAGGCCGCGTCGTCGGCAGCGTGACTCACTGCCCAGCCCGCCACACCGCGCGAGGCGATGTTGCGGGCCGCGTTGACGTCGGCGTGCTCAGCGAAGCCGCACGACGTGCAGGAGAAGGTTGCCTGGTCGGGCCGGTTCTTCTTGTCCACGTGCCCGCAGGCCGAGCAGGCTTGCGAGGTGTAGGCCGGGTCCACGTACACCACGGCGACACCGGCACGGGCCGCCTTGTAGGCGATGAACCGGCCGAGATCGCCACCGCGCTGCTGGCCTGGACCGGCCGCTGGTGGGCCGTCGCGGTCTACCTGGCGGTGCTGACCACCATCACCCTCATCGCCCTCGCCTTCGGACCGGAGACGCGCGGGCAGGACATCGTCACGGTGTCGGCCGCCGAGAACGAGCCCGCGGGGCGGGTCACGGGCTGACCCTCCTGACCTAGCCTCGCCCCAGCGGTGCGGGAGCGCGGCGGCGGGTCTCGGGGACGATCAGCGGGGTGCCGCTCTGCGGGTCCTCGATGATCTCGCAGCGTAGCTCGAAGACCTCCCTTACCAGGTCGGCCGTGACGATCGTGGAGGGGTCGCCCTCGGCGACGATCCGGCCGTCGCGCATCACGATCAGGTGGGTGGCGTAGCGGCAGGCCTGATTCAGGTCGTGCAGCACGGCGACCAGGGTCCTGCCCTGCTCGTGCAGGTCGGCGCAGAGGTCGAGCACCTCGATCTGGTGGGCGATGTCCAGGAAGGTGGTCGGCTCGTCGAGCAACAGGATCGGGGTCTCCTGGGCCAGCGCCATGGCCAGCCAGACGCGCTGGCGCTGGCCGCCGGAGAGTTCGTCCACGCAGCGGTCGGCCAGCTCGGTCACGTCCGTCGACTCCATGGCCGCCGCCACCGCGGCCTCGTCCTCGCGGGACCACTGGCGCATCATCCGCTGGTGCGGGTAGCGGCCCCGGCCCACCAGGTCGGCGACCGTGATGCCGTCGGGCACGATCGAGCTCTGCGGCAGCAGGCCCAGCCTGCGCGCCACCTCCTTGGACGGCAGCGAGGTGATCACGGATCCGTCCAGGTGGACCGCCCCCGCGCGGGGCTTGAGCATCCGGGCCAGGGCGCGCAGCATCGTGGACTTGCCGCACGCGTTGGGGCCGATGATCACGGTGAACGACCCGTCGGGGATCGTGACGTCCAGGTCCCTGGCCACCACGCGCTTGTCGTAGGAGAGGGTCAGGCCGGTGCCGTACAGTCTCAACGTCGTTCCCTCCGCAGGAGAAACACCAGGTATACGCCGCCGATCGCGGCGGTCATGATTCCCACCGGCAGCTGGACCGGCGCGAAGAGGCGCTGCGCGGCCAGGTCGGCGCAGACCAGCAGGGTGGCGCCGGTCAGCGCCGAGGTGACCAGGGTGACGCCGGGGGAACGGCTGATCCGCCGGGCCAGCTGGGGAGCGGCCATCGCCACGAAGATCACGGGTCCGGTGGCGGCGGTGGCGACACCGCACAGCAGCACGCCGACGGCGATCGCCGCCGCGCGCACCGGCTCGACGCGGATGCCCATGGCCCTGGCCGCGTCGTCGCCCATCTCCATCATCCGCAGCGGGCGTGACAGCCAGGCGCAGGCGGGCAGGAGCACGGCCACCGCGCACGCGACCGGGATCGCGTGCTCCCAGCCGCGTCCGCCGAGGCTGCCGGTGATCCAGGCCCCGGCGGTGGCCGCGTCGCCGATGTCGGCGCGGGTCAGCATGTACCAGTCGGCGGAGACCAGCAGTGCGTTGACCCCGATGCCGACCAGGATCAGCCGGTAGCCCTGCACTCCGCGCTGGAAGGCCAGGGCGTACACGATCAGCGCGCTGGCGACGCACCCGGCGAGCGAGGCCCCCGCGATCTGCCAGGCGCCGCCGCCCAGCACCACGGCGGCGATGCCCCCGGTGGCCGCCCCCGAGGTGAGGCCGACGAAGTCGGGGCTGCCGAGCGGGTTGCGGGTGAGGCTCTGGAAGATCGCCCCGCTCAGCCCGAACGCGGCACCGACCAGCAGGCCGGTCACGATCCGCGGTGCCCGCAGGCGGTTCACGATGAGCTCGGCGACCGGCGGCCCCTCACCGAACAGAGCGGCCACGATGTCGCGGATGGGGACCGTGAACTCGCCGACGGACAGCGCGACCAGGCTGACGGCCAGGCCGAGTACGGCGATGGCGGTGCCGGTGACGAGGCCGCGCGGGGAGAGCCGCAGAGACCAGGAACGCAGGCGCAGGGCGGTCAGCAGGGGCCCGGTGGGGCGGGCACTCTTCCCGGCGGTGGCCGGCGGTGGAGCGATCACGAGAGGTCCGTGCGGCGGGCCTCTAAGGCTCGTGCCGGGAGGGTGTTCTTCTTCATACATGGGTTCGTGCGGCGGGCCTCTGAGGCCTGTGCCGGGAGGGTGTTCTTCATAGGGCGGCGAGCCTCCGGCGGCGGGCGAGCAGGATGAACACCGGGGCGCCGACGAACGCGCACATGATGCCCACCTGCACCTCGGCGGGGGCGGCGACCACCCGGCCGAGGATGTCGGAGCCGAGCAGCACCACGGGGGCGAGCACGACGGTGTACGGCAGGACCCAGCGCTGGTCGGGTCCGGTGAAGGCGCGCACCGCGTGCGGCACGGCCAGGCCCACGAACCACAACGGCCCGGCGGCGGCGGTGGCGGCCCCGCACAGCAGGGTGACCGTGAGCGCGGTCAGCCCGCGGGTGCGGGCCATGTTCACGCCCAGCGCGCGTCCCGCCTCGTCGCCCAGTGCCATGGCGTTGAGCGGCCTGGCCAGCAGCAGCCCGAGCACCAGGCTGGCCGCGAGGAACGGAGCGAGCCGGGCCGCCACGTCGGCGCTGATCCCGGCCAGCGACCCGGTGAGCCAGAACCGCATCCGGTCGAAGGTCACCGTGTCGGCCCGCAGGATCGCCGAGGCCGCGGCGTTGAACACCATGCCCAGCGCGACACCGGCGAGCGTGAGCCGTACCGGGCCGCCACCCGAGCGTCCGGCGGAGCCGAGCGCGTAGGCCAGCGTCGCGGCGGCGGCCGCACCGGCGAACGCGAACCAGACGTAGGCGGTGGGGTCGCTCAGGCCCAGCAGCCCGATGGCGACCGTCACGCCGAGGGCCGCGCCCTGGTTGACGCCCAGTAGCCCGGGATCGGCGAGCGGGTTGCGGGTGAGGCTCTGCATCAGCGCGCCGGCCAGGCCGAGTGCCGCGCCCACGCCGATACCGATCAGCGTCCGCGGTACGCGCAGGTCCCTGATGACCGTGTGATCGGTGGACCCGTCGGGTGCGAGCAGCGCGTCCAGCACCGTGGAGAGCGGGACCGAGCGCGATCCCACCGCGATACTGACCAGCGCCAGCAGCACCAGTATCGCCAGCGCGGCCGGCAGTCCGGCCGCCAGCGCGGCCGCACGCCGTTTCGCCGACGGCGGTGGCGTGCCGTCCGGTTCCCCGGCCGTCTCGGACGCGGCCGTGGCCACACCGGCCCTGCTCACCGAGCCCCTCCCTGTTGGTATAGCTAAGGTAAGGCTAATCTAATGAAATAGCCATTTAGGTAAGCCTATCCTTTGGAGAGTGAAATGTCCCTACCTGTCCTTCCGCGGCGGGGATTCATGGCTGCCGGCCTCGTGTTCGCCCTGGCCGCGTGCGGGAGCGGCACCGAGACGGCACCCGCGGCCGGTGGCTCTCCGGCTGCCTCCTCGTCGGCGGCGGGTCCGTGGGCCTTCACCGACGACCGCGGAAAGAAGATCGAGCGGCCCGAGCGCCCTGCCCGCGTCGTCGCCCAGGTCGGCGCCGCCGCCGCGCTCTGGGACTTCGGGGTCCGCCCGGTCGCGGTCTTCGGTCCGCACAAGCTCAAGGACGGGACCAGGGACCCCCAGGTCGGCAACGTCGACATCACCAAGGTCGAGTCCATCGGCAACGTGTGGGACGAGTTCAACATCGAGAAGTACATCTCGCTCCAGCCCGACCTGCTGGTCAGCGGCATGTACACCGGAGACACCCTCTGGTACGTGCCGGAGAAGTCCACCTCCACCATCGAGCAGGTAGCGCCCACCCTCGGCGTCCGCCTGGTCGGCAGGTCGCTGCCCGAGATCATCGGGAAGTACGGCGAGGTGGCCGCCGCCCTCGGCGCGGACCTCAACGCCTCCGAGGTGACCGCGGCCAAGGCGAGGTTCGACGCCGCGGCCAAGGCGCTCGTCACCCCCGGGACCAGGAACCTGAGGATCCTGATCATGTCGGGCAGTCCGGAGACGATGTGGGTGGTCAATCCCGATGACCACGCGGACGTGCGCTACTTCAAGGAACTGGGCCTGGACGTCGTGGTGCCGGGCAAGGTCGACGAGGCGGGCTTCTGGGAGACGCTGAGCTGGGAGAACGCCGACACCTACGAGTCGGACGTGATCCTGGTGGACGCCCGCACCCAGTCGATGCGGGTCGACGAGATGAAGGGGAAGCCGACCTTCGCCAAGCTGCCCGCGGTCAAGGCCGGGCAGGTCTACGCCTGGCACGCCGAGGAGCGCTACAGCTACCAGGGCTACGCCGACGTGCTGGAGAAGCTCCTGGCCGACCTGGTCAAGGCCAAGAAGCTCTAGTCCGGTGACCGGGCACGTCCGCCAGGCTCGGTGGCTCGGGGTCTTCGACGGTGGCTTCGGCAAGACGACGACCGGAAACCCGGCCACCCTTCATGTTCACCGCATCAGCCGGACCGCGGTCGCGGATCCTGGAGGCACCGGTCCACGCGCTCGGCTCCACGGGGCGGCCGGTGGGGTCAGGCGTAGGCGCCGCGGACCTCGATGATGTCGGCCAGCGGGAACTCCAGATAGTCGCCCGCCTCCTCGCACCACGCGTCGAGCACGCCGCTGCGCAGCTCGCCGTGGCTGATGGTGGCGGTCAGGCCGTCGGTCAGTGTGATCGCCGCCCGCACGCCCCGATCGACGACGAAGCCGAGCAGCGACTGCTGGGCGGTCGGCAGGCGGGAGGCCATGCGGCCGATGACCGCCCACGTCCTGCCGCCGGACTGGGTGGCCTGGCCCTCGGCGACGAGCAGGCGCTGGGCGTGCTCGCGGGGGTCCGGCGGTGGCTCCATCAGCGGGTACGGGGGCTGTTCGAACTCGGCCACCCTGCCCCCGGGCAGCAGGATCAGCCGCCCGTTCCGCGGTTCCTCGACCCGGGCCCTGCGGATGGTGATCTCCCCGGTGTCCTCGATGGGCACCGGCGCGTAGCCGTTCTCCCGCAGCGCCGCCAGGGTCCTGTCGGCGGGCATCGCGCTGGCCAGCACGGTCGGGGCGAGCAGCCGCAGGCCCAGCCTGCCCAGCCGCCGGTGCCCGGCGATCTCGGCCAGCAGCACCGGGTCGGAGGCCTGCACGATGCAGGCGACGGTGGTCACCGTGACCTCGCCGTGCCGCCTGGCCACGTCGTGAATCAGGTACTCGAGGGGCTGCGGCACCCTGCCCACCTCAGCGAGGTCCGTCAGCAGACCCTCGGCGGTGTAGCCGGTGTCCATGGCCCGGCGCACGCTGGCCGGGGTGAACCGCCAGACCGAGGCCGCGCCGCGCGACTCGCGCTCGGCGGCCCGGTCGAGCAGCTCGGCGAGCTCGCCGGCGGGCGGGCCGGTCACCACCGCGGTGAGGTCGGCGCCGAAGAGCGCGCTCCGCCGCACGCTGGCCAGCGCCCTGGTGGAGCATTCGACCAGCACGGGGTCGTTCTCCACCAGGGGCGCGGAGTCGTCGATCTCGTCGCCGGGGAAGGCGTCCAGCCCGGCCATCGCGCGGCCGAGGTCGGTGATCGTGTCGAGGGCGACCAGCCCGAGCATCCGGGCCTCCTCCAGCACGGCGGGAGCGCACTCGGCCAGCAGCGACCGGTCCAGCAGCGGGGCGTGCCAGTACGCGGACTCGACCAGCCCGGCCAGGTCGACGCACGCGGTGCTGGCGGGCAGGCGGGCCAGCACGCCGAGCACCGCCCGCCGGGCGCGGGCGACCATGGCCCCGGCGGGATCGTCACCGAGCACCGTGCCGTACTTGCCGTCGACCTTCCGGAGCGACGAGCGCTCCATCCGCCACCACGCCGACAGCAGCACCCTGAGCCTGGCGGCCGCGTCGTCCAGCCGCCAGCGGTCGAACTTCTCGGTGGGCACCAGCCCTCCGGCGGAGTCGTCCCAGGCCAGCAGCCGGGCCACCGCGCAGACCTCCAGCAGCAGCCGGGTCTCGTCCTCGTCGCAGCCGGTGTCCTTGGCCACCCGCCGGACCTCGCGCACACCCACCCCGCCCGCCTTGAGCAGCGGTAGCGGGAACTTCGCGGTGTTCTCCAGCATGGCGGCGCAGCGCTCCACCACGTGTGGCGCGGCCAGGGTCATCAGGTGGTCGACGGCCTCGGGGTCGACGGGGAGCGTGGCGAGGTCGGGCGGGACGGGGGTGAAGGGCGGGTGGTAGTCGGGGCCGCGCAGCGCGAGCGCCACCTCACGGGGCATCTCGGCCACATTCCAGCTGGGGCGGAAGAGCAGCCCGTGATCGGCGGCCCACTTCTCGGGAGACCCCGGCACCACGAACTCGCCGCCGTCCACGTCGCGGACAGGACCGTCCCAGGCGAACTCCTCAAGCAGCCGCCCCGCGCCCTCGGGAGCCTTCTCCAGCAGCGCGGTCACCCGGTGGGGGTCGGAGAGGATCTCGGTGACCCTGGCGACCGTACGCCGCTTCGGGCCGTGCGGCAGGCCCAGGGTCCTGGCCAGCGCGCGCAGCGCGTCGGCGCTGACCGTCCAGGAGTTCAGGTAGTTGGGGAGCGGTTCACCGAGCCCGCAGGGGGCGGTCCACCACCGGGCGAGCCCCTCGGCCACCCGGATGCGGCCCTCACTGTCCGGCCACGCCAGGGCGTGGTCGAACAGCAGGTCGAGCCAGGGCGCCACCTCGGCCTCGGGCACGCCCATGAACCGGGCCACCGTCTCCGGCCCGGCCTGCTCGCCGAGGGTCAGTGCGGCCTGCGCCACCTCCAGGGAGGGCAGCGGCAGGCCGCGCATGACCTCCATCACCGCGAACCCGTTGCCCAGTCGCTGCGCCAGGGTGTCCAGGCGGCGCGGCCACGGCGGGGCGATGGCGTCCGGCCGGTTGGCCAGAACTCGGGCGAGCCGTTCTTCGTCGAGGGTTTTCAACCAGCCGAGCAGGTGATCGTCCATCTCGCAGCTCTCTCAGGAATCTCGCGCGGGGACTCTCCGTGAGCCATAAACATCCACGGTAATGCAGAGGGCATCTCTGACGGCATCTACCGCGCAGAATGCGACGCGTTATATGAGGTCTCCATCCGGTTCTAACCGGTCCCGGGGCCACCGGGAGGGAGGAGCGGCGGCCCCGGGACCGATCGGCGCCCTTGAGGGGAAGAGGCGGCGCCGTCCGGAAGAGGTCGGTGGAGGTGGTGAAGGAGCGGGGCGGGGAACGGCACGCGGCGGGCGTTCGTGGGTCTACGGGCGGTCGAGGGGGGCGGGATCCTCACGAAGGCCGGTCCGCAGGACGGCCCAGACAATCTTGCCGTACGGGGCCAGCGGTGCCCAGCCCCAGCGAAGGCTCAGTGACTCGACGATGTGCAGTCCGAGGCCGCCGATGTCGAGTGGCGAAGGATCGCGGAGCGCGGGGAAGCCGGCTCCCGGGTCGTTGAGCGTGCAGGTGACCAGATTGCCCCGCCGGATCAGGGAGAGCCGGATCGGCTCCCTGGCGCGCGACTCGGCGAGCCGGAGGCCGTGTCTGAGGGCGTTGGTCGCCAGTTCCGAGACGACCAGCTCCATGTTCTCGCCCAGCTCGCCGAGGTTCCAGCCGGTGAGGGTGCCCGTCGCGAAGCTGCGGGCGGAGTGGACGGACTCGGCGTGTGGCGGGAGCACGAAGGTGGCGCTGGCCATGACTGCCGGGGATCCGAGGAGAAGATCGCGCGCGGAGTCGGGCCACCAGCCTGCGGGGGGCCACCAGTCGAGCGCCGTCCATGACGTTGACGCTCGGGGGGGCGCGGTTTGGGCGGACTGCACAGCCGCAATCATGGTGCAAACTCCCGTGCAGGTGCAAGAGCGAATGCACGTGCATAAGGTGTGTGCAACCGCTACCGTTACCGGTGATTGGGTAATTTCGTACGAAAGGGGATCTTGATCGTGGCCAGGGATTCTTCGGCCGCGAAGTGACAGACTGTCGATCAGGAAAGCGAGCGAGGAGCATCACGTGTCCATGGATCCGCCCGGTACCGGTTCCACTGTCCGGCGCATCATGCTCGGCGCGAGTCTGCGCCGGCTGCGTGAGGAGAAGGGGCTCGCCCGTGAGGTAGCGGGATTCCACATCCGTGCCTCAGAGTCCAAGATCAGCCGTATGGAACTCGGCCGCGTCGGTTTCAAGACGCGTGACGTGGAAGACCTGCTCACCCTGTACGGCGTGCTCGACGACGCAGAACGGCGCGGCCTGCTGGAGATGGTCCGCGAGGCGAACACCCCCGGCTGGTGGCACAAGTACGGCGACCTGTTGCCGAACTGGTTCACCACCTACGTGGGGCTGGAGGAGGCGACGAACATGATCCGCACCTACGAGGTGCAGTTCATTCCCGGCCTGCTGCAGACATCCGCCTACGCGCGCACCGTGATCCGGTTGGGCTACCCGGACGTGCCGGAGGCGGAGATCGAGCGTCGTGTGCATATGCGCATGCAGCGGCAGGATCGCTTAACGAAGAAGGACGGCCCCCGATTGTGGGCGGTCATCGACGAGGCGGCCCTGAGGCGTCCCATCGGAGGTAAGGAGACGATGCGTGAGCAGATCCAGCACCTGCTGGAAGTGGCCACGCTTCCCAACATCACCCTCCAGGTGATGCCCTTCCGATTCGGCATGCACGCGGCCGAGGGTGGTGCGTTCAGCATCTTGCGGTTTCCCGAGTCCGACCTGTCGGACGTCGTCTATGTCGAGCAGCTCTGGGGTGCCCTCTACCTGGACAAACGTGAGGACATCGATCCATACCTCACGGCCATGGAGCAGTTGTGCGTGGAAAGCACCACGCCCGGGGGCACCGCCGAGATCCTCGGCGACCTTCTCAGAGAGATGTAAATGGAGCAGACCTACAACGGCATGCCGGCCACTGACCTTGCCGGGGCCAGCTGGCGCAAGAGCCGCCACAGCAACTCGACGGGTAACTGCGTCGAGCTTGCCGAACTTTCGGATGGCAGCATCGCGGTCCGGAACTCGCGTTTTCCAGAGGGGCCTGCCCTGATCTACACCAGGGATGAGATCCGTGCCCTGGTGCTCGGGGTGAAGGATGGGGAGTTCGACGGTTTAACGGTGTAACACCGTTTTTACTTCAGGGCCGCCGGGTTAACCGGGCCGCGCCGGTCGTGTAACCGGGGGAGTGGAACGGCACGGAAGAGTTTGAGATCACAGTGATTGGGGGCTCAAGCCGTGCTCGACCAGATGACCTTGTACCCGGTGGCCGACGACGTGCTGTTCGCACCAGGCGGGCGCGTCGTGATCCGCACTTACGGCGTCGCCTCGGCGGCAACGGGGGAGGGTGCGCCCACTCCGGTGTCCTACCGCACATGGGTCACCGGAGTGCGCGACCAGCCACGTTACTGGCGCTGGGGTCACTTCGAGGACGCCTGCCACGGTCACCGCCGGGTCCTCGAATGGCTGACGGGGCGAGGTCCGCAGCCCGCCGCGGCGGCCGCCTGAACGAGATCTCCACGCTGTACGGCGTGATCCTTCTCAACTAGTGTTCAACCAAGCATTCGCTTGGGTTGAGGAGGCGCTTACCGTGCGGCGAGGCATCTACCTGATCGAAGAGGTCGACTTCCGGCCGATGAACTCCCGCAGGCCGCTGGAGTACCTCACCTGGCTCACCCGCTACAAGAAGGAAGACGAGGCCCTCGACACCCCGGAACTGACCCGGGGACTGTCGATCAGGTCCAGGGACATCGACCTGGTGGGCGCCTTCTACGCCGTCGGCATCACCGGCCACCCCCAGTTCAAGGCGGTCACGCTCTGGGACTGCCACGGTGGCTGGGACGGCGGCTGGCGGCAGATGATGAACATCTACGACGGCGTCGACGGCAGGCTTTTCCTCTCCGACATCGACGACCTGCGTTTTTCCGCCTTCTCCCGGCCGCTGGGCGCCGTGCACGGCAGCCCGGCCCTCGCCGACATCACCGCCGAGGGCTACGCGGCCCCGTTCTACCTGTTCGAGAGCGCCCAGGTGCGACCCGGGGCCGCGCTGGACTACCTCGACGCCGTCCGCGAGGAGCGCGCGCCCGTCCTCGCCGACCACGGCCACCGCCCGATCGGTCTGTACGAGGTCCTGTTCTGCGACACCGAGGTCGTCACCGTCTGGGGCATGACGCTGGACGACCACCTGGCGCTCCAGCGGTCCAGGGACGCGGCGCTCGGCCTGGACGACGAGGTGGAGCCGGACGGCCGGCTGCTCGACTGGAGCAGGCGGGCCAGGGAGTTTTTGGCGGGCCCGTGGCGGGAGACCCTGCTGGCGCCCTTCCCCGGCTCCCGCCTTGCCCCGATCCAGGCCGATCTCCGGTGAGGAGGAGGGCCTGTCGCGGCGGAAAGGGGGATCCGGGGGAGGGCTCCGATCGCGGGTCAGGGGTCAGACGGGCGCGTTCCAGGTGAGGACGACCGGCTCGTCGCGCTCGAAGCCGAGCCGGGAGTAGGTGCCGGTGTTCAGGCGGAACAGGCGGCCGTCGGTCGGTGGCAGGCCGAGCCAGCGGGCGCACAGCACCCGCAGGTAGTGTCCGTGGGCGACCAGGACCACGTCGCCGTCCGCGGCCAGGGCTCGGGCGATCACCCGGTCGGCGCGGGCGCCGACCTGCTCCGCGCTCTCGCCGGGGTGCTCGGCGTCGCCGAGGACGACGCCGTCGCGCCACAGGTACCAGCCGGGGCGCCTCTCGCGGATCTCCAGGGTGGTGATGCCCTCGTAGCCGCCGTAGTCCCATTCCCACAGGTCGGGATCTGTCTCGTAGTCCTTGATTCCGGCGAGTTCGGCGGTGTCCCTCGCGCGCCGGGCCGGACTGACCAGGACGAGGCCGAACGTCCGGTCCGAGATCAGCGGGGCCAGTGCCCGTGCCTGATCCTCGCCTCCGGCGGTCAGCCGTAGATCGGTGCGCCCGGTGTGCCGGCCGTCCCGGCTCCATTCGGTCTCGCCGTGCCGAAGCAGAATCATCTGGTCCATGATGCCCAATCATGCCGTCGGCGGTCCGTCGCGCACGCCCCGGGGCCCCGGGACCCCGAAGCGTCGCGGGTCAGCGCCCCGCGAGCTCCTCGGCGACCGGGATGAAGGCGTCCAGGTCGCGCTCGTGGTGGAGTACGAAATAGGACAGGTCGTGGGTGTCGCGCCAGTGGCGGAGCTTGTCGACGATGTCCTGGCGGGTGCCGAGCAGCACCTGCGGAGTCTCGTCCTGCCGGGAGGAGTCGGCGGCGCTCCACGGCTCGTCCCGCTTGCGGACGCCGAGCTGCTGCACGCTGGTGCCGAGCTCGATCCGGTGGTAGCGGCCGGCCGCGGCCCGCCGTACCAGGTCGATCTTGGCGAGGAAGGCGTCCAGACCGCCGTCCGTGCCGTCGGGGCCGGTGCCGTCGGCGCGTACCCGCATGCCGAGGTTGATCACGTCGGCCTCGCGGGCGGCCAGCCCGAGCATGCGCGGGCCGCCGCCGCCGAGCAGCAGCCGAGGGTGGGGGCGGCTCAGGGGCTTGGGGGTCTGGTCCAGGGCGGTGATTCGGTAGTGCCTGCCGTGGAAGGTGAAGGGGCCGTCCGCCCACAGGCCCTTGAGCACGGTGATCGCCTCGGCCAGCCGGTCCACCCTGACCCCCGGTGGCTCGAACGCCAGCCCGGCACCGGCGTAGTCGGCGGCCATCCAGCCGGTGCCGAGGCCCAGCTCCAGGCGGCCCTCGGAGAGCAGGTCGACGGTGGCGGCCTCCTTGGCGAGCACCGCGGGGTGGCGGAAGTCGTTGGCGAACACCAGCGTGCCGACCCGCAGGCGGCTGGTGGCGCACGCCGCCGCGGTCATCGCCGCGACCGGCGCGAAGCGGGGACCGACCAGATGGTCGGGGACGAGCAGCACGTCGAAGCCCGAGCCCTCCAGGCGGCGTGCCGCCTCGGCCCAGGCCCTGGCCGAGCCGGCCTCGCGGATCACGGCGGCGAACCGGAACGGGCGATCCATCGGCATCCCCTCTGTTCTACCAAGCGCTTGCTAAGCATAGATGCGCCGTCCGGGCACGGAAAGACGACTGTTATTACCAAGCGCTTGCTTTAGCGGGTGTGAGGTTCGACACTGAGCCAATGGCTGACGACAACCTGGTCCGCGAGGTGACCGACGACGAGGTCGCCTTCTTTGCGGACAACGGCTGGGTAAGGCTGCCACGCCTGGTCGAAGGCGGCTACGTGGCCCTGCTCCGCGACCGTGCCCGGGAACACCTCGCCGAACGCTCGCGGGCGGTCATCTCCAAGGTCGACCAGGCGTTCGGCCAGTCCAGGGACATCGCCGAGACCGACGAGCACTTCCGGGACCTGGCCTTCGCCCCGGCTCTCGGCCGCGGCGCCACCCGGCTGCTGCACGGGGTGGCCGGGGTACGGATCCAGGTGACCAACCTGCTGATCAAGGAGCCGGACGGCGGGCACGGCGCCACCGAGTTCCACCAGGACTTCCCGTGGATGCCGATGGACCGCTCGGCCATGCTCACCGTCTGGCTGGCCCTGGTGGACGTGCCCGCGGACATGGGCTCGCTCCGGTTCCTGTGCGGTTCCCACCGCTACGGCCTGCTGGGCCGCTCCTTCGCCAGGGACGGTGACGACCAGCTCAGCCAGCACCCGTGGCTGAAGGAGCTGGAGATCTCACCGCCGCTGGACCTCGCGGCCGGGGACGCGACGGTGCACCACGCGCTGACCGTCCACGGGGCGGCGGCCAACCGCAGGGACAGCGCCAGGCTGTCGTTCACGGTCACCTACTTCGACGCGGACGCGCTCTACACCGGGACGCCGTACAGGCAGACGGACGGTCTGGGACTGACGGTCAACCAGCCGTTCGAACACCCGAGGTTCCCCGTCGTCGCGCACGCGTGACCGGGCCGGCGACGAGCGAGGAGTGGTGACCGGACATGAGTGACAACCCCGCCCCGAGCATCGAGACGATCACCGGCCCCATCGGGGACCCGGGCGCGACGCTCATGCACGAGCACATCTTCGGGCTCAGCCCGGAGATCCTGTGGAACTGGCCGGACATCCCCGAGGGCTGGGACCTCGAAATCCGCGCCCGCGAGGCGGCGGCCAAGCTGAACGACCTGAAACGGCACGGCATCGACACGGTGGTCGACCTGACCGTGGTCGGCCTGGGCCGCTACGTGCCCGCGGTGCAACGGGTGGCCGAGCTGACCGAGGTCAACATCGTGGTCGCCACCGGCCTCTACACCTACGACGCGCTCCCGCCCTACTTCGGCAACCGCGGGCCGGGCTCGCTGTTCGGCGGCGCCGACCGGCTGGCCGAGTTCTTCGTCAGGGACATCACCGAGGGGATCGGCCGTACCGGTGTGAAGGCCGGCATCCTCAAGTGCGCCACCGACCACCTCGGCATGACCGCCAACTGTGAGCGGGTCTTCCGCGCGGTCGCCGAGGCGCACCTGGAGACCGGGGTGCCGATCTCCACCCACTCGCACAGCGCCTCGGGCGGCGGCCTGGAGCAGCAGAAGCTGCTGGCACGGCTGGGCGTGGACCTCTCCAGGGTCGTCATCGGGCACGCCGGAGACGCAACAGATGTCACCTACCTGGAAGAACTCATCGCGAACGGCTCCTACCTGGGCATGGACAGGTTCGGTATCGAGACGATCAGCTCGTTCGAGAACCGGGTGGCGATCGTCGCCGAACTCGCCGCGCGCGGCCACGCGGACCGGATGGTCCTGTCCCACGACTCCTACTGCTTCAACGATCGCTTCGACGCCGACGTCGTACGGCAACGACACCCCAACTACCACCTGCTCCACATCTCCAGGGACGTACTGCCCGAGCTCCGCAGGCGAGGCGTCACCTCCGAGCAGATCGACCTGATGCTCATCGCCAACCCCCGCCAGATCCTCGCCCGGCGCGAGCCGTACCGAGAGGCAGGTCATGATTACCGCTGAGGACTTCGACGTCAGCGCGGCCTGGCACGTCGCCGCGCCCTACGACTTCCTGCGCAGGCTCCGCGACGAGCGTCCGGTGTTCTACAGCGAGCACCTGGGCGCCTATGTCATCAGCCGGCACGAGGACGTGCGCGCCGCCTACGGCGACCCCAGGCGCTTCTCCTCCGAGGGCTCGCTGACGATCTCCCGCAGCCTCGCCGACGAGACCAGGCGGGTGCTGGGCGAGCACGGCTCGTTCCTGTCCAGCTTCGTGGCCAACGTCGACCCGCCCACCCACACCCGGCTGCGCCGTTCGGTCTCGCGCGCCTTCACCCCGCGCGCCGTCGCCGCGATGGAACAGCGCTTCCGCGACCTGAACGAGGAGGTGCTCGACCGGGTGATCCCGAGTGGCGGGGGAGACCTGGTCGCGGAGATCGCGCACGTGCCCTCGGTCAAGCTCACCGCCCGCTTCATCGGCGTCCCCGAGGAGGACGAGGCCTTCGTCAAGGAGCACGTGAAGGACTGGTTCCAGCTCTTCCTGTCGCCGCAGCCGCCCGAGCGCCAGCTGGTGCTGGCCGAGAGCTTCCTGACCTACCTCGACTACGTCGACAAGCTGGTCGCCTCCCGCGCCGCCGAGCCGCGCGACGACTTCGTCTCGCTGATGACCTCGCTGATCGGCACCGAGCTGTCGCACCGCGAGGTCGTCGAGCTGATCTCCACGATCCTGCTCGGTGGCAACGACACCGTGCCCAACCAGCTTGGCAACAGCGTGTTCAGGCTGCTGCGCGAGGAGATCTGGCCGGTGCCGCCCGAGCTGGTGCAGAACGCGGTGGAGGAGTGCATGCGCATCGACGGCGCCAGCCTCGGCTCCTTCAGGTACGCCGCCGTCGATGTGGAGATGCACGGCGTGACCATCCCGAAGGGCTCGCTCTGCCTGCTCTCCACCGACTCCGCGGCCCACGACGAGCGCGTCTTCGACGAGCCGGACGAGTTCCGGATCGACCGCGGCAACGCCGACGCGCACATGACGCTCGGCTACGGCATCCATTTCTGCGTGGGAGCCGCGCTCGGCCGCCTGCAGCTCCGTACCGCGCTGGAGGTGCTGGGCCGCCGCCTGCCGGGGCTCCGCCTGGCATCCGGCGGACCGCCCGTCACCTACCGCACGTCGCTGGTCGGGCGGGGCCTGACCGCGCTGAACGTGGAATGGTGACGCGCTTCGACGGCCGGGTGGCGCTGGTCACCGGCGCCGCCTCGGGAATCGGCGCGGCGACCGCGCGCCGGCTGGCCGCCGAGGGCGCCTGCGTCGGGGTCGCCGACCTGTGGGCCGCGGGCGCGCGCTCGGTGGCCTCGGGAATCAGGGCCCGCGGCGGTACGGCGTGCGCGCTGCACTGCGACGTGTCGAACGAGGAGGAGGTGAAGGCGGCCGTGGCGCAGCTGATCGGCTCGTTCGGCGGGCTGGACGTGCTGCACTCCAACGCCGCCTGTCTGGACCGCGACGTCTACGGCCGCGACCAGGACCTGCTCGACCTGGACGTCGAGGTCTGGGACCGCACCATGGCCGTCAACCTGCGAGGGGCGATGCTCATGGTCAAGCACGCGGTCCCCGCGATGCGTGACGGCGGCGCGATCGTGCTGACCTCGTCGGTGTCCGGGCTGGTGGGCGACGCCGACCACGCGGCCTACGGGGCGTCCAAGGCGGCCCTGACCGGATTCACCCGCTACGTCGCCACCATGTACGGCTCGCGCGGCATCCGCTGCAACGCGGTCGCCCCCGGCCTCGTCATGACCGACGTGGCGCGCGCGGCGATGTCCCCGCGGCGGCTGGCGGAGAAGGCGGCCGAACGCCTGCTGCCCTGGGCGGCGGAGCCGGACGACGTGGCGGCGCTGGTCGCGTTCCTCGCCTCGGACGAGGCGCGGTGCGTGACCGGCCAGACGATCGTGGTCGACAGCGGGACGACGGCGCACCGTCCGGAGCACGCGATCAGGGCCTGGGAGCGTGCGAAACTGGATCCGTGACGTTATCTGTGGGTCTGGTAGGTGCCGGACCGTGGGCCGAGATGGTGCACGCGCCGATGCTGGCGGCTGGTCCGAACACACGTCTGGCGGGGGTGTGGGCCCGTCGCCCCGAGGCCGCGGCCAGGTTCGGTGCTCCGGTCTTCGAGCGGATCGAGGAGCTCTTCGACAACTGCGAGGCGGTCGCGTTCTCGGTGCCGCCCGCCGTCCAGGCGGAGCTCGGCGTGCTCGCCGCCAAGGCGGGCAAGGCACTGCTGCTGGAGAAACCGCTCGCCGCCGATCTGGACGGCGCACGGCGGCTGGCCGAGGCGGTCGCCGAGGCGGGCGTGGCCTCGCAGATGGTCCTCACCTGGCGTTACTCGCCCGCCACCCGGGCCTTCCTGGCCAGGGTCTCGGCCATCGAGCCGTTCGGCGGCCGGGCGGCCAACATCTCGGGGGCGATGCTCGGCGGGGCCTTCGCCACCTCCTGGCGACTGGAGCGCGGCGCGATCCTCGACGTCGGCCCGCACATGATCGACATGTTGGACGCCGCGCTCGGCAGGGTCGTCGGGGTCCGCGCCCACGGCAACCCGCTGGGCTGGGTCGGCCTGCTGCTGGAGCACGAGACCGGCGCGGTCAGCGAGGCGTCGCTGTGCATGAGCGTGCCGGGTGAGAGCCCGCCCTCCGATGTCGAGATCTACGGCCGCCTCGGCCGGGAGACCATGGACGACACCCGGCTGGGCTCCGACGTCTTCTCCCTCATGCTCATGGAGTTCGAGCGGACCGTGCGGCGCGGTGGCGGCCACCCCCTGGACGCCGCGCACGGCCTGCGCCTGCAGGAGATCATCGCCGCCGCCGAGGAGCAACTCGGCTGAGAGGCGCCCCTGCTGAACGACGGCCCGCCGGACGAGCGGCTCCGTACGCGCGCGGCCGGCCAGAGGGACGGCGCCTGGAGGCTTGGCGGACGGTCCCTCCGGAGCCGCGGCCTGCCGGCGGGACGGCTCGTCGGTGGCGATGTGCCTGGAGGGCGGGTCCGGATGTTCGGCGGGCGGTCCCTCCGGGGCGGCCTACCCGGGGAGCCACAGAGCGGTCCGTCCGGAACCTCGGCATAGAGGCTGTTCGGGGGAGTTGATAGCGTTCGTCCAACGCGTGGTGTGAGCGAAGTCCGGTGTGAGTCCGGCGCTGTCCCGCAACTGTCATGGCCCCTCGTGGGTCGAGCCAGGTCGCCTCCGCCGCGTCGTCGACGCCGACCCTCGTGGAAAAGGGTGACCCGTCCTTGCCTGGGTCCCTCGGTTCCGGTAACTGAAAGGACCTCCCTTGAGGCCCGTACGCAGCGCCCTCGCCGGCGCCCTGCTCGCCGCACTGACCCTCGCCGGATGCGGCCAGACCTCCCCCGCGACCTCGCCTTCCACCGCCTCCGCAAGTGCCGCCGCGACTCCCTCGGCGGCGGGCTTCCCGGTCACCGTCGAGGCGGGCAACGGCTCCGTCACCATCGAGAGCAGGCCCGAGCGGATCGTCTCGCTCTCGCCCGCCGCCACCGAGAGCCTGTTCGCGATCGGCGCGGGATCACAGGTCGTCGCGGTGGACGACCAGTCCAACCACCCCGCGGAAGCGCCGAAGAGCGAGCTGTCCGGTTTCAAGCCGAACGTTGAGGCGATCATCGCCCAGAAGCCGGACCTGGTCGTGCTCTCCGATGACATCGACGGCATCGTGGCCGCGCTGGGCAAGGTCGGCGTACCGGTGCTGCTGGAGCCCGCCGCCACCAAACTCGACGAGACCTACGACCAGATCACCGACCTCGGTGCCGCCACCGGAAACGGCGAGCGGGCCACCGAACTCGCCGCGCAGATGAAAAAGCAGATCGGCGAACTCGCCGCCGCCGCACCGAAGGACGCGAAGCTCACCTACTACCACGAGCTGGACGTCACCCCCTACGCGGCGACCTCCACCACCTTCATCGGCCAGATCTACGGGCTGTTCGGCCTGACCAACATCGCCGACAAGGCCCCCGACGCGGCGGGTGGCTACCCCAAGCTCTCCGCCGAGTTCGTCGCGCAGGCCGACCCCGACCTCGTCTTCCTGGCCGACACCAAGTGCTGCGGCCAGTCGAAGGACACCCTCGCCAAGCGCCCGGGCTGGTCCAAGCTGTCGGCCATCAAGAACGACCAGGTCATCCTCCTCGACGACGACATCGCCTCCCGCTGGGGGCCGCGCGTCGTGGACCTCGCCAAGCAGGTCGGCGAGGCCGTGCAGAAGGCCGCGGCCAGCTAGTTGACAGATCTCCCCCGCTCCTCCGGCGTCCCCGGCGGCGGCACGGACGGGCCGCTCCGCGACTCCGGCACCCCGAAGGCGGGCAACGTCACCTCAGCACCGTCCCGTACCCGGCCGGAACCGTCTCCTCCTGACACGGCCACTCCCGCCACCGGTACGTCGGGGCTGCTCGGCCTGGGCACCGACATGCCGGAATCGTCTCCTGCCGGTGCCGTGCGGGAGCCGTTCCCCTCCGGTACCGGCACCTCGGAGCCGTCCCGCCCGGGCGCCGGGAAGGAGCCGTTCCCGCCCGGCGCCGGTGCGGCTCGGAAGGCCGGTGTCGCGGGCGGGCAGGCGGCCCGGCTCAGCCCGGCGGTGACGGTCGCGGCCGTGGCCCTGCTCCTGGCGAGCATGCTCGCCGGGCTGCTGGTCGGCGCCGCGGACATCGCGCCGCGCAGTGTGCTGATCCAACTGCTCGACTGGCTGCCGTTCGTCTCGGCCGACTCCGGGCTGGCCCCGGTCGAACTGAGCCTGCTGGCCGAGATACGGCTGCCCAGGGTCCTGCTCGCCGCGATCGTCGGCGGCCTGCTGGCCGTCGCGGGAGCCGGCTACCAGGGAGTCTTCCGCAACCCGCTGGCCGACCCCTACCTGCTGGGAGCCGCGGCGGGCGCCGGTCTGGCGACCACGGCGGCGATCGTCTTCACCAAGGGCGACGGCGAGGCGATCGGCATCCCCGCTGCGGCCTTCGTCGGCGCCGTCGGCGGGGTCCTGCTCGCCTACGCGCTGGGCAACGCGGCGGGCCGGGGCGGCGGCACCGCCACGCTGGTCCTCGCGGGCGTGGCGGTCACCTCCTTCCTCACCGCGATCCAGACGTTCCTGCAGCAGCTCAGGGTGGAGGAGCTCCAGCGCATCTACGCCTGGATCCTCGGCAACGTCGGCGGCGGCTGGAGTCAGGTCACGCTGGTGGCCCCGTACGCGGTCGTCTCGGTGACGGTCATGCTGCTGCACGGCAGGCTGCTCGACGTGCTCTCGGTCGGTGACGACGAGGCGGTCACCCTCGGCCTGAACGCCGCCAGGGTCCGCCTCGTCGTGCTGTTCGCCGCCTCCCTGGCCACCGCGGCGGCCGTCGCGGTCAGCGGGCTGATCGGCTTCGTCGGCATCGTCGTGCCGCACGTGGTCCGCCGCCTGACCGGTTCCTCGTACCGGGTCGTGCTGCCGATCTCGCTGATCGGCGGGGCCGCCTTCCTGGTCCTCGCCGACCTCATCGCCAGGACCGTGCTCGCCCCCGCCGAGCTGCCCATCGGGGTGGTGACCGCCTTCTTCGGCGCGCCGTTCTTCGTCGCCGTACTGCGCATGACCCGCCGGGTGGAGACATGAGCGTCCGGGCCCGTCCCTACGAGGAGCACACGACCGTTCCGGCAGGTGTGTACGGGGAGCGGGCGGCCGTGGCCCGTGCGCCGCGCGGAGGGGAGATCCGGTGAGCCGCCTCGCGGTGAGTGACCTGTCGGTGGTGCTGGACCGGCGGACCGTGCTGTCCGGCGTCGGGCTCGACGTCAGGGGCGGCGGCTGGCTGGCCGTCATCGGCGCCAACGGCGCGGGCAAGTCCACGCTGCTGCGCGCCCTGGCCGGGGTGCTGCCCTGCGAGGGCGAGGTGCTCGTCGACGACGTGCCGATCAGACGGCTGCGGCCCAGGGACCGGGCCAGGCTGCTGGCCTACGCCCCGCAGTCCCCGGCGCTGCCGGTCGACATGACGGTGTTCGACTACGCCCTGCTCGGGCGTACCCCGTACATCCCCTACCTGGGCCGCGAGGGCCGCCGCGACCGGGAGGTGACCGCGTCGGTGCTGGAGCGGCTGGACCTGTCGCCCCTCGCCGGCCGGCGGCTCGGCCATCTGTCCGGAGGCGAGCGCCAGCGCGTGGTGCTCGCCAGGGCGCTGACCCAGCAGGCCCCGGTGCTCCTGCTCGACGAGCCCACCACCGCCCTCGACCTGGGACATCAGCAGCAGGTGCTGGAGCTCGTGGACCGGCTCCGGCTGGCCGACGGACTAACCGTCGTCACGACATTGCATGATTTGAGCCTGGCCGGCCAGTACGCTGACTCGATGATGTTGCTCTCGGGCGGCCGGGTGGCCGCCTCCGGCACCCCGGCCGAGGTGCTGACCGGAGAGCTGATCGGCGAGCACTTCGAGGCCCGCGTCCGCGTCGCCACCGGCCCCGGTGGCAGGCCTGAGGTCCACCTGGAGCGTCCTTGACCGGGTCCGAGATTCCCCCGAGCCTTCCCGAGCGGGTGCGAGGTTCGTCCGGAGGCCTACTGGGCGGGCCCGAGATCCAGCCGGACGTCCGAGACGGTTCGCGCGAGGTCTCTTTGCGGCTGAGCCATCGTGAGGAGGACGGGGCCCGGCTGGCCTCGCTGCTCTGGGAGTTCGGCCCCGGGTGGCGGGCGATCTCCTCGGCCATGGTCGGCGGCGGCATCGGCCCGGCCGCCTGGGCGCTCAACGCGCAGGTGGTCGGTGGATACTCGCGGATGGACCCGGTGGAGCACCTGCTGGAACTCGCCCCGCCCGGCTCCGGTGTCGGCATGCTCACCGCCGCCTCCGTCGACCACTTCACCCGGGCCGCCGACGGGGGAGTGGAGGTCATGGCGACCGTCGGCCTGCGCGTCCCCACCTGGGCCGCCGCCCCCGAGGGTGTCCCGGACCCCGAACTGGCCCCCGCGTACCTGCCGGGAACGATCAACATCGTCGTCGCCGTACCGGTCGCGATGAGCGACGCCGCCCTGGTCAACACGGTCATGACGGTGACCGAGGCCAAGACCCAGGCCCTGCTGGAGGTCGGTTTCCCCGGTACCGGGACCGCCTCCGACGCCGTCTGCGTGGCGGTCCCCGAGCACGGCCCGGAGGAACTCTTCGGCGGCCCCCGCTCCACCTGGGGCGCCCGCATCGCCCGTGCCGTCCACACCGCCGTCCGCCAGGGCGCCCAGCAGTGGGTGAACCGTGATGTGTTGACTACTTAAAGTAAGAGAATTGCGGGAAGTAGCATGTGGGCGAGGGGCAAACTCCCGACACTGAGCAGGTGACCGCGATGGCAACGACGGAGCCGACGACCAGGCGGACGGTTCTCCAAGGAGAGCCGCCGTTCACTGTCGACGACCTGCTCAAGTTTCCCGATGACGGGAACCGCTATGAGCTCTTCAACGGGAGCCTGTTGGTGAGTCCCTCTCCTGTCCCCCTGCATCAGCGTGCGATCGCTCGACTTCTCGTAATTCTCGAAGGCGTCGCACCACCTGAGTTCGAGCCACTGCCGGATGTCAACCTCCGGGCGAGCGACCGCGACTTCTTCATCCCCGACCTCGTCGTGGTACCGGCGAAGGCCGTCGACGAGACACAGCTGATGTTCGCGCCACGCGACCTCCTCCTCGCCGTCGAGATGGTCAGCCCGAGCACCCAGGCGCGCGACCGTCACCTCAAGAGAGCCGCCTACGCCGCGGCGGGCATTCCCGCCTACTGGCGGATCGAGCTGTCCGAAGGCCCGTCCGTCCACGTCCATGAGCTCGCCGGCGACGAGTACAAACCCGCCGACAGGCACGACGCGGGAGAGGTCGCGACCCTCTTCGCCCCCTTCGAGGTCTCCTTCGATCCCGCCGTGCTGCTGCAGCCTCGGGGCTGAGCGAGGCAAGCCCTCCGCGGGGCCGGGCGGCGCCTTAACCGGGGACGCCCGTCCGGACCCGCGCATGTCAGTTCTCCGCACGCAGGGCCGTGCCGTCGTCCCTGACGGTGACGCCGTAGTCGGCGAGGGCGCCGTGCGGGGTGACGCGGCCGGTGTCGAGGTCGGCGAGGACCTCCTCGACGGGACGATCGCAGGGGGAGCCGATGCCGCCGCCGCCGGTCGTCTCGATCACGAACGCCTCGCCCGCGCTGAACCGGACGTTGTTCACCTTGGAGTCGAGGCGTTCCAGCGAGCCGTCCGCGCGCCGCAGGTAGAAGCCGCCGAGCCGGCCGGGCAGGCCGCCGGAGCGTCCGGGCGGGGCGTTGCGCAGCCGGTCGCCCCGGGTGGTGACGTGGGCGTCGGCCAGGAAGCGGATCACCGTGCGGGAGCCGAGGCCGCCCCGGTGCCTGCCGGGGCCGCCGGAGTCGGGGACGGTCTCCACCGACTCCACGACGAGCGGGCAGCGGGTCTCGACCGGCTCGACCTGGGGTACCGAGTTGCGGCCGATGCCGAAGTGCACGCCGGTCGCGTCCGGGCCGTCCTTGCCCTGCCGGGCGCCGACCCCGCCGAAGTCGTACGACAGGTGGATCCAGTACGGCGCTCCGACGGCCGCGATGGAGAAGGGCTGCAGGATGCCGCTCGCCGCGATGGCGCGTTCGGGCATCGCGTCCGACAGCGCCTGGAAGACGGCCTCCATCGCCGCGTAGATGGGCACGAACCGGCCACCGCACGGATAGGGCGAGCGGGCGTTGAGTAGCGAGCCGGGTGGCAGCCGCACCTCGATCGCCCGCAGGCAGCCGTCGTTCATCGCGATGGACGGGTCCAGGAAGCAGCGCATCGCGAACACGGCGGCGGCCAGCGACTGCGACGAGGAGGAGTTGATCGCCGCGGGGACCTGGGGGTCGGTGCCGTCGAAGTCGAGTACGGCTCCCGCACCGGGGGCCAGGGTGACCGCGACCCTGACGGTGTGCGAGGTGGTGAGGTCGATGCCGTCGTCGTCGATCGGGTAGGACGCCTCGTAGCGCCCGGCGGGCAGGGCGAGGAGGGCCGCGCGGGTCAGCGTCTCGGTGTGGTCGAGATAGTCGTCGATCCCCCGGGCGAGCCCGGCAGGGCCGTACTCGCCGGCCAGCGCCTCGATCCTGGCCGCGGCGACCGCGGTGCCCGCGACGAGCGCGCGCACATCGCCCATGACCTTGTCAGGGGTGCGGCTGTTGGCCCGCAGGATCGCCTCGATCGCCGGTTCCACGCCGCGCGCGGTGGCCAGCAGGACCGGGGGGAGCTGCAGGCCCTCAAGGAAGATGTCGGTGGCGAGCGGGGCCATGCCGCCCGCGGACAGGCCGCCGAGGTCCGAGACGTGGATCATCGTCGCGGTGAAGTAGGCGGGCTCGCCGGCGACGAAGACCGGCCGGTAGACGAGCAGGTCGTTGGTGTGCACCCCGCCCCGGTAGGCGTCGTTGAGCACGAACACGTCACCGGGCCGCATGGTGGGGGCAGGGATGTCCTTCAGTAGTTCGGGCAGCGCGACCTTAAGCGCCATGCTGTTCATGAGCGTGGTCGCCATCGACTGCGCGACCAGACGCCCACTCGCGTCGAGGATCGCCGCCGAGGCGTCGGACCCCTCGACGATGAACGTCGAGTAGGCCGAGCGCACCACCACGATGCTCGCCTCCTCGGCCGCCACCACCAGCGCGTTCCGCAGCACCTCCGCGGTCAGCGTCTCCGCCGTCAACCGGCTCGCCCCCTCGTGAGGACCCTTCGTGAGGCCTCCTCGTGCGGACCGCGCGTGCGCCGTCGAGGGTTCCGGTGTCATGCTGTTCCGCCCTCGGTGAGGATTACCGCCATGTCGTCCGCGAGCCTGGCCGTCCAGCCCGGTGGCACCACGATCGTCGCCTCGGCGTCCTCGACGATCGCCGGCCCCTCCGTCTCGCGCAGGGTCGCCCTGGTGAGCACCGGCACCTGTACGTACCCGCCCAGCTCGGGGAAGTACGCGGCCCGCCGCACCTCGGAGACATCGGAAGCACCGTGAGCCTCCGGGCGCGGCCCACCCGGCTCCCGGGCTCCGGGCGAGGCGCGGGGAGGGGGAGGCGCGGGCACGGCGTCGGCAAGGGGGTGCCGGGCGGTCTGGGTGACGCGGACGCGGTAGCTGACGACCTCGGTGGGGCCCCGCTGTTCGATGCCGTACACCTGCCGGTATCTCGCGAAGAAGCGGTCGGCCAGCTCGGCGGGGGAGTCGCTCCACCGCACGGTCAGGTCGTGGGCCTGTCCGGTGAAGCGGACGTCGGCCGAGCGGGTGACCGAGACACCGGGGGAGCCGAGGGTCACGTTCAGGTCGGCGGCGGCGGCCTCGGCCAGGATGGCGAAGACCCGCACCGGATCGGCACCCGGGGCGGACAGGACACGGTCGGTGGACAGGTCGCCGGCCAGCAGGCCGGCCGCGGAGCCGACCCCGCAGTGCGCGGGGACGACCACCGTGGAGATGCCGAAGCGGGAGGCGACCCTGGCCGCGTGCATCGGGCCCGCGCCGCCGAAGGCGACCATGACGAACCCTCGGGGATCGATGCCCCGCTGTACCGTCACCACGTGGACCGCCGACCCCATCGAGGCGTTGGCGATCTCGTGGACGGCGTGCGCCGCCTCGGCGCGGGAGACCCCGAGCGGACCGGCCAGGCGGCGGTCGACCGCCTTCTCCGCGAGGTCGAGGGAGAGCGACATCGTCCCGGCGGCGAACGAGGCGGCGTCGAGGTAACCGAGTACCAGGTTGGCGTCCGTCACCGTCGGCTCGTCGCCGCCCAGGCCGTAGCAGGCCGGGCCGGGTTCCGAACCGGCCGAGCGCGGGCCTGCCCGCAGGGTGCCGGCCGGGTCCACCCACGCGATGCTGCCTCCTCCGGCCCCCACCTCCGCCAGGTCGATGGCCGGGGTCTTGACCGGCACCCCGGTCCCGGCCCTGCGCCCGCCGAAGCTGCCCTTGCCACCCACGTGGAACTCGTGGGTGATCTCCGGCTCGCCGTTCCTGATCACGCAGGTCTTGGCGGTGGTCCCGCCCATGTCGAAGGAGATGACGTCCGGATGGCCGGACGCGGCGGCGGCCAGCACCCCGGCCGCGGGCCCGGACTCGATGGTGGCCACGGCCCGCCGGGCTGCCAGCTCGGCGGACATCACGCCGCCGCCCGAGTCCATGACGTGCACCGGCGCGGTGATTCCGATGCCGGCCAGCCGAGCGGTCAGCCGCCGCAGGTATCCCGCCATGACGGGCCCGACGTACGCGGACATGATCGTGGTGGTCGCCCGCTCGTACTCGCGCAGTTCCGGCCAGACCTCCGAGGAGATCACCACGGTCGGCACGACGCGCCGGAGGATCTCGGCGACCCGCCGCTCGTGCGAGGGGTTCGCGTACGAGTGCAGCAGGCAGACGGCGGCCGCGGTGACACCCCGCCGCGCGATCTCCTCACCGACGCGGGCCACGGCCGCCTCGTCGAGCGGTTCGAGCACCTCGCCCCGGTCGTTCACCCGCTCGGGCACCTCGAAGCAGTCACCGGCGGCGACCGGCGGCGCGGGAGGGTCGAAGCGGAGGTCGTAGCGGTCCTCCTCGACCCGCGCGTAGCGGCCCAGAGGGATCGCCGAGCGGAAACCCCTGGTCGTGACATAGGCGACGCGGACGCCTCTGCGTTCGAGTACGGCGTTGGTGGCCAGCGTGGTCGCGTGCACGACCCTGGTCACCAGGGAGGGGTCCCTGTGGCCAAGCGCGGTGGTGATGCCCGTGACGATGCCGTCGGCCGGGTCGTCGTGGGTGCTCAGGCACTTGGCGACGCTGATCTCACCATCCGGCCCGCGGAGCACCACGTCCGTGAACGTCCCTCCGACGTCGACCCCGATCGAGTGGCTCAACGGCTCTCCCCGTCTGATCGTCCGGTGCTCCGGGCGGGTGGCCCGTCGCGGCGCGGGGGCAGGCCCCACGTCCGCTCGCCCGCCCACGAAGGGCAGGCTATTTCCCTAGCAAGCGCTTGTCCATGGGGGGTCTGCCGGGGGCCCGCCTCCGGGTGATCGGCTCGCCCGTGGCCCGGTGACCCTCGTCTTCCGTGTGGCGCCCGCTCTTCTCGCGTTTTCGAATTCGCGGGCCGTCTGCCCGCGTACGGGAGGGGCCTCCTCGGGCGCATGAGAAGCCACGAGACCTTTATCCCCTTTATCGCGTATTAGATGGAAATATCGAATTGTGGGGCTTCCGTCCCATTGGATTCGGTGCGACCGCGGGCCATTGGGCGAGATGAGGGAACCGGTCCTCGCGCGGTATACATTGTCGCGCCGGGGCCCGGTCAGGATTAGACTTTGCGTAACTGTCCGCAACGGGGGGTGGGCATGGTGAAAGGCATGGTCGGTGCCTGAGTGGTGATGGTGAAGACGGGGTGGAGATATCCGTCTCGTGATCAGGTGCAGGTAACGGCGGAAAGAAAGTCAAGCCCTCGGGCCTGAGCGGTTCACTTATTCACTCTGGTTTGCGACCCTTGTCCTATCCCCTGTAGGGAGTGGCGATGCGGCGGTTCGGTTCGGCGGTGGCGGTGTTCGGAGGCCTCCTGTTGGCGGTCGCCGGGGTGGCGCCCGCTCTTGCTCACGAGCACCCCAGCGGGATCACCGATCTGGTGACCCCCGCGGTGGTCAGGATCGAGGCCACGGCACGCGTGGACATCACGCTCCTTGACCACATCGGCGAGCTGGTCCACGTGGAGCGTTCCTACGAGGTGCCGATCGGCAGCGGCACCGGCACGGTGATCAACCCCGACGGGGGCATGGTCACCCTCACCCGGGTGGTCAAGAACGACCTGGACGTCCGGATCTACGCCGCCAACAAGATCTTCGCCGAGCACCACAAGGTCAAGATCCCCGCGGACTTCGAGCGGCACAAGCTCAAGGACGACCTGCTCAACCACCACCTGCAGGAGTGCTACCCGCCCAAGCAGCCCACCGCCACCTGCATCATCGACGTCACCACGGAGATCAAGGTCTTCCCCAACATCTCCCCCGCCG
Source organism: Streptosporangium sp. NPDC002607 (assembly GCF_053592655.1). Lineage (NCBI taxonomy): Bacteria > Bacillati > Actinomycetota > Actinomycetes > Streptosporangiales > Streptosporangiaceae > Streptosporangium > Streptosporangium sp. NPDC002607. The sequence goes on from NZ_JBSFWD010000007.1 coordinate 37,390, forward strand.
ACACGGAGGGGTTCAGGGCCGAGATCGTCCGCCCCGGTGACAAGCCCGACAGCCCGGCGGTGCTGAAGCCCGTCGGCCGCGCCGACGGGAGCGCGGGCCTGCCCACCGCCCCGCTCGCCGCCGAGGTGCCCGCCAAGGACAACTCACCGGTGGCGGTCGCCGGGTTCACCGGGCGGCCCGCCGCGAACCTGCCGGAGACCGTCGACATCGCCCACCTCCGGGCGGGCGGCGCCGGTGAGGGCGGCCGGCAGTTCAAGGACCCGGAGAACAAGGTCAACGAGCCGGAGAAGCTGGGCGCGCTCGTCGACAAGGGGCTGCTCGGCGGCCCGGTGATCGAGGACAAGAAGGGCGAGGTCGTCGGCCTGCTGCTCGGCGGTGGCAAGGACGCCCGGATGATCGGCATCCGCGAGGTCACCAAGGCCCTGGCCGAGGCGGACGTCGCGCCCGCCCGCGGCCCGATCGACGCCGCCTTCGAGCAGGCGCTGACCCGTTTCCACACCCACTACTACGGTGACGCCGTCCCCGCCTTCCAGCGGGTGCTGGACCTCTACCCGGGCCACACCGTGGCCGCCGCGCACCTGAAGACGTCCCAGGCCAAGCGCGGCACCGCAGAGGACGAGGGCACCAAGAGGGCGGCCGCCTCCACCGACGCGCCCGGCGGCGCGCCGCTGTGGCCGTTCCTGGTCGGAGGCGGCCTGCTGGTGCTGGTGGTGCTGGTCGTCGCGATCCTGCTCTGGCGCCGCAGACGCTCCGAACCGGAACCGGAACCGGAGCCGGAGCCGAGCCTGCCCGCGGACCCCCTGCCTCCCACCCTGAACCCGCCGCCCGTGCAGGCGAGATCGGCCTTCGACGAGCAGGTCGACTCCACGATCGTGGTCGGCCGCTCCTTCCCCGCACTGCCCAAGATCTCCTCGACCTCGCCCGGCCAGCCGGTGCTGGTGGCGCGCGATCCGGGTTCCAGCACCGCTCCGGGCCCCAGACCCGCCGAGACGACAGTGCAGAAGTACTGCACGGGCTGCGGGATGCGGCTGGGCCCCGCGCACAGCTTCTGCGGCTACTGCGGCCAGCCGGCCAAGACGTGATGGCAGTGAACGACAGGGCGCTGATCGGCCGGGAAGTGGCCGGCTACCAGATCGAGGACATCATCGGCAAGGGCGGCATGGCCGTGGTCTACCTCGCGGTCGACCCCAGGCTCAACCGCCGGGTGGCACTGAAGATCCTCAACCCGCTCCTCGGTGAGGACGAGCGGTTCCGTCAGCGTTTCGTGCTGGAGTCGCGCACCGTCGCGAGCATCGACCACCCCAACATCATCCCGATCTACGAGGCCGACACCGCCGCCGACGGCACCCTCTACATCGCGATGCGCTACGTCAACGGCCCCGACCTGCGCAAACTCTTCTACGACCGGGGCCCGATGCCGGTCAGCCAGGTCAACCGGACCTTCGCCCAGGTGGCCGCCGCGCTCGACACCGCGCACGCCCACGACCTGGTTCACCGCGATGTCAAGCCGGCCAACATCCTGATCGCCGCCCACACCGAGGGCGACCACGCCTACCTCACCGACTTCGGCATCACCAAGCACCGCACCTCGATCTCCGGGCTGACCCAGACCAACCAGTTCATCGGCACCCCCCGCTACATGTCGCCCGAGCAGATCAACAAGGAGCACATCGACGGCCGCTGCGACCAGTACGGCCTGGCCTGCGTGGTCTACGAGGCGCTGGCCGGGAGGTTGCCCTTCCAGCGCGACAACGAGATCGCCCTGCTCTGGGCACACCTCGCCGAGACCCCCACCCCGCTCACCACGCTCCGCCCCGAGCTGCCGCTCGAGGTCGACGGCGTCATGATGCGGGCCCTGGCCAAGTCGCCCGAGCAGCGCTACGAGACCTGCGGCCAGTTCGTCGCCGAGCTGCGTGACGCGATCAGCGGTGCCGGCCAGCCGTACCAGCTCACCCAGGCTTCCCCCACCGCACCGACGACGGTGCCCACGAGGCGTCAGGAGCCGAGCAGGCCCAGATCCGGCGGGAAGGGCATCCTCATCGGCGCCGCAGTGGCGATCACGGCGATCGTCGCGCTGGTGGCGATGCTCGCGACGTTCCTGCGCGGTGGCGACACCTGGGTGGCGTACGAAGGTTCGGCCGCGGTGCCGGTCGCCTTCCAGCATCCCGGCACCTGGACCCTCCAACCGCACGCCGACGTGTTCGTGGTGGCCTCGCCGAGGGTGGAGCAGTTCCGGGCGCTGTTCGCCACGCCCGTCACCGCCGACTGGGCGACCGTGAACGAGGTCATCAAGGACGATCCCCAGGACGCCGGCGGCCTTTACGTGCAGACGCTCGACACCCTCGACCCGCGCAGCGGCGCCAAGCAGCTGCAGGAGACGATGCAGTCCTCGCTTCCCGGCACGGTCAACGTCTTCCCCCAGGTCGTCCAGGTGAGCGTGGGCGGGCAGCCGGCCATCCGGTTGCAGGGGACGATCGCCGACCCGCAGCGCGGTGGCCAGCTCGAATTCACCGGCTGGGTCGTCGAGCGGCCGGACGAACCGGCCCTCATCATTTACTTCTGCGCGTCCGGCAGGTGTGACAACGCGACCGCCAATCGATTCGTGCGGAGCGTCTCATTCCCGGTGTTCTGATCCGTTGACTTGTGTTCCACTTGCGATCGACTTGTCCGGGTGTTTTGTCCTATGGGCAAGACGGTCACCAAGCTTTAGTCTCCCCGCATGGCGGTTCTCCTCTTCCCCCTTCGGTACCTGCGCGCGGTGCCGAAGTCCGACTTGCTGATCGGCGCCGTGATCGTCGCCCTCGGCATGCTGGAGGCGTTCACCGTCGCCACCGAGTACGGCGCGACCGAGACGCCCGAGCTGTGGTGGGTCGGCCAGGCGCTCGTCGCCGGCGTGCTCGTGTGGTTCCGGCGCCGGTCGCCGGTCGCCGTGTTCATCCTGATGATCCTTGCCCAGTACGTCTGGCACCGGCAGGGGTACGAACACTGTCAGACCTGGCAGCTCGCCTCCCTGATGATCGTCTTCCACACAGTCGGTGCCGAGCTCCCCTTCAGGCCCGGGCTCGCCTGGGCCGTCACCGGCATCCTGGCGTTCGGCTCCGGTGCCGTCGACCACCGCCGGCTCCCCTTGGAGGAGGTCATCTTCCTGCCCGTCCTCTTCGGCGCCGCCTACCTCACCGGCCTCGCCCTGCACGCCTATGTCGCCCGGGTACGCCGCCTGGCCGAGCAGGCCGTCCGCCTGGAACGTGACAGGGAACGCGAGGCCGTCGCGCGGGAGAAAGCCCGCATCGCTCGCGAGCTGCACGACGTGGTCGCCCACAGCGTCAGCATGATGGTCATGCAGGCCGGGGTGCTCCGCCGCTCGCGAGGCGGGGACGACGAGGCACTGCTGGGCATCGAACGGATGGGGCGCGAGGCGGTCGAGGAGCTGCGCGTCATGCTCGGCGCGCTGCGTATGCCCCTGGACGAGAGCATCCCGCAGCCCGGACTGGACCTGTTGTCCGGCACCGTGGACTCGCTCGTCTCCTCCGGGCTGCGGGTCACCCTCGACGTACGGGGGGAGGTGGTGCGGCTGGCACCCGGGCTGGATCTGTCGATCTATCGCATCGCCCAGGAGGCCCTCACCAACGCGGTCAAGCACGCCGGAGAGTCCGAGATCCGGATCACGGTCTCCTATCACCGGGACTCCGTGGAGGTGGAGGTCACGAACGGGAGTGGGAACGGCGGGACGTCGTCCTCCGCGCTGTCGACGGGCAACGGCCTCATCGGCATGCGTGAGCGCGCCGAGCTCTTCGGCGGCACCTTCGAGGCCGGCCCGCGTCCAGAAGGTGGCTTCCGGGTCCACGCGTCCCTGCCGGCCTCGCTGGAGGTGTCGGCCGGTGAGCCGATCGGATGAGCCGGTTGACGGACGAAACCATAAACGAGGCGCCGAGCCGCCTGGCAAGAAGGAGGAGAAGTGAGTATCCGTATCGTGATCGTCGACGACCAGGCGATGGTCCGCGCCGGGCTGAAGCTCGTCGTGGAGAGTGAACCCGGCATGGAGGTGGTCGGCGAGGCCCCCGACGGGGTCGAGGCCATCGCCGTGGTCCGCCGCACCAAGCCCGACATCGTGCTGATGGACATCTCGATGCCCCGTATGGACGGCCTCACCGCCGCCAGGCAGCTCCTGGGGCAGCCGGAACCGCCGAAGATCGTCATGTTGACCACCTTCGACACCGACGAGAACCTCTACGCCGCGCTCCGTGCGGGGACCAGCGGGTTCCTGCTCAAGGTCTCGCCGCCTGAGCAACTGGTGGACGCCATTCGTGTCGTCGTCGCCGGGGACGCCCTGCTCGACCCGGCCGTCACCACTCGCGTCATCGCCTCCTTCGCGGGCCGTCATGATCCCGCGCCCCCGCCGCAGCTGGCCGACCTCACCCCGCGCGAGCTGGAGGTGTTGCGCTCCCTGGCCCGTGGCCTGACCAACTCCGAGATCGCGGGGAAGCTCTTTGTCGGTGAGGCCACGGTCAAGACCCATGTGGCACGGGTACTGATGAAGCTCCGTCTGCGGGACCGGGCTCAGGCGGTGGTGTTCGCGTACGAGTCGGGAGTGGTGCGGCCGGGGGCGGCGGTCGGGTAGTAGGAGATCCACTCCTCGCGGCTCATCCGGATCATCTTGACGCCGAGCCAGCCCAGCGCGACCGCGGGGGCGGTCCACAGCGGGACGGTCACCGGGCCGTACGGGACCAGCATCGAGCCGCCGTAGCCGATGCCGACGACGAGCGGCACCCACCAGTGCGCGAATCCCGCCCGCCAGACGCCGATCACCAGGACGGGCAGGCCGAAGATGGCGAAGAACAGCCAGGGCATCTGGAACCCGAAGACGACGCCGGGCAGGTTCAGCATCTCGTTGAGGATCTGCTGCGCCTGCTCAGGGGTGTTCCGCTGCCCGAGCCACCACTCCACCGGGTCGGTCATGAGCAGGCCCGACACGCTGATGTAGCCGAGGACGGTGAGCGAGCCGGCGATGTGGCCGAAGACCACCGCGCGGCGGCGCATCACATGCAGCAGGCCGAGGGCCGCGACGGCCATCAGCAGGTAGGCCCAGTGGTACATCACCGACTGGACCTGGGCGAGGGCGGGATTTTCCGCGAAACTGACCGCTTCGCGCTCGTCGCCCCAGGTGCCGGGGTCGAGGATGACAGCGATGGCCTGGAGCAGTGGGGCGACGATCAGCAGCAGGCCTGATGCGATGCGCCGGAAGTCGGCTGAATCCTTGAACATGGTTTTTTCTTCCCGTGCGAGGTCGGGGCGGCCTTTTAACCAGGAAGGTAGGCGGCGGGTCCCCGCCGGGTCGTCCATCGCCGGGCTGATCCGGGGTCCCTCTCGCGGGGTAAGAAGTTCTCACCGTGGGCCGGTTAAAGGTGTGAGAAGTGCGTCTCATAAGGTCTAGACCACAGTGTGTGGGCTGGCGATCAGAAAGATAAGTGATGTTGCACGAAAAACTGGACTCGATCTACGACAGTGTCCTGCGCCGAAACCCGGGTGAGATCGAGTTCCACCAGGCCGTTCGCGAGGTGTTGGAGAGCATCGGACCGGTCCTCGGCAAGCATCCCGAGTATGCCGAATCCAAGATCATTGAGCGGATCTGCGAGCCGGAGCGGCAGATCATCTTCCGGGTGCCGTGGGAGGACGACCAGGGTGAGGTCCACATCAACCGTGGCTTCCGGGTCGAGTTCAACAGCGCGCTCGGGCCCTACAAGGGGGGACTGCGTTTCCACCCCTCGGTGTACCTGGGCATCGTCAAGTTCCTCGGCTTCGAGCAGATCTTCAAGAACGGACTGACCGGCCTGCCGATCGGCGGGGGCAAGGGTGGCTCGGACTTCGACCCGAAGGGCCGCTCCCAGCGCGAGATCATGCGCTTCTGCCAGAGCTTCATGACCGAGCTCTACCGGCACATCGGTGAGTACACCGACGTCCCCGCCGGGGACATCGGCGTCGGCCAGCGCGAGGTCGGCTACCTGTTCGGCCAGTACAAGCGCATCACCAACCGGTACGAGTCCGCGGTGATCACCGGCAAGGGGCTCAGCTACGGCGGCGCCCAGGTCCGCACCGAGGCGACCGGTTACGGCTGCGCGTTCTTCGTCGACGAGATGCTGAAGGCACGCGGCACCTCCTTCGAGGGTAAGCGCGTCATCGTGTCCGGCTCGGGCAACGTCGCCGTCTACACGATCGAGAAGGTGCAGCAGCTCGGCGGCACGGTGATCGCCTGCTCCGACTCCTCGGGGTACGTCGTCGACGAGAAGGGCATCGACCTGGACCTGCTCAAGCAGGTCAAGCAGGTCGAGCACCTCCGGATGGACGCCTACGCCAAGCGTCACGGCGGCAACGTGTCCTTCGTGGCGGGGCGGAGCATCTGGGAGCTGCCGTGCGAGGTGGCGATGCCGTCGGCCACCCAGAACGAGATCACCGGCAAGGACGCCGAGTCGCTGGTGCGCGGCGGGTGCATCGCGGTCGGCGAGGGTGCCAACATGCCCACCACGCCGGAGGGCATCCGGGTGTTCCAGGAGGCGGGTGTCGCCTTCGGGCCCGGCAAGGCCGCCAACGCGGGCGGCGTGGCCACCAGCGCGCTGGAGATGCAGCAGAACGCCAGCCGTGACTCGTGGACCTTCGAGTTCTCCGAGCGCCGCCTCCAGGAGATCATGCAGGACATCCACGGCCGCTGCCTGGAGACCGCCAGGGAGTACGGCATGCCGGGCAACTACGTGGCCGGCGCCAACATCGACGGCTTCAAGCGCGTCGCCGACGCGATGCTCTCCCTCGGCCTGATCTGATCTGAAGTGTTCGCCGTGACCGCCAAAGGCGTCGGTCACCGGCACATCTTTCGCGGTCCCGGACGCCGAGCCCGTTCCCCGTGCACCGGGATGCCGGCGGCGTCCTGAGTGGCCGTTCACCGGCGAAACCGCGAATACGCCGTTCTGATCGCCGGAGCCCCGGTGGGGCGTTCTACGAGTGGAAGAGCCACTCAATCGCGGTGCGGGATTTGCCGACGTAGGCGTCCTGGCCGGTTTCGAGGCCGTACGCCAGATCCTCGAAGAGACCGCATCTGCCGTAGAAGACGGCGCGCTCGCGCAGGGCGGTGACGTCGCCGGGCCGGTAGCCGCCGAGGGCGGCGTCCAGGGCGGTGGGGCCGAGGTCGCGATACAGCAGGCCGAAGTCGTAGGCCGGGTCGACGATCGCGGCGTCGCTCCAGTCGATGACGCCGGTCACCGCACCCGTGGCCGGGTCGACGAGAACGTGCTCGATTCCCAGATCGTTGTGCGAGAAGACCGGGGTGTATCCCCCGTCCGGGGGTGGGGTGTCCAGGAACGCCTGCACCGCCTGCTGGTGGGCCGCCGGGATCTCCCCGGAGATCGTCGGGTAGCTCTCCGCCGCCTCGTCCAGCCATTCGGACGGCGGCGGGTCGTCCACCTCCACCAGGCCGGCCAGCCGATCCACCGGAACGGCGTGCGCGGCGGCGAGCAGGCCGCCGAGCGTGGCGGCGACCGACGGGCCGTGGGCCAGCCGCTCCGATATGGGCAGGCCGAGCAGTGGCCGGCCCGGGAGCTTGAAGTAGGCCAGGCAGCCGTGCTCCGCGACCGTGAACCGCGGTTCGGGGACGGGCACCGGGGAGAAGCGCGCGACGGCGGCCAGGAGACGGGCCTCGCGCTCCACGAGCACGGCCCGCCGCGCCGGATCCGGCTCCTTGCTGAAGCGCACGATCAACTCGCCGTTGACCTCGTACGCGATGTTGTCCTGGCCCTCACCGAGCGGCGTGACGGTCTCGACCCGGTAGCCGGGCAGATGCTCGGCCACCGCGTCGCGGGCATCCTCGGCATGGTCGCGGCTCTGGCTCTCCATGCCGCGACCCTACCGATCACGGCGTGTCGGATGCGGGGCCGTGTTCCGCGAGCCTCCTTGGGTTGATCCTGTCCCTCCGCTGTCTTTCGGTCTCTGGGGCGGTGGTGCTCTCAGCTCGCGCCGGGGACGGTGACGTTCTTCTCCTTGAAGCCGTAGCCGTTCTGTGTCGCCTTCTGCTGCAGGCCGGTGAAGGAGCTCTTGGTGGCGGCGAGGTCGGCCTCGGTGGCGGTGCCGTTCTTCAGCTTGGAGGTCAGCCTGTCGAAGCTGGCGGTGACCGCCGTGACACCCTTGCACAACGTCGGGTTGGCCAGGGCGAAGCGTTTGGCGACCTTCAGCTCGTGAACGGTGAAGAGACCGGCCACGGCCGCCTTCGCGAAGGTCCGCTTCCGCTTCTCCGCCCCCGCCTTGAAGCCCCCGCTCCGCAGTGGTCGGTAGATGTAGCGGTAGAAGGCTCCCAGTGCGAGGCCCGCGTGCAGCGCGAAGCGGGTCTTGGCGAACTTCTTGGCGTTGCCGGCGGCCGGGCACTCCTCGGAGGGGTACTCCTGGTCGGTATCCGCCGCCGGTGGGGCGGTCGTGGCGGCCGGCGGGGCGGCGGGTGCCGAGGTCGTGGCCACCATGGCACCGGGCCTCAGGTCGGCCGGCGTGTTGTCGCCGCAGCCACCCACCAAGGCCACGGTCAGCAGCACCGCCGCCGGGATGGCAAGGGATCGGGTCCCCCGTGCAAGCATTTTCCCCCCTGGAGAACTTCACGGTGCCGTGGTTCGCACCTTCCTCCGCACTCTACTCTCTGTAGTTGCTTCATCACTTTAAGTGAAGAGTGTGGTTCTCCGGGGTGTCCCGAGCCGACGGCGCCGAATCGGCCGGACAGGAGAAGGACCGGGGGTGCCCCTCTCCTGGCTGTCGCTCAGGCCGGGAGTCGGGCCACCGCCGCGCGCACTGCCTTCGACGCCTCGTCGGTGAGCGGGTCACCGTGCCCGAAACAGGCCGTCTCGACGTGGAGTTCGGCGAGCCCGCGAAACGACTCGATGGCGCGAGAACGGTCGGTGTCGAACGCGCCGAGGGTGGGGGAGTTGTCCACGCTCGCGACGGCGTCGCCGGGTAAACGGGGCCATGCCGTTCACCAAGGGCGGAGCCGGGGGTGACGGAGCGGGACGGAATCGGATGCCGTGAAAAACTCCGATCAACGGTGCGAACCTTTCGAAAGGCGGTTCCGGAATCCGTATCCGCCGTGATCCCGCACGCACCGATTCACGTCGCCGTTCCGATGGTTTTTCAGCCCGAAGAACACGGAGGCGACGTCGATGAGTCCGGATATCGTCCCGGTGACCTCTGCTCGGTCGCGGACCGGGTCAGCCGCCCTCTTGTGAAAAAGCGCGGCGAGATGCGCAGCTGATCCGGTCGCCGGGCGTTCTCCTGTCATCCGTTCCCTGGTCGAACCAGCCTTTCCTGACCCGTTGCAGGAACGCGTCCCAGGCGTCGAAGCCGAGCAGGATGCCTGGCTGTCCCGGGGCGCTGAGCCTGACCCCTTCGCGGGTGATGGTGACGATCACTCGCATGTAGCTGGTGTTCTCTCCGGCCGAGTGGGCGGCGTTCACCCGCTGGGTCCGCACCGACGACACCGTCCACTAGGGCCTGGTTCCTTCGACCTGCTCGAAGTGATCGCTGTCGTCGATGACGAGACAACGCACGGTCACGAGTCCAGGGCGGCGGCAGGCCGCGGACGGCGCATTGCAGTTAGCGGGTATGCCGGGACTGCCGTTGGCACGGGGCCCGAATGGGCGCTGCCAGCGCAGACAACGGACGGCGGGCGCGGCATCGTAGGAAGCGAAAGCAGCTCACTGGACCGGAACGCCGGCGATGACCGTCAAGCCGGAGCCGGTGTCCTTCGAAAACTCCTGCGATCGTCAAGGATCGAGGTAACGGTCATGTGTCAGCACAAGCCTCCGTGTCCATCCGCGAACGCCTCGGACCACGACGCGGCCCGCCTGGTGGCGTTTCATCCGGAACAGGGATGGGGGCTGCTCTGCAACGGCGTGGTGCTGTTCGACGACACCGGCGAGCTTCTGCCCGACGGGCGCAGCATCCCCGCTCACCGGGATTGCTATGTGCGGGCGGCCTGACCCCGTGTGCCGCCAGGGTCTCGCGGCGGAGTACGCGACGCCCGGCCGGTCCGCCATCCCCCGGCCGGGAAACGACCTCTCAGGGGACAACCTAGGTGTGGGGCGTTTGGGGGTACGAACGCGGTGGGTCGGCCGCCACGGTTGAGGCGGGCAGCGCCGGCACGGCGCCGGTGGCCACGGCCAGGGCCGCCGCGGTGCTGCGGAATAAGCGGTCACGCATGGAGATCACCGCTCGCCGGGGCCGTGGAGACGAGGGCGTGGAGCGCGGCCGAGTCGGCGGCGCCGAGCACGCGGTCGCCGATCGCGAGCACGCCCTTCACCACCTCCGGCGGAGCCGTGGCGGCCATCCGCCGGACGAGCCCGGTTCGGGTCGGTCGGTCGAGGGACGGCAACATCAGTTCCAGGCTGATCGTCTGGATCTCCGGCGTCGTCTCGGCCATGAACGCCGCCCGTGCCGCCGCGATCTCCTCGTCGGTGCAGCGGGCCCAGATGCGTGGCATCACCACGGTCTCCTCCTCGTGCAGGTGCGGGAGGTAGGCCGCGGTGAATCTGGCCAGGTCGCGGTAGAAGGCGAGGCCGGCCACCGGATCGGGCTTGACGACGAGCGCGTCGAAGCTCTCGGCCAGGTGCTGCTCCAGCTCCTCCAGGTCCGTGTGCTGCTCGGCGATCGCGTCGGTGGTCTGGTGCTCGTACGGGTCCAGGACGCGCAGGATGTGCCGGTCCTCGTGTTCGGTGTGCGAACGCAGCAGCGCCAGCAAGGACTGCCAGCGCGCCGCCAACTGTCCGATGTCGTCGTCATCGGCCCAGTCGGTGGCGCCCGCCAGCATCGTGACCTCGAACAGGCCCCGGCGCAGTGCCTTGTGAATGTGGGTGAACAGGTCGTCCCGTTCCATGTTCGGCTCCTTCAGGTCGAATGCTGAAAAAGCTAGTAAGGGGCCGCCGGGGAGCGGTATCCCATAAACGTGGGGGTGGTGAGGAGGCCACGTACGGGCGATCCTTCGAACATGGACTTGCACGAAGGGCTGCGCCGGATCGCGGTGCGGGGGGGTGACCTCACCGAGGTGCGCACGGAACTCGACCGGCTGTTGCGCCGGGTCATCGGGTACGACATCGCGGCGATCTCCACGGTCGACCCGGCCACCCTGTTGTGGACGAGCTGCTTCGTCACCGGGATCGGGTACGAAGGCGGCGCGGACCGCGAGCGCATCATCTTCGATCTTGAGTTCCGCGACGCCGACCTCAACGGCTACACCCGGCTGGCCAACGCCGCCGTGCCCGTCGCGGGGTTGCACCAGGCCACCGGCGGCCGGATCTCCGAAGCGGCGCGATATGAACCGCTGCTGCGTGAGCTCGGGATTTGCGACGAGGCCCGCGTGATGTTGCGGTCCCGCAACGGCTGCTGGGGGTCGCTGACGCTCTACCGGTGCACGCCGTCGCCGCCGTTCGGGACGGCCGAGCTCGCGGCGTTGACCGGGGCGGTCTCCCCCATCGCGGACCTGTTCCGGCTGACCCTGCTCCGTGCCGCCCTGGACGTCGCCGAGGGCATCGAAGATCCTCCGGGGATGTTGCTCGTACGCTCCGGTGGCGAGGTCGAGACGCTCAGTACCCAGGCGCGCACGTGGCTGGAGGCCATCGACGATCGGGGCCGCATACCGAGTGCGGTCAGGTCCGTCGTGGCCGCCGCCCAGGCTGGGAACGGCCCGGCCACTGCCGCCCTGCCGGCCCGGGGCGGAGGGTGGGTGATGCTGCACGGCTCGCCGATCGAGGGTTCGGCGGACCGGGTGGCCCTCATCATCGAGGGCGCCCGTCCCGCCGTGCTCGGTCAGATCATCGCCAGGGCCTACGACCTGACCTCGCGCGAGCGTGAGGTGACGGCGCTGGCCGCGCAGGGGCGCAGCACCCGCCAGATGGCCGCCGTGCTCGGCATTTCGCCGTTCACGGTGCAGGACCATCTGAAGGCGGTCTTCGCCAAGACGGGAACCCACAGCCGGGGTGAGCTGGTGGCCTCACTGCACACCCGCCACTACGCTCCGCGCGTGGCGGCGGGGGCGGCTCCGAGCCCGTACGGCTGGTACCTCGATGACGAATGTTCCGTCTAGGTGTACTGATCGCAGAGATGAGGGACCGGTGGATCAGGAACTGAGTGAGGCCACGTGGGTGAAGTCGCCGTTCTCGGGTGACAACGGCGGCGAGTGCGTGGAGGTCGCGAAGCTGTCCGGTGGCCGGGTCGGTGTCCGCGACAGTAAGGACCGGTCGGGTCCGGCGCTGGTGTTCACCCCGGCCGAGTGGGCGGCGTTCACCCGCTGGGTCCGCACCGACGACACCGTCTAGTTTTACAACGATCCGCAGCACGGCAGGCCCTCGCATCCAGATGCGGGGGCCTGACTGTCACGTGTCTCTACCAGGGCCTGTGCGGAGTACGGATCTTCATGCGAGTCACCACGAACGCCGATCCGCCGCAAGACCGTGACCATCGACAAAATCGACGCCGGGGTCACCTGTCCCGACCCCACCTGTGTCCAGTCGCCGAGCCTCGGGCTGGAGGTGACGCTGACCCTGGATCGCCCGCCGCACCTCGCCTGCCACGGCACTGATCACGGCGATCGCCGGCCCCGCGATGTCCATCGTCGTCGGCCCCAACCCGGCTCCCAGTGGCTCGCAAGGGCGGGTTCCTAACGTCCGCCCCGTAAGAGTGATCGAGCCTTGCGGGAGCGGGACGCGTGGACATGAGGTTGTTGCTGGGGCTCGACGGGCCGGATCTGTCCGCGTTGGCACGGGCCGTCGTGGGCGTGTTCGGGCCGGGTTGGCCGCCCGACGCGAAGTTCTCCGTGGACTTCGCGGACGAGGTGCCCGGTGTGGACTGGTTGGAGCGCTTCGCCGCCCGCCAGGAGAAAGGGGCGGAGAGCGCCGTCGGGTGGAACGGTGACGGGGAGCCCTTCGCGTTCAACATCGGTAACGCCATCGTGAAGGCGGGCCGCGACGGCGACTGGACCGCCGAGTCGCTGCTGGAGGTTCTGGAGGACCTGCCCTTCGCCGTCGCCTCCACCGGAGGCGTCCATCACTGGACCGGCAACGGGGGCTTCGCCGATCTCCACTACAGCCACGGGTGGGCGTGCGCGTTCAGGGGAGCGGGCCATGACCGCCTGCTGTCGCGGCGGTGGCTGGAGCACGGCCCGTGGCGGCTCCTCACCCGTGGGGACATCACGCTGGTGCAGTTCCACGATCTGGCCGCCGACTCCGAGACCGCGCGGCGGCAGGCCTGGCCGGGACACGAACTCCTCACGGCGGGGGCCGGCTACGTATCGCCCCTGCCCGGCGGAGCGCGGGACCACCCGTGGCCGAAACGCCGGAGCGGGTTGCGCGGCCTGTACGACGCCGACACGCGGACCCTGCGGATCGTCGTGCACGGCCGCGCCGTGCACGACGCCGAGATGCGCGACGCCCGCCTGGCCGTACTCGAAGACTCCGGTGACCCGCCGATCGCCGGAGTCGCGTACGTGTTCATGGAGGAGGTGGTGGCCCGCGCGCACCTGCACAGGCTCTGGCTGCACGAGTTGGAATGCTGGACGGTCAGCCACGGCCGTGAGGTCCGCCTTGACGAGGACTACCGGCCCGCGCGCACCCCACCGCGATGGGCGCTGGCACTGACCTGACCCCGCCCCGCGAGGTGTCGATCTTCCAGAAAGCCCTCCGCGTAAGGGATGCGCCAAAAATGGGATGGATTGTGTATATTTTCCGTTGTTAGCTCTTGCTTGAAGGAGGATTTATCGTGACAGCTCTGCCGCGGGTACTGTTCGATGAGGCTCACAGCGAGTCGTGGACCATCCGGCGGGACGTGGCCGAGACGATGAATCCCGGCCACCCCGACGACAGCAGCTACGCGCGCGCCGCGCAGTTGCTGCGCCGGCTGGGGCACACCGTGGACGCGCACATCGAGGGGCCGCTCACCTCGGCCCTGCTGAGCGCGCGGGACGTGCTGGTGATCGCGCACCCCGCCGACGGGCGCTGGGAGCGGACCACCGGGCTGGGCAGCCCCGTCCTGCCCGTCGAGGAGCTGGACGCGATCGAGGAGTACGTCGCGGGCGGCGGTGGGCTGGTCGTGCTGGCCGAGTACGAGCAGGAGAAGTACGGCAGCAACCTCACCGAGCTGCTCGCGCGCTTCGGCGTCGGGGTCGAGCACACCCTCGTCCACGATCCGCAGAGCGCCCACAACGGCGTGGCCGCCTGGGTCATGGGTGCCCCGCGAAAGATCGACGTCGCGGGCCAGGACCTGCTGGCCGGGGTGCGGAGCGCCTGCTTCTACCGGGCCGGGGTGCTCACCGCACCCGAGGACGCGGCGGTGCTGTTCGAGACCTCGCCCACCGCGACCCCCGCGGGCCGCCCGCTGGCGGTGGCCGTACGGCACGGCGAGGGCCGCGTGGTGGTCGTCGCCGACTCCGACCTGTTCGGCGACGACTCGATCGGCGACCACGACCACGCCGCGCTCTGGGGCAACCTCGTCACCTGGGTCGCCCGCGTCCCCGCCCCGGTCGAGGCCAGGCGGTCCGAGGCCCGCGCCGCCTTCGAGGACCTGAAGCGGGCGATCGAGGAGCTGCGGCCGATGCAGGCCAAGGACGGCTCGGTCGAAGGGGACCACGCCAGGGCCGTCGAACTGGTCACCGAGATCGTCGAGTGCGTCGAGCGGCTCGCGCCGCGCTTCCCGCACGACGCCGGCTACCTGGCCGCCGTGGTCGCCGACCTGCGCAAGTGGGCGGACCAGGGCCTGGGCGTGCCCGACTTCCTCGACTCGCTCGACGCCTTCCACCCCGACACCCAGCGGGTGGACGGCCTGGAGCACCTCGTGCTCTTCCCGATGTACACCCAGAACGGCACCACCTCCCGGCACATCGAGGCCGTGTGGATCCGGACGATCTGGCCGGAGTGGCTGGCCGAGCTGGAGCGGACCCGCTACGACAACCCGATGTTCGTGCCGATCGCCTTCGAGGACTTCACCTCCGGCTACGACACCAACTCCGCGGTGCTCTTCCCCGAGACCGTCGCGGTCCGCCAGACCCCGGCCCGCTTCACCTGGGGCGGCATCTTCGCCGACCGCGAGGCCGCCAGGTTCCGCGCGGTGAGCGGGGCGGCGGCGGACACGCTCAAGCTGGCGCTGCCGCCGGACGCGGCCAGGCTGATCGCCTCGCAGGAGCTGGCCCAGGACACCTTCGTGCTCTGGGACCTGATTCACGACCGCACGCACAGCCACGGCGACCTGCCGTTCGACCCGTTCATGATCAAGCAGCGGATGCCGTACTGGCTGTACTCCCTGGAGGAGCTCCGCTGCGACCTGACCGCGTTCGGCGAGGCGGTGAAGCTGGAGAAGGAAGGGGTGCCGCACGCCCGCTACGTCCAGCTCGCGGTGCTCTTCGACCGGCTGTTCCGCTTCCCGATCACCGGTGACCGCGTCCGCAACTACGACGGCCTGGGCGGGCAGCTGCTCTTCGCGTACCTGCACCGCAACGACATCGTCAGGTGGACCGACAACCGGCTGAGCGTCGACTGGGACCGGCTCGCCGGGGGCGTGGCCGACCTGCGGGGCGAGGTCGAGAAGCTCTACCGGGACGGCATCGACCGCTCCAAGCTGGCCCACTGGCTGGCCGCCCACCAGCTGGTCGCCACCTACGTCGAGCCGCACCCCGCCTCGGTCTGGGCCCGGGGGGTGGAGGCCCTCCCCGTTGAAGGGTTCCCCAAGGCCGTGGTCGACGCGGTGTTGCCCGACGAGTTCCCGCTGAGCATGTTCTACGAGGCCCTGCGTCGTAAGCTCACCGATGTCATCGACTCCACGAAGGGCATCCGAGCATGATCATCCTTGTCACCGGCGCGGCCGGTCCCGCCGGTCAGGCCGTCGTCCGCAGGTTCACCGGCCAGGGGCACACGGTGATCGGCGTCGACAGGAGCGGTGCCGACGGAACCCTGGCGGTCGACCTGCTCGATTTTGACGCGGTGCGGGGGCTCGCGCGGGATGTGGCGGCCGAGCACGGCCACCTGGACGGGATCGTGCACCTGGTCGGCGGCTGGCGCGGGTCCAAGACCTTCGCCGAGACGTCGCTGGATGACTGGGCGCTCCTGCACGACCTGCTGATCCGCACCCTGCAGCACGTCACGCTGGCCTTCGAAGCGCTGCTCAAGGCCAGCGAGCGCGGCCGGTTCGCCATCGTCTCGGCCAAGACGGCCGAGCACCCGGGTCAGGGCGACGCGGTGTACGGCACGGCCAAGGCCGCCGCCGAGGCGTGGACCCTGGCCTTCGCCGACGCGCTGAAGGACACCGCCTCCACCGCGAACATCCTGGTGGTCAAGGCGCTCGTGCACGACGGCATGCGCGCGGCCGCCCCGGAGCGGAGGTTCCCCGGCTTCACGGACGTCGACGACCTCGCCGAGGCGATCGACAGGCTCTGGGAGACCGACGCCAACGGCACCCGGATCGACCTCACCGAGGGCTGACCCGTACGGCGGCCACGAAGAAGTACGACGGCGCCCGGGCGCCGAGCAAGGGGAAACAGCACGTGACGGACGCCATCCGCAGGCACGACCCGCTGGTGAAGGGCTTCGCCAGCGACAACTACGCCGGGGTACACCCGGAGATCCTCCAGGCGATCGCGCTCGCCAACGAGGGACACCAGACCGCGTACGGCGACGACGTCTACACCGAGGCGCTGCAGGGGATCTTCAAGAGGCACTTCGGCCCTGCGGCCGAGGCCTGGCCGATGTTCAACGGCACCGGTGCCAACGTGGTCGCGCTCCGCTCGATGACCGCCCACTGGGAGGCGGTGGTCTGCGCGGAGTCGGCGCACATCCACACCGACGAGGGCGGCGCCCCCGAGCGGTCGGCGGGGCTCAAGCTGCTGCCGGTCGCCACCCCCGACGGCAAGCTCACGCCCGAGCTGATCGACAGGCAGGCGTGGGGCTTCGGCGACGAGCACCGGGCCCAGCCCAGGGTCGTGTCGATCACGCAGACCACCGAGCTGGGCACGCTCTACACGCCGGAGGAGATCAGGGCGATCTGCGACCACGCCCATGATCTCGGCATGGTCGTCCACCTCGACGGCGCCCGCGCCACCAATGCCGCCGCCGCACTGGACGTGCCGCTGCGCGCGTTCACCACCGACGCGGGCGTGGACGTGCTCTCCTTCGGCGGCACCAAGGCCGGCCTGATGTTCGGCGAGGCGGTCGTGGTGCTCAACCCCGACGCCGTCCGCGGCCTGCGCTACCTGCGCAAGAGCGCCATGCAGCTCACCTCCAAGATGCGGTTCGTCTCGGTGCAGTTCGAGGCGCTGCTCGCGGGTGACCTGTGGCTGCGCAACGCCCGCAACGCCAACGCCATGGCCCGGCGGCTCGCCGAGGCGGTGCGGGGGGTGCCCGGCGTGGAGATCCCGCGTCCGGTGCAGGCCAACGCGGTCTTCGCGATCCTGCCCAGGGACGTGACCGAGCGCCTGCAGAAGCGGTTCCGGTTCTACACCTGGAACGAGGCCACCGGCGAGGTCCGCTGGATGACCGCGTTCGACACCACCGAGGCCGACGTGGACGCGTTCGCCGCCGCGGTGGCGCAGGAGATGGGCACCGCCTGACCACGGTGGGCAAGGAGCAAGGGGAGCGCTTATACTCGCGGGTATGAGCAAGCACAGTCTGGGTCTGTGGCGGGCCGCTGAGAGGCGGATCCGCTAGCCAGTCCCGACTGCGCACAGAAACGGCCGCCGTTCACCGGCGGTCGTTCTTGTTTTCCCGTACGGCCGGTGCGCGACGGTCCCCCTTCCACGAGGAGTGACCATGACAAAGCGCGTCTTCACCGCTTTCAAACCGACCGGCCACCTCACGCTGGGCAACCTGCTTGGCGCGATCATGCCCGCGGTACGGCTCCAGGACGAGGCCGACTGCGTCTACGCCGTCGCGGACCTGCACGCTCTAACGATCAAGCACGACCCGGAGCAGCTCCGCGCCCGCACCCGCGAGGCGGCGACCCTGCTGCTCGCCTGCGGCCTTGACCGCTCTCTCGTCTACATCCAGTCCCAGGTGCCCGCGCACACCGAACTGGCCTACCTGCTGGAGAGCACCGCCCACTTCGGCGAGATGCGGCGGATGATCCAGTTCAGGGAGAAGTCGGCCGGGCAGGAGGAGGTCCGGCTCTCGCTGCTCACCTACCCCGCGCTGATGGCCGCCGACATCCTGCTGCACCGGGTGGACATCGTGCCCGTGGGGGAGGACCAGCGCCAGCACGTGGAGCTGACCAGGGACCTGGCCCTGCGGTTCAACCGCCTGTACGGCGAGGTCTTCACGGTGCCCGAGGCGGTGCAGCCGCGGGTCGCCGCCAGGGTCATGGACCTGAGTGATCCCACCTCGAAAATGGGCAAGTCGGATGGCTCGGCCGCGGGAACCGTCTATCTGCTCGACCGGCCCGACGACATCCGGCGCAAGGTCATGCGGGCGGTGACCGACTCCGGCACCGAGGTCCGCCACGATCCGGTGGGCAAGCCCGGCGTCTCCAACCTGCTCGCCCTGCTCGCCGCCTGCTCGGACCGGCCGATCGAGTCGTTGTCGTACGGGTCGTACGGCGCGCTCAAGCGGGATGTGGCCGAGGCGGTGGTGGAGAGGCTGCGGCCCGTCCAGGAGCGCTACACCGAGCTTTCGGCGGACCAGGCCGAGCTGTCGCGGCTCCTGTCGGGCGGGGCGGCGCTGGCCACCCGGCGCACCGCCGGCCTGCTGGCCGCGGCCCGGCAGGCCATCGGCCTGCCATGAAGGCGGCCTGAAGCCGGGTCTCGCCTGCCGGGTTCGGCCGCGTCCCGGGTCCCGGCGGGTGGGACTCCCCGGGCACGGGGCGCGGTGGACCGGATCCGCCACACCGGCGGGCCGGGCTCAGTTCTTCTGGCCCGTCTCGTGCTCGTACGCGGTCAGCTGCTGTTCGAGGGCCTTCATCAGCTCGAAGACCTGGCTCGGGGGGATGCGGATCCGGCTGACGATCCGGGTCGGCACGCTCACGAAGTGATGCCCCGAGGAGGGGTCGTTGGCCAGCTGGGGTGGTCGGGTGATCACCGCGAAGTCCAGGACGAACCCATCCTGGGTGTGCCACACGGAGGCGAAATTGGCGTACTGCCCCATTTCTACCTCGGCGGAGATGCTCACCTCCAGGCGGTTCTCCGGCTCGTCGTTCACCATTCTCTTTCCTCCGGCCAGGTTGACTCCATGCTGCCCTGGCCGGAGACCGGCCACACAGGGACGCGCCGACGCTATTAAAGGATGGAAGGCAGCCGCTGGGCGCCGCGCTGCCGCAACATGTCGGTCATCAACTCGATCTCGCCTGTCTGGCCGTCGACGATGTGCTGCGCCATGGTGGCCACCTCGTCGCGGTCGGACAGTTTCAGCAGCCCCCGGCCCATCTGCACGCCGCCCTCGTGATGGCGGATCATGAGCTGCAGGAAGAGGATCTCCTGGTCCTTGCCAGTGGCCTCACGGAGCTTTTTGAGCTCGTCGTCGCTGGCCATACCGGGCATCGTGGTAGAGGCTCCCGGCGTTACAGAGTGGCCGCCGTGACCGGCCATCCACGCCATGACCGGTCGCTCCGTCGACTGGTTCAACCCCCACTGCTGCAGCCAGCCCGTGAAGATGCCGCGCTGGGCCGTCTGGGTGACGATGATGTCGTAGGCCAGTCGCCGGAGCGCCTCGTCCTCGCTCCCGTCCCTGGCGACGAAGGACATCTCGACGGCCTGGGCATGGTGGACGGCCATGTCGCGGGCGAATCCCGCCTCTGCCGAGGCGTCGGTCGGGGATGCCGTCCTGCCCAGGACGAACAGCAGCGTGATCGCCACGGCCAGGACACCGAGCAGGACGCCGAACAGGACGCCGCGCCTGGACTTTGCACTGTTTTTCACCGGAGTTTCCATTGCCCGCCCAGCGTACCCACTGCCGCGAATCATCGCTGTATCACGTGTTATGAGCCCTTTATTCTCCACATACGCCGGTAGGGCATAGGGTGACCGGAGTTGTTTGCTGGCTGGAGGGTTGATGACCAAGGAAAAGGCGCAGGCGAGGCGAGAGCACCTTGCCCGGATGCGTGCGGAGCAGCAGCGCAAGGAGCGCAGAACGGCCTTCCTGATGTGGGGGGCCGGAGGCCTCGTCGTCGTTCTGCTCGTCGGGCTCGTCGCCTTCTACATGGTCAACGAGCGGGCCGCGACCTCGTTGGACAACGTCACCAGCGCGAAGTACGTCGGCAGCCAGCACACCCAGACCAAGGTGACGTACAAGGAGAGCCCTCCGCTCGGCGGTGAGCACAACCCGGCCTGGCAGAACTGCGGTATCTACGACCAGCCGATCAACAACGAGAACGCCGTCCACTCCATGGAGCACGGCGCCGTGTGGATCACCTACCGGCCCGACCTGCCCAAGGCCGAGCTGAACACGCTGAAGGAGCTGGCGTCCAAGGACTACATGCTGCTGAGCCCGTACCCGGAGCTGCCCGCCAAGGTCGTGGCCAGTTCCTGGAACAAGCAGCTCAAGCTGGACAGCGCGGAGGACCCGCGGCTGCCCAAGTTCATCACCAAGTACAAGAACGGCCCGGACACCCCCGAGCTCGGTGCCTCCTGCAGCGGCGGCGTGGGCAGCACCACCGCCGAGGCGCCCATCCCGGCGAGCGCGCCGTCCACGGATCCCAGCCAGAGCGCTCCGGCCAGCGACGCTCCGGCCACCGACGCCCCGGTTCCCAGCGCCACCCCGGCGCCCTGACCAGGTCCTGATCTAGGCCCGCAACGCCCACTCCAGGGGCACCGCCTCCAGCCCGTGAGCCTCGGCCACGGGCCGGTTGGTCAGGTGCCCCTCGTGCGTGTTCAGGCCCCGTGCCAGCGCGGGGTCGCCCAGGAGGGCCTCCCGCCAGCCCAGGTCGGCGATCGCGAGGGCGTAGGGGACCGTCACGTTGGTCAGGGCGTACGTCGAGGTGTGCGGGACCGCGCCCGGCATGTTGGCCACGCAGTAGAACACCGAGCCGTGCACCCGGTACGTCGGATCGTCGTGGGTGGTGGGCCGTGAGTCCTCGAAGCAGCCGCCCTGGTCGATGGAGATGTCCACCAGGACCGAACCGGGCCTCATCCGCGAGACCAGGTCGTTGTCGACCAGCTTGGGGGCTCTCGCGCCCGCGACCAGCACCGCGCCGATGACCAGGTCCGCGTCCAGCACCGCCCGTTCGATCTCGTAGGCGGTGGAGGCGACGGTCCTGCAGTGGCCCCTGTAGATCATGTCCGCCTGGCGGAGCCTGTCGATGTCACGGTCCAGCAGCAGCACCTCCGCCTGCATGCCCAGCGCGATGACCGCGGCGTTCATACCGGAGACCCCGGCACCGATCACGACCGCGCTGGCCGCGTGCACGCCGGACACCCCGCCCATCAGCACGCCTCGCCCGCCGCCCTGGCGCATCAGGTGATAGGCGCCCACCTGCGGGGCGAGCCGTCCGGCCACCTCCGACATGGGGGCCAGCAGAGGCAGGGAGCCGTCCGCGTTCTGCACCGTCTCGTAGGCGATGCCGGTGATCCCCGATTCGAGCATGGCCCGGGTGCAGGCCGGCGACGCGGCCAGGTGCAGGTAGGTGAAGAGCACCTGCCCCTTGCGCATCCGGTGGTACTCCTCGGCGACGGGCTCCTTGACCTTCAGGACCAGGTCGCCCTCGGCCCACACGTCGTCCGCGGAGTCCAGGATGGTCGCGCCCACGCGCCGGAAGTCGGCGTCGGGAATGGCGGACCCCACCCCGGCGTCCTTCTCGACGAGGACCTCGTGGCCGTGCCGGATGAGCTCATGGGCTCCGGCGGGAGTCAGGGCCACACGGTACTCGCGATTCTTGACCTCGCTGGGAACAGAGATCTTCACGGCTCCTCCAGGGTGGGCACGTGTCCTCTTCTTCACGTTGCGTTCCCCGAAAGTGAGTAATCACGCGCAAGGTGGCAGGAAAGGGGCGGCGCCGGTGGCATACCGTCAGCGGTCCGTCGACGCCCGGCCTGTCGGTGTCCATCCTGACTTGCGGGGTTACCGGCTTCCCGCGCTGATCGATAGGCTCGCCGCGAACAGATGCGAGGAATACGGGGATATGACGATGGGGATGCACGCGGGGCAGGGTGGGCCGCCCATACCGCAGGGACCTCCAGCAGGGTCTGACGAGCCCGCCGGCGCGTCATGGGGACCCTCATCCTCCTACGACGCCTTCACGCCGCCGGAGCGCCGTGACGCCTTCACGCCGCCCGAGCGTCCCGGCGCCCCAACCGGACGCCATGCCCGTGGCCCCTGGGAACCGGGCGCTGAGCCCCCCGGCGAACCTGGTCCCGGCGGCCCTGATTCCGGTGGTTCCGGCCCCGCTGGTCCGAGGCCCGGCGATCCCGGCTCCGAAGGTCCGGGGCCCGGTGGTTCGGACCCCGGTGACACGAGGTTCGCCGGCCCGGGTTTCGGCGACCGTGGACCGGATGGCCCAGGTCAGGGCGTGCCGGGTCAGGGCGTGCCGGGGCCGGGTGGTCAGGGTCCGGGCGGTCCGGGGCTGGGTGGCCCCGGAGCGGGCGGTCCGGGAGCGGGCGGTCCGGAGGCCGGTGGCAGGCAGGCCGGAGGTCCGCCGAACGGGGCGCCGGGGGTGCCCAGGGCGAGCCGGATCACGACCGCGATCCTGTTGACCACCCTGGTCGTCGTCGTGCTGATCACCGGCGTGCTCGGCACCATCGCGGTGCTCATGACCCGCAACCCCGACATGCCGCTCGGCGCCAAGCCGCCCAGCCGGCTGGCGGTTCCCATCCACTTCGCCCCGGTGACCGAGGCGAAGGCCGGAGCCTGCACGCTTCCGGAGACCTACCCCGACGACCTCGGGCAGAACTGCTACTCGGTCGCCGCCGGGGTCACCGTGAACGCCGTGCGGAAGATCGAGGCGATCAAGGAGAAGAACGGCACCTACTCGGTCAGGATCGCGTTCGCGCCCACCTTCCGCGAGCAGATCACCGACCTGACCGAGGAGGTGGTCAAGGAGGACGACCCGGTCAGGCAGCAGATCGCGATCGTCGTGGGGGAGAAGGTGGTGGCGGCCCCCCGGGTCGCCCAGGCGATCACCGCCGACAGCCTGAGCATCGCCGGCTCCTTCACCAAGGAGCAGGCGGACGCGATGGTCGTCCGGCTGCTCGGCTCAAGCGGCATCGGCACGGAGTCGACCGCCGGCCCCCGGCCGGACGACACGTCGGTCTTCACCCCGCCGGCCGATCCGGCCACGGACCCGCAGCCCAACCAGCCCGTGAGCCCGTCGAACAACGGCGTCCCGGCCGCGACCAATCCGGCGGGGACGGACCCGGCCGCGACCAATCCGCCAGGGACGGACCCGGCCGCGACGACCCCGCCGGGAACGGACGCTGCCGCCACCAACCCCGTCACCCGGAACACCGCTCCGGCCACGTCGGGCGACGGAGACCTCGACCCCAAATACCGCACCTGCAAGGAGGCGAACGACAACGGCTACGGCCCGTACCACAAGGGGATTCACAAGGAGTACGACTGGTACATCGACGGGAACAAGAACGGGATCGCCTGCGAGCTGAACGACAGGTCCTGAGAGCGGCCCCGTGCGATCCGGGCCGGCTCAGAAGAACAGCGTTCCGATGCCGTCGACGCCGAAGTAGACCGCGAAGATCAGGCTGACCACCCAGAGCAGCCACGGGATCCTCCGGGCCCGGCCGAGGGCCGTCTGGACAATGGCGTAGGAGATCACGCCCGCGCCCACCCCGTTGGTGATGCTGTAGGTGAACGGCATCAGCACGATCGTCAGGAACGCCGGGATCGCGATGCCCAGGTCCTCCCAGGGCACCTTCCTGACCTGGGTCATCATCAGCGCGCCCACCAGGACCAGCGCGGGCGCCGCCGCGGCGGCGGGGACGACGGTGGCGACCGGGGTGAAGAGCAGGGTCAGTGAGAACAGGGCACCGGTGACGACGGACGCCAGGCCGGTCCTGGCTCCCTCGCCGACCCCGGCCGCCGACTCCACGAACACCGTGTTCGCCGAGGAACTCGTGAGACCCCCGATCGCCGCGGACACGCCGTCCACGGTGAGGATCGCTCCCAGCCGGGGCACCCGGCCCTGCTCGTCCACCAGGCCCGCCTCGTCGCTCACCCCGATGATGGTGCCCATCGCGTCGAAGAACCCCGACAGTACGAGCGTGAACAGCACGATGGTGGCGGTCAGCGCACCGGCGCGGGCGAATCCGCCGAACAGGTCCACCTGGCCGACCAGCCCGAAGTCGGGCGCTCCGACCACCGCTTCCGGCATCCGGGGGATCACCACACCCCAGAGTTCCGGCGGGACCGTGGTGAACGTGTCGATCACGACGGCGAGCACGGCGGTGATCACGATGCCGATCAGGATGGCGCCCCGGGTCTTGCGCACGAAAAGGGCGATCATCACCAGCAGCCCCAGGCAGAACAGCGCCACCGGCCAGCCCGTCAGGCGCCCGGTGGTGCCGAGCTGGACCGGCGACCCCGTACCCCTGCCGACGAAACCCGCGTCCACCAGCCCGATCAGCGCGATGAACATGCCGATACCCACGCTGATCGCGTGTTTCAGCGCCAGCGGGATGGAGTTCATGATGAGCTGCCGCAGCCCGGACACGGCCAGCAGCACGATCACCAGCCCCTCCAGCACGACCAGCCCCATCGCCTGAGCCCACGTCATGTGCGGCGCGGCCTGGTAGGCGACCACCGCGTTCAGTCCGAGCCCGGTCGCGACCCCGAGCGGTGCGTTGCCGATCACTCCCATGAGCAGCGTGCTCACCGCCGCCGCGAGGATCGTCGACGTGGTCAGCTGCTGGGTCGACAGCCTGGCCCCCGTGACGTCCGTCGCCCCGCCCAGGATGATCGGGTTCAGCAGGATGATGTACGCCATCGCCATGAAGGTGGTTATCCCGCCCCGGAGCTCGCGGCCGACCGTCGTCCCCCTGGCCGAAAGCTCGAAGAAGCGATCCATGGTCTCCCCTCCGGACGTGGAGGGGATGGGCGGTTCTTACCCGTTCAAGGCGATGTCATGGGGGCGAATGGGCACCCGGGGCAGCGGCAGGCCGGTCGCGGCCCGTACGGCGGCGGCCACCGCGGGGGTGGACGAGAGGGTGGGCGGCTCGCCCGCGCCGCGCAGGCCGTAGGGGGCGTGCGGGTCCGGGTTCTCCAGGATCGACACCCGCATCGGCGGCATGTCGAGGATGGTGGGGATCAGGTAGTCGGTGAACGAGGGGTTTCGCACCACCCCGTCCTGGACCTGGATCTCCTCCATGAGCGCCAACCCCAGCCCCTGGGCCGAACCGCCGTGGATCTGGCCCTCCAGCGCGAGCGGGTTCATGATCCGGCCCACGTCCTGGACCGCGGCCAGCTCCACCACCTTGACCAGGCCGAGCTCCACGTCCACGTCCACGACCGCGCGGTGCACGCACAGCGCGAGCTGGGTGTGGGAGTCGCCCTGCCCGGTGAGGGGATCCAGCGGGAAGGTGGGCCGATGCCGGTACTCCCTGGTCTCCTCCACGGCCCCGGCCAGCTCCAGAGCCTGCACCAGCGACGATCCGTCGGCCCGCAGCTTGTCCAGCCGCTCCCGCACGGCCTGGCAGGCAGCCCTGACCGCACCACCGGTGACGTAGGACTGGCGGGACGCCGACGAGGACCCGGCCGACCCGACGGAGGTGTCCGCCCGCGCGACCGTCACCGTGTCGATCCCCAGCTCGGTCCTGGCGATCTGCTCCTGGACCACCAGCAGACCCTGTCCCACCTCGGCCGCCGCCGTGTGCACCAGGACGTGCGGCTCCCCGCCGATCAGCTCCACCCGCACCCTGGCGGTCGAGTGGTCGTCGAAGCCCTCGGAGAAGCAGATGTTCTTGATACCCACGCCGTAGCCGACCCCGCGCCGCACGCCCTCGCCGTGGGTGGTCTGTGAGATGCCGCCCGGCATGTTCAGCAGGTCCGTCCCGCCCGCGTCGTCCGAGGCGGTGGGGGCGGCGGGGGCGGCGGGCAGCGGCATCGCGGCGAGTTCCGCGAGCATCTCGGCCAGCGGCGCGGGTGAATCGATCACCTGCCCGGTGGCCAGCCTCGACCCCTGGGAGACCGCGTTGCGGATTCTGACCTCGACGGGGGAGATCCCGCACGCCTCGGCCAGCCTGTCCATCTGCGACTCGTAGGCGTAGCAGGCCTGCACCGCGCCGAAACCGCGCATCGCCCCGCAGGGCGGGTTGTTGGTGTAGACGCCGTAGGCGTCGATCCACACGTTGTCCACCTCGTAGGGGCCGACCCCCAGCGAGGCCGCGTTGCCGACCACGGCCGGGGAGGTGGAGCAGTAGGCGCCGCCGTCCAGCAGGATCTCCGCCCTGACGTACAGCAGCCTGCCCTCGCGGGTGGCGCCGTGCTCGTAGCGCATCCGGGCCGGGTGCCGGTGGACGTGGCCGTAGAAGGACTCCTCGCGGTTGTAGACGATCTTCACGGGACGGCCCGTGCGCAGGGCCAGCATGCACGCGTGGACCTGCATGGACAGATCCTCACGGGCGCCGAACGCGCCGCCCACCCCGGCCAGCGAGAGCCGCACCTTCTCCTCGGGCAGTCCCAGGCACGGCGCGATCTGGCCCCGGTCGGCGTGCAGCCACTGCGTGGCGACGTACAGGTCCACCCCGCCGTCCTCGGCGGGTACGGCCAGCCCGGACTCCGGGCCGAGGAAGGCCTGGTCCTGCATGCCGACCTCGTACTCGCCGGTGACCACCACCGGGGCCTCGAACGTGGAGCCGACCCGGATCGGCTGGTGGCGCAGCACGTTGCCGCGCTCGTGGACCGCGGGACAGGAGGTGTCGAAGGCGGCCCGGCGCGGGTCGGTGACGGCCTCGCGGACCTCGTACTCCACGATGACGGCCTCGGCCGCCCTCCTGGCGCGCTCGGGGTGGTCGGCGGCGATCAGCGCGACCGGCTCACCCTGGTAGCGGACCTGGTCGATGGCGAGCACCGGCTGGTCCCTGTGGTCCAGCCCGTAGAACCTCTCGCCGGGCACGTCCTCGTGGGTGAGCACCGCGTAAACGCCGGGCATGGCCAG
The DNA here is from genome assembly GCF_053592655.1 of Streptosporangium sp. NPDC002607. Lineage (NCBI taxonomy): Bacteria > Bacillati > Actinomycetota > Actinomycetes > Streptosporangiales > Streptosporangiaceae > Streptosporangium > Streptosporangium sp. NPDC002607. Next base: position 64,468 of record NZ_JBSFWD010000007.1, read on the forward strand.
CGCGGGGCCGACGTCGATCGAGCGGATCCACGCCGACGGGTGCGGGCTGCGCAGGGTGACCCCCCAGATCATGTCCGCCAGATACAGGTCGGAGGAGTAGGCGAACTCGCCCGTGACCTTCAGCGTCCCGTCGGGACGCAGGACGCTCTCGCCGATGCCCAGGCTCTGCCGCGTTTCGATGCCGCTCACTCTGGTAGTACATCAGCCGGGTACGGGGCCGGACATGGCAGACCCGGGGGAACGCGGGAGGCGGTCGTTAGCGACTCTTACGGTTGTGCCCGGCCGGGTGCGCGTGATCAGCCCGTTGGGCTCGCGGTCCTCAGAGAGCCATCATCCGGCCCGGGGCGGTGGACGGTTTCTCGCGGGTGGCCCCGATGGCCGCCCGCTCCGCCGACGCCTCCTTCTCCACCTCGTCGTTCCCCGTCGCCCTGGCGGACGCGACGGAACGCCCCAGGTAGGTCACGGCCTGCTCCACCTCGCCGAGGAGCCGCAGGGAGCGGGCCAGGCCGAGCAGCAGGTACGGTTCGGCGACGACCACCTGTGCGGCGCGCGCGCAGTCGAGGCCGGCCTCGAAGGAGGCCCTGGCCGCCGCGGCGTCCCCCAGGTCGAGGTGAACGCCGCCGAGCCTCTCGTGCACGGCCGTCTCCTGATACAGGTTGCCGTCCCTGCGGCACTTGAACAGGGCCTCGTCCAGCATGGCCAGTGCCTGCTCGAACCGGCGCAGGCCGTGGTATCCCGAACCGATCATGGTGAGCGCGTAGTGCTCGCCCGACCTGTACCCGATCGCGTCCGCGACCTCCCGCTGCTTCTCGGCGCAGTCGATGCACTTCTCGTAGCAGCCGAGTGCGAGGTAGTTCATGGCGAGGTTGCCCAGCGCCTTCTGCTCACCATGCCGCTCGGAGAGCCGACGGCACAGGATCAGGTGCTGCCGGAAGTGGCGCAGGGCCTCTTCGAGACGGCCGACCATGTTCAGTGCGAGGCCCACGAGGCTGTGCGCCCCCGCCTCAAGCCGGCGATCCTCCAGCCGCTGCCCGGCCACGAGGGTCCGCCGGCTGATGGTGAGGAGACGAGCGGGAAGGCCGGCGTGGTGGAGGTGCCAGAAGAGCGCGAAGACCAGGGCGACGCCGAGACGCGATGTCCGCTCCCGGGGAGCGGACATCGCCTGGAAGGCGGCGGACAGGAGATTGGCCTGTTCCCGGTTCAGCCACTCGTGGGCCTCCTGGTACGAGCCGAGCGGGAGAGGATCGGCACCGAGATCGACGTCCGCCGACTCCGCGCGAGGGTAGCGGGCCAGCTTCACGGCCAGCCGGGTGGTCCCGACATAGAAGCTCAGCGCCCGGTCCAGCATGGCGTCACGATCCGTCTCCGTCTCCTCGCGTGCGACCTGCTCGCCGGCGAACAGCCGGATCAGGTCGTGCGGCCGGTACCTTCCCGGCTCGTCCTCCTCCAGCAGGTGCGCGTCGACCAGCCGTTCCATCGCGCGCTCCGCGGTGTCCGCGGGGACATCCAGCAGGGCGCCGACGACAGGTGCCGTCACGTCGGCCGTCTGCAGCACGCCGAGCGCGCGCAGCGCGCGGGCGGCCGTCCGGTCAAGGTGGTGGTCGCTGCCGGCGAGCATGTCGTGACTGACCGCGAGGCTGGATCGGACCGCGAGATCGCCCGCCGCCAGCTCCCGCAGCCGCCCCCGCTCGTCCTCCAGCCGGCTCACCAGATCGACAACGCCCCAGCGCGGCCGGTTCGCCAGCCGGGCTCCCGCGATGCCGACGGCCAGTGGCAGGCCTCCGCAGAGGTCGATCAGGCGCGCCGTCGCCTGAACGTCCTCGGCGACCCGCTCCTCCCCGATCAGTCTCGCGAGCATCGTGGAGGACTCGGCGCGCCGCATCCTGGAGATCGGTATACGGGCACAGTCGTCGAGCAGGGTGAAGCTCTCCCGGCTGGTCGTCAGGATCGTGTTGCCCATCGGCACCGACAGCAGCGGGCGGATCTGGGCCTCATCGGCGGCGTCGTCCAGCACGACGAGGGTCTCGCGGCCGTCGAGTTCGCCGCGCCACAGGGCGGCGGCCTCATCGAGGTCGGCGGGAATGTCACGCTGGGGCGTACCAAGATCGCGCAGGAACCTGCTGATCACCTCGATCGGTTCCAGCCGCCTCATGCCCGGCGTCGCCCCGCGCAGGTTCACGTACAGCTGCCCGTCGGGGAAACGGTCGCGGACCAGGTGCGCGGCCCGGAGCGCCAGGGTCGACTTGCCGGATCCGGGTGCCCCGGTGATCGCGACGACGTGCCGGGGCGGGCGGCCGTCCCAGGGAGAGAGCAGCGTTCTCAGCCGCACGAGCTCCTCCGCACGTCCGACGAAGTCGGTGGGGTCGCGCGGCAACTGGTGAGCCACCTTTCCCCGGGCGGCGGCGCGGTGCCGCGAATGCGAGGGCTCCCGGAGCGGGGGAACCCGCTCCGGGAGCGTGGGGAGCGTCGCCGAGGGCAGATCGAGCAGGGGGTCGGCGCGTAAGATCAGCTCATGGCACCTGCGGAGACTCTCGTGCGGCTGGATGCCGAACTCCTCGGCCAGCAGGTGCCGGATCTCCTGATAGACCTTCAGCGCCTCCACCTGCCGGCCGCAGCGGTAAAGCGCGACCATGTGCAGCTCGCGGAGCCTTTCGCGCAGCGGGTGCTCGCGGATCAGGGGGGCCAGCCGGGCCGCGGCCTCCTGGGGGCGCCGGAGCAGGAGCAGCAGGTCCGCGTGCAGCTCCAGCGAGGTCAGGCGTAGTTCGTTCAACCTGTGCCGCTCGAACTCGGCGAACGGACCGGGAATCCCGCCCAGGCACGTGCCCCGCCACAGTTCCGAGGCCCTGTTCAGGGAGTGCAGGGCGGTCTCGTACGAGTCCTTCGCGTGCGACTTCCTGGCCAGGTCAAGGCAGCGCTCGAAGACCAGGGCGTCCACCTGCTCCGGCGCGAGCCGCAGCGAGTATCCGCCGGGGACGGAGACCAGCGGCCTCGAAGGTCTCCGCGGATCCCGGTCCGGGTCCAGTGCCCGTCTCAGCCTGGACACGTACGTGTAGACGCTCTGTTCCGCCGTCTTCGGCGGCCGCTCTCCCCATACTCCGTCGATCAGCCGGTCTCTGGTGACCGGCTGTCCCGCGTTGATCGCCAGGATGCAGAGGACGGCCTGCTGCCTGGGCTCTCCCAGGTCGAGCTCGAGTGAACCCCTCCGGCCGGTCACCGGTCCCAGAACGTCGACGCCGAGTCTCTCCGCGGGAAGGTCTTCGCCGGTGGTGGTAATGGCTTCCGTTTCGTCCACCAGGCCTCCACACGCGGTTGGGCATGACACAGCGAAGTCGAGGAGAACGACCTTATCTGACAAGTTCGCGGCGCGGAGTCCCCCGCTGATCGCCTAGACGATCCCCGCCTTGGCGATACGGACTCCCGCCTGGAATCTGCTCTGCGCTCCGACCCGCTCCATCGCGGTGGCCATGTGGCGGCGTACGGTGCGGGAGGTCAGGCCGAGGTGGCGGGCGATCACCTCGTCCGTCAGGCCCTCCGCGGACATCCTTAGAACGGTCCTTTCCTGGTCCGTCAGCGAGGACAGCGGCTCCCGCTCGCGGCGTGGTGCGGCCTGTGACCAGACGCGCTCGAACAGCTCTCCCAGCAACGTGACCAGTGCGGGGGTGCGCACCACCGCCATCCGGGAGGTGTGGCCGGTCATGGCGACGAGGCCGTCGATCATCAGGAATCTCTCGGAGATCAGCGGATCGACCCTCAGTTCCACCGACTCGGGGAAACCGGCCGCCCCGGACGATGAGCCGATGACGACCCTCGTCCGCACGCCAGGTGGAATGACAGCCGAATTGAAGATGCGGGAAAACGCGACGCCGGTTCTGGGATTGGGCAGGAGAACGGCCACGCTACGCCTCGCGGACGAGCAGAGGGTGTTGATATCGGGCCGGATCTGGTCTCTCCCTCCGGCCGAGGGAGAGGTCAGGAAAGAATGGGTCATGTGCCCCTCGCGAACTGCGCTTGACCGAACACCCGCGTGTTCCTCCCGGCAGGTGACGCCGCTCTCGGATCGGACTCCGATGAATTTCCGGGGTGATTCGCGATGCGGAAGGGGAGGCACGTGGCACGTGTGCTGGATCCACCGTCGTACGCGCGTGAAGGAGAGTCGTCCATCGATCGTCCCTCCGTCCTGTCGTTCCGGTCCGCGATGACGAGAGAGCCGCCAGGAAAGGGATTCTCGGACCGGAGGCCCGGAGCAACAGAATCCCGGCCGGTGGTCCTCGCCGGATCTTTCTGGAATTCCCGCCTTCCGACTGTCGCAGGCGATCCTAGAGATCATCTAGAGATGCCCGGGGACGGGCCGCGTGGGGCCGAGCAGGAGGCCGGGATCCGAGGGGGACGAGGCGAGGGCGGGCACGGGGGGCGGGCCGTCCCGCGACCTCTCCCCGGGCAGGCCGCGCTCGCGGCTTCATCCGGGGGGGCTTTTCCCTGCCTGAAGTGGACAGGCCGCTCCGTCTTCGGGGAAGTCGGCTGACCGGTTTAGGACATTGACTTGATAGCGGATTAGTTCAATGTATTTCTAGAGTAATGGCTGGTTTAAAAGCGGGGTGTCGAGAGACGCGGCCGGTGACACGGGGGGCGGCGACATGGATTCCGTGAGTCGACAAGCCCGCGGACCGGTCGGCGGCACGGGGAGGCGGCTCGAATTCCGCGAGCCGACCGGCCCGCGGGCCGGTCGGCGATGAAAGGCGGGCGGAAAGGCATGGCCGATGAGAGGGGGCGGGTGGGCGCCGCTGCCCCCCTCGGTTCGAGCCGTGACCTGCAATAAAATCTATACGGATGTAATGGGATCTATATGTAGGTGTTGCCTGCGGCCGGGATCCTCCGTGAAGGGTGATGGTCTTCCACGGAAGGGGGCCGGATCCCGGCTCCGCCGCTACCCGCGGGTCCCGTCTCGTGGCGCGTGCACGCCGGAGGCCTGCACGCTCACACCGGTGCGGGCCGCACCGGTTCCGCCAGGTGGAGTGGCTCGCCGGCTGGAAGCTCTCCACGAGGGCGGGAGGGGTTCTTTCCGTTCCCTGTCTTTACGGCGGGCTGAGCCGTCGCTCAGTCCGGGTAGCCCCAGCCCAGGTAGGCCTGGGCGGCGCTCGTCTGCAAAGAATACTTACCGGTGTCCTTCGGGGGGGCAGACGAATCAGCACTCGCGGTCGTAGCATTGCCAGTGACGGCAAAAGCAGCCGTAAATAGCATGGCGAGGGCAGACAAGGCAAGACGTCGGCGCACGGGGAGACTCCTGTCGTAGGTTCTGCTGCTCAAATGATATCTTTCAAGGGGTAACGTGACTGGTCAAGACTTGGTGGGGCAGCGCATCAAAACCGTCCGCCGGCAACGTGGTTTTTCCCAGGCGCAGCTCGCCCATCCAGAACTGTCGGACAGTTACGTATCTCTCATCGAGAGTGGCAAGCGTACTCCGACCCCCGCGGTGCTGGAGCTGCTGGCCGAAAAACTCGACTGTTCCCTTACGTATCTGATCAATGGTGTCACGGCCGAGCAGATGCAGGAGATCGAGCTCGCGCTCAGCTACGCGCAGCTGGCCATGGACAACGGCGAGGTCGTCGAGGCTCGCACCCGTTACGCCGAACTCCTCGCCGACGGCGGGCTGGCGGGCCTGCCCCAGATGCGGCAGGACGCCGAGTACGGCCTGGCCCTCTCGACCGAGGCCTGCGGCGACCTGGAGCAGGCGATCGTCCTGCTCAACGGGCTGCGCGAGAGTGACGAGGCGGCTCTGAGCCCCGAGCGTCACGTCGCGGTCGCGGTCGCGCTCTCGCGCTGTTACCGGGAGAGCGGGGACCTGGCCCGGGCGGTGCACGTCCCCGAGGAGATCCTCACCGGCGCGGTCCGGCCGGCCTGGACGGACGGTCTGATGCGGTTGGGCGGCCAGCTGCTCGCGGCCTACATCGAGCGCGGTGACCTGCTCCGGGCACGTCACTTCTCCGCCGAGATGATCGCCGCCGCCGAGCTCCTCGCCAGCCCGCAGGCGCTCACCCTGGCGCACTGGGGCGCCGCGATCGTCGCCGTCGAGAGCGGCCACGCCGACGAGGCGGTCACGCAGGCCGAGCGTGCCCTGGCCATCCAGTCCGAGTACGGCGACGCCCGAAGGCTGGCCCGGCTGCGCGGCGACTACGCCCAGGTCCTGCTGATCGTGCGGCCCATGGAGGCCGAGGCCTGGCGTGATGTGCTGTTGAAGGTGGAGAAGGAACTGGCGGAGAGCTCTGCCAGCTCGATAGACAAGATGCGCTGCGCGATGAACCTCGTCCGGGCGGAGCTGCTGCTCGCCCAGCCCGAACGGGCCGAGGAGCGGATGCGCTTCGTCTGCGATCTGCTCGACGGCATGCCGAAGGTCATGCAGGCGGAGGCCCGCCTGCTGCACGGTGAGACCCTCGCGGAGCTGGGCCTGCAGGAGCAGGCCTCGCAGGAGCTGCTCGCCGGGACGGAGTGCCTGGAGCAGGCGCCGGAGACCCGCTTCACCGCCCATGCCTGGCTGACCGCGGCCCGGGTCCTGGAACGTATCGACGAGCCGGACCGGAGCGTCGACGCCTACCGGCGGGCGCTGGCCGGCGTCGGGCTGTAGGGCGGGGCAGAGAACCCGCGCCGAAGGTAGATCGGACAGGGGGGTCGAGACCGCGCGGTCACCTGGGTAGCCTTGTGGTTGCCATGAAGACTTCCCCTGTCGCGGTCGCCCTCGCGCTTCTCGTCGCCCTCGTGCTCGGCACGGCCTTCGCCTCGCCGGCCCTCGCCCATGACCGGCTCAAGAGCAGTGACCCCGCCAAGGGCGCCAAGGTCGAGAGCCTGGAGGAGGTGAAGCTGACGTTCACCGCCTCGGTGCGCTTCCCGAACGTCGTCGTACGTTCCGGGGACGAGAACCACCAGGACGGCAAACCCGTCGTCGACGGCACGGTGGTGACCCAGAAGGTCAAGGAAGATCTCCCTCCAGGTGACTATGTCATCGCCTATCGCGTCGTCTCCTCCGACGGCCACCCGATTGAGGGTGAGATTCCCTTCACCCTGCTCGGCTCCGCCTCCCCGTCGGAATCGGCGTCGGAATCAGCGTCGCCGTCCGCCGCCGCCTCCGAGTCCCCGGTGGCGGCCGAAAGCCCGGTCACCGCGGAGACCCCGGCCGAGAACGCGCCGTCCGCCGCGCTCAGCCCGGTCGCCGCGGTCGGCGACGAGGAGCCCGGCTCCTCGCAGGGCGTGCCCGGCTGGATGTGGATCATCGTCGGAGGCGTGACCGGAGTCGGCATCGGCATGTTCCTCAGCATGCGCAACAAGAAGCGGCCATGAGCGGGCCCGCGCGGGCCGCGCAGACGGCACAGAGCGAGACGCCGGGGAACAGCCGGGCCGTGCGGCTCGCCCTGGCGGCCGCGGTGGCGGCCGCCGCCGCCCTGGTGATCGCCATGATCGCCGGAGGCGCCGCGACCCCGCGCATCATTCCCGGCCTGCCCGACCAGGGGGCCTTCACCCGCTGGGGGCTGCCGCTGGCGAAGCTGGCGATGGACGCGGCGGGCGTGCTCACCGTCGGTGTACTCCTGGCCGCCACGATCCTGCTCCCCAACGACAAGGGTCTGCTGGGCAAACCCGCGCTCGGCTACGTCAAGGCCGCCTCCTGGATCGCCCTCGTCTGGGCCGGGGCCGCCGCCGCCACGATGGTGTTCAGCCTCTCCGAGGCGCTCGGGCTGCCGGTGGCCGACGTGCTCGGCGGCAACGAGCTCACCAGCTTCGCCAGCCAGGTCTCCCAGGGCATCGCGCTGACCCTGGTCGTGCTCTTCTCGGTCGCGATCGCGCTCTTCGCCCGAGGGGCGATCACCGCAGGCGCGGCCGGCGGCCTGCTCATCCTCGCGCTGGTCACCCTGCTCCCGCCCGCGCTGACCGGCCACTCCGCCTCCTCGCCCAATCATGACCTGGCCACCACCGGTGTCGCGCTCCACCTCGTCGTCCTCGCGCTCTGGGTGGGCGGCCTCGGGGTGCTCTGCGCGCACGCGCTGCGCCGGCAGCCGTACCTGGAGATCGCCGCCGCCCGCTTCTCGACCCTGGCGCTGTGGTGCTTCGTCGGAGTGGGGCTGTCCGGCCTGTTCAGCGTCCTGGCCAGGCTCACCTCGGTCTCCGAGCTCTTCACCTCCGCCTACGGCCTGCTGCTGCTGGCCAAGACCGTCGCGTTCGCGCTGCTCGGCGCCGTCGGCTGGTGGCACCGCAAGCGGACCCTGCCGTCGCTCGCCGCGGGCGGCCCCGGCACCTTCGTCCGCTTCGCCACCGGTGAGATCGTCGTCATGTTCGCGGCCATCGGGCTGGCCGTCGCGCTCTCCCGCACCGCGCCGCCCCCGGCGGTGCTGCCCGTCGACAGGGCCTTCGAGGTGCTCGGCTACACGATGCCGCCGGAGATCTCGCTGGCCAACCTGGCCTCGCTGTGGTGGTTCGACCTGTTCTCCGGCACGGTCATCGCGCTGCTGGCCGGCCTCTACCTCGCCGGTGTCGTACGGCTCACCCGGCGTGGCGACTCCTGGTCCAAGGGGCGTACGGCCGCCTGGTTCACCGGTGTGCTGATCCTGCTGATCGCCACCCAGAGTGGCGTCGCCCGCTACGCCAAGGTGCTGTTCAGCGTGCACATGGCCGAGCACATGACGCTGTCGATGATGGTGCCGATCTTCCTGGTGCTCGGCGCGCCCGTCACCCTGGCCCTGCGTGCTCTCAAGCCCGCCGCCCGCAGGGGCGACCGAGGGCCCCGCGAGTGGCTGACCACGATCCTGCACAGTAGGTTCGTCCGCTTCGTCACCCACCCGGCGATCGCTACCGCGATCTTCATCGTCTCCACCTACGCGCTGTACTTCACGCCGCTGTTCGCCGCCGCGATGGAGGAGCACCTCGGCCACATCGTGATGACCGTGCACTTCCTGATCAGCGGCTCCCTGTTCTTCTGGGTGATCATCGGTATCGACCCGGCTCCCTACCAGTTGCCGCACGTGGCCCGGCTCCTCCTGCTGTTCGTGACCATGCCGTTCCACGCCTTCTTCGGCATCGCGCTGATGAGCATGACCACCGTGCTGGCCTCCGACTGGTACGACCAGCTGGGCAGGACGTGGGGCGCCTCCGCGGTCGAGGATCAGCAGACCGGCGGGGCCATCGCCTGGGGGTTCGGCGAGATCCCGACGCTCGTCGTGCTCCTCGCGCTGGCCTTCCAGTGGTGGCGCGCCGACGACCGCAAAGCCCGCCGGGCCGACCGCCGGGCCGACGCCGCCGCGGCCCGGACCGGCGGCAGCGGCGACGCCCAGCTCGATGCCTACAATGAATACCTGGCCAAACTCAATAAGCGCGACGGCGTGAAATAGCCGGACGGCCACGGCCTGCTATCTTCCAGCCCTCTCTCGGACGCCTCCCGGTAGCCTGGTGTTTCAGGGGGCTCGTGCTCACCGCAGCGGGCGCAGCGCTTCGTCATCGCGCGCCACGCCCAGTCACATATTCGGTCGGGGGGCCGGTGGCTGCAACGTGCATCAGGAAGGTTGAGCAGTGTCCGAGGAACTGCGCGTACGTGAGGGCCGGAGTCGTAGCCTGGCCCAGGCCCTTGAGGGGCATCTCACCGAATGGTCCGAGCGCACCGGGACCACCGTCGAGATCTGGGCGCTGCCCGCCGGCGACGTTCCGGCCGGGATCACCAGGGCCGTGATGGCCACGCTCGAGGAGGCGCTCGCCAACGTCGAGCGGCACAGCGGCGCGCGGGTCGTGGCCGTCGCCGTCACCCTCGGCCCCAGTGGCCTGCGCATGACGGTCAGTGACGACGGCGTCGGCTTCTTCGGCCCGGCCGAGGGCCGGGGCATCACCGCAATGCACGCCCACTTCGACCAGGTCGGCGGCACGCTCAGCGTCAACGGTGTTCCCGGCGCGGGAACCACGGTCACCGGAGTGGTGCCCCGCCAGGACTAGCCGGCACGAAAACGGGCGCGGCGCCGGGCGAGCGCCCCTAGGGCCTGCCCCGCGGATCTTGCCGTGGCGAGGATCGGCCAGGTGGTGCCTCGCGAGGCGGAGGAGGGAGCCGCAGCGTGCTGCGGTGACCGACGACAACGCGGCGAGGCGCCGCCTGGGCGACCGCAGTAGGCAAAAGATCCAAGGGACAGGGCCTTAGGGCAGTGTCAGGATCTCGTGGCCGGTCTCGGTCACCAGAATGGTGTGCTCGAACTGGGCGGTCCGCTTGCGATCCTTGGTGACGGCGGTCCAGCCGTCGGGCCAGACGTCGTAGTCGATGGTGCCGAGCGTCAGCATGGGCTCGATCGTGAACGTCATGCCCGGCTCCAGCGTGACCGCCAGTGACGGGTCGTCGTAGTGGGGGACGATCAGGCCCGAGTGGAACGTGGTGCCGATGCCGTGGCCGGTGAAGTCACGGACCACGCCGTAACCGAACCGCTTGGCGTAGGCCTCGATCACGCGACCGGCCACGTTGAGCTGCCGGCCGGGGGCGATGGCCTTGATGGCCCGGTTGGTGGCCTCACGGGTGCGCTCGACCAGCAGCCGTGACTCCTCGTCGACGTCGCCGACCAGGAAGGTGGCGTCGGTGTCGCCGTGCACGCCCCCGATGAAGGCGGTGATGTCGACGTTGACGATGTCGCCGTCGCGCAGCACGGTGTCGTCAGGGATGCCGTGGCAGATCACCTCGTTGATCGAGGTGCACAGTGACTTGGGATATCCCCGGTAGCCGAGCGTGCTGGGATAGGCTCCCCGCTCGCAGAGGAACTCGTGGCCGATCCGGTCGAGTTCGTCGGTGGTGACGCCGGGCGCCACGTGCTTGCCGACCTCTTCGAGCGCCTGAGCCGCCAGCTTGCCCGCGATCCGCATCCGCTCGACGATCTCGGGGGTCTTGACGTCGGCCTCTCCGGTCTTCGGGGTTTTCTTCCCGACGTACTCCGGCCGCTGGATGTGAGAGGGAACCCTGCGGAGGGGAGAGATCCGCCCGGGCTGGAGCAGTGTCGTCATGGTTCCACAGTCTAGTTGCGCTTCCCACTGGGCAGGATTGCCGCATGAGTGACCAATGGTGGTTCTGCCTGAAGCACATGGCCGTCGAACCCGACGAGGGTTGCCCGAACAAGGACCGGATGGGACCGTACCCGACGCGCGAGGCCGCGGCCAACGCGCTGAAGACCGCGGCCGATCGGAACGAGGACTGGAAGAAGGAGGACCAGGCCTGGGAGGACGACGACTGAGGGCGGAGCGCGGCCGGTACGCCTAGTCGGTGACCTGCGGGCCGCTGACCCGCTCCAGCAGCCCGGCCAGGCGGTCACGCAGGGTGGGGCGCCGTTCGACCTCGCCCGCGGCCATGCTCACCAGATGCTGCGCCCCGTCGAAGGAGAACGGCGCCCGTTCGGGGACCGTCAGCGCGTCGTGGGCCAAGCCGGTAAGGTCCGTGTCACCGCCGTCCAGGGCCAGGATCGTCGTGCCGGTCCTGCGGGCGTCGCTCACCCGCTCCAGCAGCGCCTCGGGAGCGCGCTCCTCGGCGACCACGAACAGGGTCTCGCCCCGTCCGGCCTGCCGGATCCGGTCCAGCCCGACCCGCAGGTGCGCGGGCGCGTCGGGGGCGGGCGCCCAGCGGACCAGCGTCGGGGAGAGCTGGGGCAGCCCGGAGAGCCTGGCCTCGTCGCTCAGGTGCGCGGTCAGGTGCCAGGGCTCCTCCTCGGGCGTGCCGACCACCAGCAGGCCGCCGGCCGAGCGGGTCGCGCGCAGGGCGAGGCCCAGCTCGCGGGTCCGCTCGATCCAGCCCGTCGAAGCCAGGATCTCGCGCAGCAGTGTCACCGACCCAGCGTCCATGGCACCATCGTGCACCAGCCCCCCCGCAATGATCCTGGGAATGCGCCCCTGAGAGGATTCGGGGCAGACGATATGGTCGATGAAGTCCGATCTTGAGGGTCGGGGATGATGAGGAGCGGTGAGTGAGCACTGATATTCCGGACGTGGGGGGAATCTCGATCGGGATCCTGGGCGGGACCGGGGACCAGGGCAAGGGGTTGGCGCGGCGGTTCGCCCTCGCCGGGCACAGCGTGCTGATCGGCTCACGCAGCGCCGAGCGTGCTCAGGAGGCGGCGGCGAGCATCGGCGGATCGGTGCGCGGCGCCGACAACCCGACCGTGGCGGCCGAGGCCGACGTGGTGATCGTGGCCATTCCCTGGGACGGGCACCGCTCCACGCTGGAGTCTCTCCGTGCCGAGCTGGCCGGAAAGATCGTCATCGACTGCGTCAACCCGCTCGGCTTCGACAAGCAGGGCGCGTACGCACTCGCGGTCGAGGAGGGCAGCGCCGCCCAGCAGGCGGCCGCGGTCCTGACCGAGAGCCGGGTGGTCGCCGCCTTCCACCACGTCTCCGCCGTCCTGCTGCTGGACCCCGAGGTCGACAAGATCGACCTGGACGTGCTCGTGCTGGGCGACGACCGCGAGGCCACCGACACCGTCCAGGCGCTGGCGGGCCGCATCCCCGGCATGCGCGGCGTGTACGGCGGTCGCCTGCGCAACGCCCACCAGGTCGAGGCGATGACCGCCAACTTCATCTCGATCAACCGCCGCTACAAGGCTCACGCCGGCCTGCGGGTCACCGACATCTAGGGCCTGTACGGAGTTGAGGTCAGAGGGATTCACCTGCGCATTGGCCTCCGGTCCTGGTAGGCCGTTGCCATGGCGCGTGGAGACCTCTGTCCACCGTCTACGACCGGTTCCGCTCATGGGCCACGGCGGGCGTCTTCGAGCACCTGATGCAGGCGATGATCACCGAGGCCGTGGCCCGTGGGCAGGCCGACCTTGACCTGGTCAGCGTGGACTCCACCACGCCGCAGGGATGGTCCTGGACGGCGAGCTGGTGAAGGCGCTGGAGGAGGCCGCCCGCGCACCCGCCCACCGCGGCCATCACCGCACCAGGGCGGTTCGCCGACCGGCCTCGACGCCGACTTTCAAGCACCACTCGGCATCACGGCGGACCCGTCAGGATCGCAGGTCGGCGGTGAGTTCATCGGTGCGCGACTTGCTACCCCAAAACCATTCCACATGCGCGTGCCGACGCTGTTCCCGCAGCCATTCGTCTAAGAGCCGCTCTTCGATGAACTTCCGGGTGAACCGATCCAGCACCGCCGGTTCCACGGCCAGCACGTACGCGAAGCAGAAACCACCCTCCAGAGCGGCAGGCCCGATGACCGTCCCCGCCCGCGCTTCCACGGCCTTCGCACCGTAGGAGGTGATGAGATCCTCCCGGTAACCGCCTTCTATCCGAGAGGTGGCCAGTCCAGCCAGGGACTCCTCGGTGGCCATGGCGACCACTTCGGCTCCCCGCACATCCGCGGCGCGAAGCCGGGCCACGGCGGCTTCGGCGTGAGCCTGGTCGGCATACCGTGATCTCACGACCCGCAGCCGGTCGAACGCGTCACGATGATCGGCGAAAAAGTCCTCCACCCGCTCACCGGCCACTCTCTGCCGCAGGGCCGCCACCGTGGCCTCAACGGCGACGATCCTCTCCAACTGGGCATGGCTGACACCGCGCTCCGCCATCCATGCCCTGGTCGCCTGCGCGGTCAGCAATCCCCGAGCCCGGCGGAAGGCGTCCATGGCCTCCTGCAACCGGTCGTCGGGCAGGTCGATGTCCTCGACATCCGCGGCCTGTCCTATCAGGCAGGCGTTGACCAGACGCCGGGAAAGAGCGGCGTCGTCCCACAGGACGTCCAGCAGGGAGATGACCTGCTCGATGAGCATGTCGGTGCCGTTGACCCGGAGCACCAGTTGCTCACCTGCTCGCTGGCTGTTCCGCAGTGGCCATGGAATGGCCCGGTCCGGGGCGAACGCCAGCGAGGTCGTACCCTCTGCCGAGGGAAAAAGCAGATCGTAGTGGTACTGGTCTGTGGCGGCCTCACGCTGCCACACCAATCGCATGGCGATGCCCGGATAGCGGGCGCGTAGCGCGCCAAGTCGTTCGCGTGCCTCCTCTGGCCGTACGTCGCCCAACTCCCTCAACCACTCCAAGGCGTTTTCGAGCAGCTCGGCGGTCACGATGAGGCTCCTTCCAATAGCACGTCACAGATGGCCTGGCTGATCGGCAGACCGGTCAGCCGCTCGATCCACAGCCATTGGCCGTTGGGGTTGACCTCCAGGAACACGTACTGGTCGTCGGGGGTGAGGATCAAGTCGAAAGCCCCGTACAGGAGCCCCAGGCGTTCTGTCATATCCAGGCAGCGCCGAGCCACCTTGTCCGGAAGCCGGTGTATGCGGTGTGGGGTGGTCTCGATGTCGTACCGGCGCCAATCCAAACTGGACCGGTTGGCCACCTGGGAATGGATCTCCGCGGCGAACACCTGTTCACCGACGACCGTGACCCGCAGTTCCAGGCGTTTGGGAACGTACTGTTGAACAATGACCGGGCAGAATCGCAGAGCGGCCGCGTACGCCACGTCACGAGCGGAGACCGGCTCGCAGAACCGGGCGATCGTGCCGCCCCCCACCAGGTTCTCCGCCCACGGCTTGCCCAATGGCTTGGTCACGACATGACCGTCATGGCGCTCATGGAACTCCCAGAACGCCTCGGCCTCGGTCGCGATGAGGGTCTCCGGGATCGCGAATCCCAGTTCCGCCGCGAGGAGAAGCTGGGAGGGCTTGCGTCCGGCCCGCCGGATCACCGAATCGTCCGCGGGCATCTTGCGGCACGGCAGGTGCTCCCACAGATCTGTGAGCAGGTCCTGACACTCGCGTGCGGCGTAGTCGGCCACCGCGGGATCGGTAAGGTCGGGATGCGTCGCAGGTGGTGTCGGACGCCGCCACCACAGGGCTGTCAGAGTGTCCAGATCGAGTGTGCCTGTTTGAGTGCGCAGAAGGCGCCGGGCAAGACCACGAGCGGTGTACGCCAGTTCCACGCGCGCCTTGACGGGGTAGTCACCGGGATCGAAGATCGTGATCTGGGCGCCGCGGTCGGCGAGCAGGGCGCGGACATGTAAGGCGTGCGGATCCTCTTCGCTGGTGAGGATCAGGACACCCGGTATCGGCATGGGGGGCGCTCCAGGAAAGCGAGACGGCGCGGGAACGCCACGACGGCATCCCCGCACCAAATGATCATTTAGCCGTAGACATCTGTTTTGCAGACGCCGGGCGGGTCTTGCCAGGTCTGCAGCTCGGCCGGGAGACCGCCGTTGATGGTGCGCAGCGTGCTCTCCTCGAGCTCCGCACCGACCGGCGCGATATCACCGATCTGGGTGCGCGGTTCGTCGCTCATGCGGGTCCTCTCTTCTTCGGAAGCCCGGGAAGGGCTACATGTGGGTTCACTCTCCGGCATGGGGCTATTGATTCCCTTGTGATTCGCTTGGGGGATCACGATGCGCGCGTGGTCGAGCGCGACCACCTCGACGACGGATCCAGGCGGTCAGGACTCGTCGAACGGAACGGCGTTCGGAACGGGCCAGGTAGTGGCCCGGCTCCAGGCGGCGGCGGTCCGGCTCCAAGTGAAACGCAAGGAGAGCACCCGACACTGATTGTTCTGTGAGAGTTCCGATCATCCTTCAGCACAGCGCGGTCGAGTGCGGAGCGGCCTGCCTCGCCATGGTCCTCAGCGCTCACGGGCACCGTACCTCCGTGCGCGCCCTGGCTGAGGAGATGGACATCGGACGGGACGGGGTGAGCGCGCTGACCCTGGTCCGCACGGCTCGGGCGCGTGGGCTGACCACTCGTGCGCTGTCCACCCCAGCCACGGAGATGGCCTCGATTCCGCTGCCCGCCGTGGCCTACTGGCGTAACAGTCATTTCGTGGTGGTCGAGCGCGTGAGCGAAACCCGCGTCACCATCGTCGATCCGGGGCCGGGCCGGGTACGCCTCACTCATGAGGAGTTCGCTCGAAACTACAGCGGTGTGGTGCTCACCCTCGAGGCCGGGGCGGACTTCTCTAGAGGGCGGTTCGGCGAGCGCGGGAACTGGTGGGTACGGTACTCTCGCGTCCTGCTGTCACGTCACCGCGGCGTGCTGGTCCTTCTCGCGCTGCTCAGCGTTGTCATGCAAGCCCTGGGGCTGGTCCTGCCCGCCGTGACCGAGCTGGTCGTGGACCACGTGCTGGCCGCCGGCGAGATCGACCTGCTGTCCTTGCTCGGGTACGGCGTGGCCGCGGCGGTATGCGCTCAGCTCGTGGTCGGCGGGGTGCGGACATGGGCACTGGTCAGATTACGCACCCGAGCGGACACCGCGCTGCTCGACGATCTGGGGAAACGTCTGCTCGCGCTCCCTTTCCGGTTCTTCGCCCATCGAAGCTCGTCCGACCTGGTCTCGCGGATCTCAAGCGTCAGCGTTCTGCGGGAGATGCTCACCGGTCAGGCCCTGACCGCTCTGCTCGACGGGCCTCTCGCGGTCGGCTACATGGTGGTGGTGACCGTGCGCTCCCCGCTCCTGGGTGGAGTGCTCATCGCCTTCGCGGTGGCACAGATCCTTCTGCTCGTCGGCACCCACCGGTGGCTCTGTGAGCTGGCCCATCGGGAGCACGAGGCACGGAACGACGCCCAGGGACAGTTGATCGAGGCCGTCCGGGGAATCGAGACGATCAAAGCGTCGGCGGTCGAGCCTCATATCCTTGACCGCTGGGTGCGTCTGCTCGGCGTTCAAATGCGGCAGGTATGGCGGAGTGGAGTCGCCCAGGGAGGCCAGGACACCGCCCTGGCCGCGCTGCGGTTCGGCGCCCCCCTGACCCTGCTGTGGGCCGGCGCCTGGCAGGTCGTCACCCACCACCTCAGCCCCGGCACCATGCTCGGCCTCCTCGCGCTGGCCGCCGCGACCCTGGCACCGCTGGCATCGCTGACCGGCAGCATACGAGCCGTCCAGATGGCCCGCGTGCAGGCCGAACGACTGGCCGACATATTGGACACCGATCCTGAGTCCCCCTCATCAGGTGTCGCTCTCCCGCCCCGTCAGGCCGATGGCGCGGACAGCCCGATCGAGCTGCGTCAGGTCGGTTTTCGGTACACGCAGGAAAGCCCATGGATCGTGCGGGGCGTCGATCTGAGAGTTCGCGCCGGGCAGAAGATCGCCCTGGTCGGACGGTCCGGGTCGGGGAAAAGCACCCTCGCTCGCCTGCTGCTCGGGCTGTTCCCGCCGACCGAGGGAGAGATCTCCTACAACGGAGTCCCGGCCGGCCGCCTGGATCCAGGCCTGTTGCGCCGCCGGTTCGGAGTGGTGACCCAGGAACCCGCCCTGTTCACCGGAACGATCTTCGACAACATTTCCCTTGGCTCGCCGGAAGCCTCCCTGGACGAGGTGGCGGAGGCGGCCCGACTGGCCTGCGTGCACGAGGACATCGCGGCCATGCCCATGAGGTACAAGACGCTGCTGACCGAAGGCGGCGGTCTCTCCGGCGGACAACGGCAGCGCATCGCCCTGGCCCGGGCGCTACTCGCCAAGCCGGAGATCTTGCTGCTCGACGAGGCCACCAGTCACCTGGACACCATGACCGAGGCCGAGATCGAGGCCAACCTGACCGGGTTCGAGCAGACACGCATCGTGATCGCACACCGGCTGAGCACCGTCCGGGACGCCGATGTGATCCTTGTAGTGGATCGGGGTCGCGTCGTCGAGGCGGGCCGCCACGAAGAACTCCTGGCAGCCGCCGGGCCGTACGCCCGGCTGGTCGACGCGCAGACCCTGCCGGGCGACCTCCAGGCGCGCCGGTGACGAACAGACCCTGTACGTCCAGCGCCGCGCCGCGAGCTGACGGCCTGCCCACGCCGATCATATCCGGATGGGGAGAACAGCCTCGACCACGATGCCGCCGTGCTCGCCGCCACGGTGGCCTTTCCGGTGTCCTGGGCCAGGGTGACCTGTGCTTTTGATGACGAACATCGCACCAACCAGATCTGACAAACAGCCTGTTAACCGGACATTCTTATCTCATGACTGATTTTCGCCCGGAGACCCGCACCGTCCACCTTCCCCAGCCGCAGCTGAACGGCAGCCGTTCCATCACGGTGCCGCTCTACCAGACCTCCGGCTTCGTCTTCGACGACCCGGCCGTCTTCGCCGACGGGATGGGCCGCCCGGACGGGGCCTTCGTCTACGGGCGCCTGTCGAACCCGACGGTCCGCTCCCTGGAGGAGGCCGTCGCCGGCCTGGAGGGCGGTGCCGGGGCCGTGGCCACCGGTTCCGGAATGGGGGCCATCAACTCGGTGCTGCTCGCGCTGCTGGAGCCCGGTGATCACCTGATCGCGCAGCAGGCGCTCTACGGCGGCACCGCCTCGATGATCAACGACCTGGAGCGGCGCTTCCGGATCTCGGTCTCCTACGTCCCCGAGGACGACCCGGCGGCGCTGCGCGCGGCCGTGCGGCCGGAGACGAAGCTGGTCTACCTGGAGACCATCGCCAACCCGGTGACCCAGGTCGCCGACCTGCCGGGCATGTGCGCGGCGGCACGCGAGGCCGGACTCGTCTCCGTGGTCGACAACACCTTCGCCTCACCGATCCTGTGCCGGCCGCTGGAGCACGGAGCCGACATCGTGGTGCACTCCACGACCAAGTACCTGAGCGGGCACACCGACGTGCTCGGCGGGATCGCCGTCTTCGCCGCGGAGGAGATGTACCGCAGGGTGTGGGCCTACAACGTCAAGCTGGGTGCCACCGCGGATCCGTTCGCCGCCTGGCTCACCCTGCGCGGCATCCAGACACTGCCGCTGCGGATGGAGCGCCACTGCTTCAACACCCGCGAGCTGGCCACCCGGCTGAACGACCACCCCGCGGTCTCCGTCGTGCACTGGCCGGGCCTGCCCTCGCATCCCTCGTACGAGCTGGCGGCCAAGCTCCTGCCGGACTTCGGGGGTGTCTTCTCGTTCGACCTGGTCGGTGGCCAGGCGGCGGGCGAGCGGTTCATGAGCTCGGTGCGGCTGGCCCTGCTGGCCCCGTCCCTCGGCGGTGTCGAGACGCTCATCCTGCACCCCGCGACCACCTCCCACCGCTCCCTGACGGCCGAGGAGCTCGCCCGGCACGGGGTCGGTGCGGGCACCGTACGGGTGGCGGTCGGCATCGAGCACATCGAGGACCTGTGGGCCGATTTCGAGCAGGCGCTCGCCTGAGGGATCCACGCTGTCTCCTAGACTGCGGCACGGGGCCGCAGGAAGGGTGGCCGCTTTCCGAGCCGCTTTGTGGGAAGGGGACGCGCGTGAGCGTGTCGATCGGGGACGTGCGGCGGGCCGCCGAGCGCATCGCGGGGTACGTCCGGCGCACACCGGTGGTCGAGGTGTCGCCGGGGCTGTTCTTCAAGCTGGAGGGGTTGCAGCACTCGGGGTCGTTCAAGGCGCGAGGAGGTTTCAACCGCGCCCTGTCCATGGGAGAGATCCCCGAGGCCGGGTTGATCGCGGCGAGCGGGGGCAACCACGGCCTGGCGGTGGCGTACGTGGCACGCGGTCTCGGTGTCCCGGCGGAGATCTTCGTGCCCACGGTGTCCAGCCCGGTGAAGGTGGCCGGGCTGCGCGCGCTGGGCGCGCGGGTGGCCCAGGTCGGTGCCGTCTACGCCGACGCCTACGAGGCGTCTGTCAAGCGCGCGGCCGAGACCGGTGCCCTGGACGTGCACGCCTACGACCAGGCGGAGGTGATCGCGGGGCAGGGCACGGTCGGCCTGGAGATCCTGGAGCAGACCGGGGGAGTCGACACGGTCCTCGTCGCGGTCGGCGGCGGCGGGCTCGTCGCCGGGATCACCGTCGCACTCGACGGCCACGCCCGCGTGGTCGCCGTCGAGCCCGAGCTCATCCCGACCCTGCACCGGGCGCTGGAGGCCGGTCGGCCGGTCGGGGTCGAGGTCGCGGGGGTGGGGGCCGACGCCCTGGGCGCGAGCCGGGCGGGCGAGATCGCCTGTGAGATCACGGGCGCGGCGGGGATACGGAGCCTGCTGGTCTCCGAGGAGGCCATCGTCGAGGCACGGCGCGAGATGTGGCGGGAGCACCGGATCGCCGCCGAGCACGCGGGCGCCACCGCGTACGCGGCTCTGCTGTCCGGCGTCTACACCCCGGCCGAAGGGGAGCGGGTGGCCGTGGTCGTGTGCGGCGCCAACACCGACCCCGCCACGCTCGCCTGATCTCGCGCCGCGCCTGAACGCCCCAGCGCCGCCAGGGTTTCCTGGGACGCCGGGGCCCGGAGTCGTCAGCTGTAGCTGTGCTCGGGAGCGGGGAAGGCGCCGGTCGACACCTCGTCGGCGAAGCTGCGCACCGCCCGGTCCATCTCGTGGGCCAGGTCGAAGTACTTCTTGACGAACCTGGCCGGGCTGGCGGTCAGGCCCATCAGGTCCTGCCAGACGAGGACCTGCGCGTCGGTGCCGGGCCCGGCACCGATGCCGATCGTCGGGATCGACAGGGAGGAGGTGACCCGCTCGGCCAGCTCGGCGGGAACGCACTCCAGGACCACGGCGAACGCTCCGGCGTACTCCAGGTCCTTGGCGTCGGCCATCAGCTCGTCACCCGACTGGCCGCGGCCCTGCACCCGGTAGCCGCCGAGCGCGTTGACCGACTGGGGGGTCAGGCCCAGGTGGGCCATCACCGGAATGCCCGCCGAGACCAGCGTCTCGACCTGGGGGAGCACCCGCCGCCCACCCTCAAGCTTGATCGCGTGGGCACCGGCCTCCTTCATGAACCTGGCGGCCGTCTCCAGGGCCTGCTGGGGAGATGCCTGGTAGGAGCCGAACGGCAGGTCGGCCACGACCATCGCGCGGGAGGAGCCGCGCACCACGGCCGCGGTCAGCGGCATGAGATCGTCCACCGATACGGGGAGCGTCGAGTCGTAGCCGTACACGACCATGGCCGCCGAGTCGCCGACGAGCAGCACGGGGATGCCGGCCTCGTCGAAGACCCTGGCGGTCATCGCGTCGTACGCGGTGACCATCGGCCACCGCTCGCCGCGCTCCTTGGCGGCGGCGACGTCGCGTACGGTGATCCTTCGGCCGGCCTGGCCGCCGTAGAGCGAGGTCGGCCGGCTGGGGGAGGAAGAGGACATGGGACCTCCAGTGAAGTCTCGAGGCGCCCCTGATGGCGTCCCCGGACGGTTCCGATGATTGCACGCGTTCGGCAGGTTCAACAGCCCCGACCGGCCGGGTAATCCGATGGCGGGGGTGTGGGTGGCGTACCGCACACCCGCGAGGTAAATCCGGTGGCGGAAGTGTCGGGTGCGTACGGCACAATGCTGGCGGAGGTAAGTAATCAAAATGGCTGTAGAACCTTACCGCCGCCTGCTGGCACTGCCGGGCGTGCGGTCGTTGCTGCTGGTGGGGCTGCTCGCCCGCATTCCCTCGACCGCGGTCGCCCTCACGTTGACGATGCACGTCGTCGACCCCGGCGGCCTCGGCCTCGGCTTCGGCGCGGCCGGTCTGGTGGCCATGACGAGCACCATGGGGATGGCCGTCGGCTCACCGCTGGCGGGCAGATTCGTCGACAGGCACGGCCTGCGCCCGGTGCTGGCGGTGACCACGCTCGCCCAGCTCGTCTTCTGGTCGACCGCGTGGGCGATGCCGTTCCCGGTGCTGCTCGCCGCCGCGGTGCCCGCGGGCCTGCTCGCCCTCCCGGTGTTCAGCGTGATCAGGCAGTGCCTCACGGCGCTGGTCCCGGTCGAGCAGCGCCGGATGGGTTTCTCCCTCGACTCCATCATCGTGGAGCTCTCCTACATGGCCGGTCCCGCCCTGGCGATCGCGGGGGTGACCCTCCTCGGCAGCATCCCCACCATGGGCCTCGTCGCGGCCGGCCTGGTCGCGTCGGGGACGACACTGATCGTGCTGAACCCGCCCGTCCGCTCGGCTGAGGAGCTCCGTGAGCCGGCGGAGAGGGTCGCGCGGCGCCAATGGCTCACCCCGGGCATGTTCGGACTGCTCGGCACCGTCATGGCGGCGATGTTCGTGCTGGCCGCCACCGAGCTGTCCCTGGTGGCGACCATGAAGCAGGGCGGCGACACCGCATGGATCGGGCTGGCGATCGCCCTGTGGTGCGCCTACTCGCTGATCGGCGGTTTCGTGTACGGCATGCTGCCCCGAGGTCTGTCGCCGCTGGTTCTCATCGGTGCCATGGGGGTGCTCACCATTCCGGTAGGGCTGGTCGGCGGCGACTGGCACTGGCTGGTCCTGGCCCTGCTGCCGGCCGGTGTGCTCTGCGCCCCCGCGCTGTCCTCCTCGCTCGACACCGTGAGCCGCTGGGTTCCCGCGGCGGCCCGTGGTGAGGCGATGGGCCTGCACGGCACGGCGCTGTTGATCGGCGGCGCCTCCGCGGCGCCCATCGCGGGTGTGATCATCGACGGCCCCGGTCCCGGTTGGGCCTTCGCCGCCGCCGGGCTGGGCTGCGTGCTGATGGTCCTGGTCGCCGTGCCGTTCTGGCGGCGCGCCGAGAGCTCGGCCGAGGAGCCGCTCCCGATCGCCGCCTGAACCCCGGCGCACTCCCAATGGTGCGTGTATCACGATATGTCCTGATAAATACGAAACGACACGGTTGCGTATCGAAAAAGGCGGCGCTACGGTAGTGTTTCGAAACTCATACGTATCGAAAAACGGGGCCTTCGTGGAACAACAGCTTGGTCACCCGAGACGGTGGCAGATCCTGGGAGTGCTGGTCTTCAGCCTCCTGGCGGTCGTGCTCGACAACACCATCCTCAACGTCGCGCTGAAGACGATCGCCGACCCGAAGGTGGGCCTGGGAGCCAGCCAGAGCCAGCTGGAATGGGCGATCAACTCCTACACGCTCGTCTTCGCGGGCCTGCTGTTCACCTTCGGGGTGATCGGCGACCGTACCGGCCGCAGGCGCATGCTCATGGTGGGCATGGTCCTGTTCGGCCTGGCCTCGCTGGCCAGCGCCTACGCCCAGGACCCCATGCAGCTGATCGTCGCCCGGGCGTTCATGGGCATCGGCGGTGCCGCGATCATGCCGGCCACGCTGGCCATCATCTCCAACGTCTTCCCCCCGCAGGAGCGTGGCAAGGCGATCGGTGTCTGGGCCGGCGGCGTGGGTCTGGCCGTGGCGATCGGGCCGATCACCGGGGGGCTGCTCATCGAGCACTTCTGGTGGGGGTCGGTCTTCCTGATCAACCTGCCGATCGTGCTGGTCAGCATGGTGCTGATCGGCCTGGTCGTGCCCGAGTCGCGTGACCCGCACCCGTCCAAGCTCGACCCGGTCGGTGTGATCCTCTCCATCGTCGGTCTGGTCGCCGTCACCTACGGCATCATCCGGGGCGGCGAGCTGGCCACGATCGCCAGCGCGGAGGTGCTCGTCCCGACGATCCTCGGCGTCGTCGTGCTCGGTGTCTTCGTCTGGTACGAGCGCCGCATCGACCACCCGGCCTTCGACGTCCGCTACTTCCGCGACCCGCGCTTCGCCACCGCGGTCGGCATGGTCGGCATCGTGTTCTTCGCGATGATGGGCGCGATGTTCTTCCTGGTCTTCTACCTGCAGATCGTGCTGGGCTTCAGCGCGCTGCAGGCGGGCGCCCTGATGATCCCCTTCGCCGCCGCCCAGCTGATCTTCGCCCCGCTCAGCCAGCAGATGGCCACGCGCTTCGGCGGCAGGCTGACCGCCACCGTCAGCATGGTCATCGTGGCCGGCGCGCTGGCCTCTTACTCGCTGATGGACCAGCACACCCCGATCCTCGTACTGGAGATCGTGTTCTTCGTCCAGGGTGCGGCGATGGCCAACATCATGCCCCCGGCGACCACCGCGATCATGGAGGCGCTCCCCAGGGAGAAGGCGGGCGTCGGGTCGGCCATGAGCAACACGGTCCGCCAGGTGGCCGGCGCGCTCGGCGTCGCGCTGCTGGGCTCGCTGCTCTCGGCCACCTACCGCGACCAGATCGCCCCCGCGCTGACCGGTCTGCCCGATCCGCTCAGGCACATCGCCGGGGAGTCGCTGACCGGAACGCTCGGTGTGGCCCAGGGCCTCGGCGAGCGGGGTGCGGCGCTGATCGAACCGGCGAAGCTCGCCTTCGTCGAGGGCATGCACGTCACCGCCCTCGTCTCCGCGGCCATCGCGCTGGTGGGAGCCCTGGTGGTGCTCAGGTGGCTGCCCGGCAGGTCCTCCGGGACCCCCGCCCCGCGGGGCATAGATCGCGATAAGGAACCGGCAGTAGTGTAGGTGTGCGATGACGACCACCGACGAGACCCAGATGGCCGAGGCTCGGACAGCCCAGGCTCAGACGACCCGCCCCGCGGGCCGTCCCCGCAGCGCCAGGGCGGAGAAGGCCATCATCGACGCGACCCTCGATCTGGTCGGGGAGAGCAGCGGCCTCTCCGAACTGTCGATCGAGGGCATCGCCGCTCGCGCGGGGGTCGGCAAGACCACCATCTACCGGCGCTGGTCCAGCAAGGAGGACCTGCTCGTTGACGCGCTGGCGACCCTCAAGAGGCCGTTTCCCGCGCCGGGGGGCGTCTCGGTCCGTGAGGATCTGATCACCTACATGCGGGTCTTCCAGCAAGACGCGTGCGACGCGCGCAACCGCTGCGTGATGAACATCGCGATGAACGAGGCCGAACGGCACCCGCGCCTGGTGGAACGCATCCGCCAGGCGACCATCGAGCCGCGCAGGACGGCGATGGCCGCCCTGCTGCGGCGCGGCATCGCCACCGGCGAGCTCCGGGCCGACCTCGACGTTCGCATCGCGATGGCGACGGTGGTCGGCACCATCATGTGGTACATCCGCACCGAGGGCCCGGAAGAGAACGGCGAGCTCCCCTCCGACCTGGCCGAACGGATCGTCGACCAACTCCTGACCGGCCTCGGCCCCGGCTGAGACCCGGCGCGGCTCTGCCTCGCCCGGTGAGACACACGACGTCGGACCGGACTTCCGCCCCCGCCCGCGTTCTCCAACCCCACCACGCCGACGTCCGGCCGGTCGCGAAGGGAGCCACGGTCGCGGGCCGGGACCGTGGGAGATCCCGGTCAGCCGGTGGTCTCGCGCCAGCGGTTGGTGATGGGGAGGCGGCGGTCGCGGCCGAAGTTCTTGGGGGTGATCTTGGGGCCCGGGGGATACTGGCGGCGCTTGTACTCGGCCAGGTCGACCAGGCGGATCACCCGGGCGACCAGCGCGGGGTCGTGTCCGGCGGCGATCAGCTCGGCCGAGCCCATGTCCTTCTCGACGTAGTCGCCCAGCAGCCGGTCCAGGACTTCGTACTCGGGAAGGGAGTCGGTGTCGCGCTGGTCGGGGCGGAGTTCCGCGCTGGGCTCCTTCTCGATCGAGTTCTCCGGGATCGGCGGCACCGCGAAGGGGTGCAGGAACTCACCCGAGCGGCCCGCCTGGGCGTTGCGCCAGCGCGACAGCTCCCAGACCAGGGTCTTGAGCACGTCCTTGATGGGCGCGAAGCCGCCCGCGGAGTCGCCGTAGAGGGTGGAATAGCCGGTGGCCAGCTCGCTCTTGTTGCCGGTGGTGAGGACGAGGTGGCCGTGCTGGTTGGACAGGCTCATCAGGAGCATGCCGCGCACCCGGGCCTGGAGGTTCTCCGCGGCCAGGCCGGAGAGCTCGATCTCCTTCTCGAAGCCGTTGACGATGTCGGCGATCGGCACGGTGCCGGCGTTGATCCCCTGCCGGTCGACCAGCTCCTGGGCATCGCTCAGCGAGTGGTCGGAGGAGTAGCGCGACGGCATCAGCACCGCGTGTACCCGGTCGGGGCCGAGGGCGTCGGAGGCGATCGTGGCGGTCAGCGCCGAGTCGATGCCGCCGGACAGGCCCAGGATGACCGACCCGAAGCCGTTCTTGGCGACGTAGTCGCGGACCGCGAGGACCAGCGCCGAGTAGATCTCGGCGGTGTCGTCGAGCTGCTCGGCGAGCATGGGGGGCTCCGGCTCGTACGGCTCCAGGGGGTGGGGCGACAGCTCCAGCCGCTCCACCGTGATCACGGTGTTGTCCCCGGCGTCCACCTGGAACTCCCCGAGTCCTCCGTACCTGGCCTCGGGCAGCTCCAGGTCCGTGACCAGCAGTTCCTCGGAGAAGCGCGCCGCGCGCGCGATGAGCTCGCCGGAGGCGGAGACGATGAGCGAGTCGCCGTCGAAGACCAGCTCGTCCTGGCCGCCGACCTGGTTGACGTAGGCGAGGACGCAACCGGCCTCGCGGGCGCGCCTGGCCACCAGCGCCAGCCGTACGTCGTCCTTCTCCTTCTCGTAGGGTGAGGCGTTCGGCACCACCAGCAGCCCGGCTCCGGCCTCGGCCGCCACGGCGACGGGGCCGCCCTCCTGCCAGAGGTCCTCGCAGACCGCGATCGCCACGTCGACGCCGTGCAACCGGAAGATCGGCAGCCGGTCGCCGCGGACGAAGTAGCGGTACTCGTCGAAGACGCCGTAGTTGGGCAGGTGGTGCTTGGCGGTCTTGACGACCACCCGGCCCCGGTGGAGCAGCGCCGCCGCGTCGAGCGGGGCGCCCTTGGGCTGGCCGACGCGCGGGGCGAGATTCGCGCGGTCCACGTAGCCGACGACGACCGGGATCTCGCCGAGTCCCGCCTCGTCCAGTCGTCGCGCGGCCTTCTCGATCGCGGAGATCGACGCCTCCACGAACGAGGTGCGCAGCACCAGGTCCTCGACGGGATAGCCGGTCAGGAACATCTCGGTGAAGACGACCAGGTGCGCGCCGCGGTCCGCGGCGCGCCGGGTCCACTCGACGAGCCTGTCGCTGTTGGCGGCCAGGTCGCCGACGGCGGGATTGCTCTGGGCCAGGGCGATACGGAGTTGAGCCACGTGCCCATCCTATTGGGACGTACCAAGAGATCACCGTTCAGGTGATCCCTCTGGGCGCGTTTTACCCACGTAACCTGCCGTATCAGGATGAAAGGCGCAGCCCAGGTCCGGCGGCCGCCCGGGAAGTCCGGTGAGGTGCGACGAGAACGGCACGTTCCGGGCTCTGCCGGCCGGTTGCCGGCCGGTTGCCGACCGGCGGGCAACGCGCGGGTCATCAAGATCGTAAAGTAACCTGCCGGCAGCGTCGTCTCACGCGGGGGGAGGCGTCAGTCGAGGACCCCGACCAGTCCGAGGTTCCTCGCCCCCGCCGGCTCGGCCACCCGCTGGAGCTCCTTGCCCGCGCGGGAGAGGATCACGATCGTGTTGGCGGTCGTGCCCTTGACGCGGACCGCCAGGCGGCCGTCGCGCAGGTAACGCGCGCCGAGCAGCCGTCCCTTGACCGGGATGGCGATCTTCGCCCCGGTCTTGGTGTCGTAGATCGACGGGGAGAACGACAGCGGCCAGGAACCGTCACCGCCCGGGGCGTTCGGGCCGATGGCGTTGACCACCACCCTGCGGCTGTCGGGCGACAGGCTCTCCACGTGGTTGGCGAGCTTGATGCCGGGGTTGCGGTTGGCGACACGCCGCCTGGTGTCCAGGAGGTAGACGCCGTTGACGTCGCCCGCGTACCCGGCGAGAGTCCTGCCGTCGGCCGACCAGGTCAGGTGACAGGGACCGAGGGTCTTGCCGGCGTTGAACCGGCCCTTGCCGTCGGCGCCGACCACGGCCACGGTGGTGGCCTCGGCAGTGCCCCGCACCGGGTAGGCGATCCGCCTGCCGTCGGCGGTCCAGGCGGGGGTCAGGCAGGGGCCGCCGTAGGCGGCGTTCTTGGCGATCACCTTGTCCCCGGCGGCCGACTTGACGTGCAGCCTGCTCTTGTCGTCGATCCAGGCGATCTTGCCGCCGTCGGGCGCGACCGCGAACTGACCGGCGAAGGCCCCGTCTCCGGCGGTCAGGCGGCTCCAGCCTCCCCGGTGGGTCAGCGCCTCGACCCCGCTGCCGGCGTAGCGGAAGTAGACGGCGCCCGCTACGGGAGCCGTCTGAGGTGAGGCAGTCCGGGGTGAGGCCACCGCGGGGGTGGCGGTGGCAGACACGGCGAGTGCGGCGCCGGCGGCCAGTGCCCAGTACTTCAAGGAGATCTCCTCGGGTCAATTCCTTAACGGAGTTAGAGTCCCGAAAGGGGCAAAAGGTTTACAAATGATCAACTGTGATCGGCAGCACGGCCTCCACGACCGTGCCGCCGCCGGGGGCCGCCCCGATCACGCAGGTCCCGCCCAGCTCGGCGGCGCGCTCGCGCATGGAGAGCAGCCCGACTCCCGAGCGGGGGCCGGTGGGCAGCCCGTGCCCGTCGTCCTGGACGCGCACCACCAGCGACTCCCCGCGCCGCAGCGAGATGACCGCGGAGCTGGCCCTCGCGTGCTTGCGGACGTTGGTGAGCCCCTCCTGCGCGATGCGGTAGGCGGCCACCTCGGCTGCCGCGGGCAGGTCGGAAAGGTTGCCCTCGGTCTCCACGGCGACCCTCGGTGTGCCTTCCTGGGCGAGGGCCCGCACGGCCCCCGCCAGGCCCAGATCGTCGAGGGTGGGCGGTCGCAGGCCGTACACCAGTTCCCTGATCTCCTCGCTGACCGCGTCCATGCCGTCGCGCAGCTCCGTCAGGAGCCGGTCGGCGGAGTCGGGGGCGGTGCGCAGGCTGATCCTGGCCATGTTGATGGCCATCGCCATGTCGGTCAGCGCGTGGCCGAGCCCGTCGTGCAGGTCCCTGCGCAGGCGGCGGCGCTCCTCCTCGCGGGCGGCGAGGATACGCTCCCGGGAGTGCTGCAGGTCGGCGGTCGTCCGCACCGCGTGTACCACGTCGGCGACGTACGGCGTGGCCACCGCGATCAGGCGGTCGTTGTACGCCGCGGCGAACCTGCGGGGGCCGGGGGAGCCCAGCAACAGCAGCCCGACCGGCTCGCCGTGCCAGACCAGCGGTACGCCGCGTGGCGCCGGGCCCAGCAGGCCGACCTGTACCTGCCTGGCGCCGGGGTCGTACACCTCGACCGCGACCCCGGTGACGCTCAGCCCGTCCTTGACCACCGCGGCGACGGCGGCGAGCGCGTTGGTCGGCTCGGTCTCGCGGACCTCCCTGGCCAGGCGCGCGGCGAACGCCCGCGGGTCGCCGTGCGTGCCGTACATGAGCCGGTCCACCAGGCCCCTGAGCCTGTGCCGGAGCGGGTGGAAGATCACTCCGGCGAGCAGGGCCGCGATCAGGCCGCCGATCCGGTCATATCCCGACAGGGCCAGCCCGGCGACCGCGCCCACCGCGTAGATGACGCTGATCGCGGCGATCAGCCCGGCGGCGACGAAGGCGCGGCTGACCACGGTGTCGATGCCGTAGAGCCGGTAGCGCAGCACGGAGAAGGCGATGGCCACGGGGACCAGCCCGGCCCAGGTCGCGGCGGCCGCCCACCAGTCGGGTCCGGCGAGCAGGCAGGCGACATGGATGGTGAACGCGAACAGCGGCCAGGCGATCTGGCGGCGCAGCACAGGATCGGCCCGCCGGAAACGCAGCACCAGGGAGACCAGCGCCAGGACCACGAGGGCCGAGAACAGGGGAGAGATCACCTGGCGTGTCGCCAGGTTGTAGGGAGCCAGGACATCCACTGCGAGCGGGTTGGGGATGATCCGCGGCCAGGGGTAGCTCGCCGGGTCCGGTGCCGGACGGGTGAGGTTGAGCAGTGTGTCCGCCACCAACACGACCACGGCGACCACCATCACCGGCCGCCAGCGCCGTGAGGGCAGCCGGCCGTCGGGTGAGTAGAGCGGGAGCAGGACCGCCAGCATGAATGGACCCGCTCTTCCCGCGGTCATGAACCAGCGGAGGTAGCCGGCGCCGGCCAGGTCGCCCGCCGCCGCGAGGGTGAACATGGCCGACCCGGAGAAGAAGCTGACAGCGCACATCAGGCCGCCCACGCACATCAGCCATGCCGTGGCCGGACGCGAGCGATGGGCCAGCAGGAAGGCACTCACCACGGGAAACATCAGCCCCGTTGTAAACTGGGACACGATGGACGGCTCCGGCTGCCAGTCGGGCGGCAGATCGAGGTAGAGCACGACCCCGCCCGTGATGAGTCCCACGGCGAGGGCGGCGCTCGCCACGGCGGCGAGCCGCCGTGGCGAGCGCAGCAGAGTGCGCGCGAGCGGCACGGCGGGCTCGACGGGGAGGCCCGCGGTCACGGTGAGCGCGTCGACGGCCCGCCTGGGCACGCCGCCGACGCCGTCGAGCACCCGGCCGTGCTCCCGTGCCCGCGAGTGCATCGCTATCTGCCCACGTCGCCGGGGTTGACCAGCCCGGACTCGTACGCGGTGACGACGAGCTGGGCCCGGTCGAACAGCCCGAGGTGGTCCAGCAGCTTGATCACCGACTGTGAGACCGACCGTTCGGAGACCGCGAGGGTCGCCGCGATCTGCCGGTTGGTCAGCCCCCTGGCGACCAGCTTCATCAGGTCGAGGTCCGCGTCCCCGAGACCGGCCAGGCCGGGTGGCGCGGACGGGTTGGTGCGCCCGGCGAAGGCCGCGATCAGGCGGGTGGTGACGGCGGGGTCGATCAACGCGTCCCCTGCCTGCGCGGCTCGTATCGCGGTGATGAGCTGCTCGGGCGCCGACGTCTTGAGGACGAACCCGCTCACCCCCGCGCGCAGCGCCGCGTAGAGGTTGTCGTCCGTGCCGAAGGTGGTCATCATGACGACCTTCGGCGGTGCCTCATCGGCCAGAATCCGTCGCGCGGCGGTCAGCCCGTCCAGCCTGGGCATCTGGATGTCCATCAGCACCAGGTCCGGAGCGGTCTCCCGGACCACGGCGATCGCCTGCTCGCCGTTCTCCGCCTCCCCGACGAGCTCGAAGCCGGGCTCGCTGTCCAGCACCACGCGCAGGCCGGTGCGGACCAGTGCCTGGTCGTCCACCACCACGATGCGCAGCCCGGGCAGCGCCCGCGCCCGCTCCTCGGTGGCCGTCGGGCGCGGTGCCGCCGGTTCCGCCGTGCGCGCGGCGACCGGCTCCGCGGGCGGGTCGAGGTGAACGGCCTGGGCCAGCATGTCGGACTCCAGGCGTTGCAGGGCGGCGCCGAGGTCGAGGCCGAGCTCGTCGCGGAGCATCCCCCTGGCCCGTCGGAGCGCTCCCAGCGCGTCCCCCTGCCTGCCGTTGCGGTACAGGGCCAGCGCGAGCAGCCGCCAGGCCTCCTCCCGCAGCGGGTGCGCCGAGGCGTGCGCCTCCAGGTCGGCGACCAGGGCACCGGAGTGACCGAGGAGGAGTCCCGCGTCGGCGCGGCGTTCGACCGCGATCAGCCGCAACTCCTCCAACCGGCCCGCCTCGGCCACCGCCCACGGCAGGTCGGAGAACTCGGCCAGGGCCGGACCACGCCAGAGCGCGAGGGCGGTCTCCAGGCGCCCCCACACCTCGGCGGGTTCGCCACCGGCCTTGACCGCGCTCTCGAACATCCAGGAGTCCACCTGGTCCGCTGAGGCGCGCAGCGCGTAGCCCGGCGGGGCGGAGACCAGTACCTCGGCCTCCTCCCGCGGCGCGCGGCCGGGTTCCAGGGCGCGCCGCAGCCGCGACACGTATCCCTGGATGGTCGACAGGGCCTGGGTCGGAGGCTCACCCGGCCACAGCTCGTCGATCAGCATGGTCACCGGGACGGCGCGGCCACCGGCTACGAGGAGCCGGGCCAGCACCGCCATCTGGCGCTGGCCGCCGAGATCGAGCAGCGTGCCGTCGTGGCGCGCCTGGAACGGTCCGAGAGCACGAAATGTCAGCATTGCAGGCGTAAGGCTAGAGCTACCTGGGCCAACGTCATAGGGCAATACTCACCATCGTTCGCAGGCTGTAAGAAATCATCGGTGGTCACATCTCCACATTCAAGTTCACCGGAAGAACAGCTTCGACCGTGGTGCCCCCCTCGGGCGGTGCCGTGATCATGCATGTCCCGCCGAGTTCGGCGGCCCGCTCGCGCATCGAGGCCAGCCCGATCCCCGCGCGACGCTCCGCGGGAATGCCGATCCCGTCGTCGTGCACCCGGATGCTCAAGGAGTCCTCGCCGCGTTCCAGCGACAGCCGCACCGTCGCGGCACCGGCGTGCTTGCGGGCGTTGGTCAGTGCCTCCTGTGCGATCCGGTACGCGGCCACCTCGGTGGCGGCGGGCAGCCCCGACAGCTCGCCCCTGACCTCCACGGTGACGCCGGGGCCCGCCATCTCCGCCAGCGCGCCGGCCAGGCCCAGCTCGTCGAGGGTGGGCGGTCGCAGGCCGTACACCAGGTGCCTGATGTCGCTGGTGACGCTGTCCATGCCGGATCGCAGCTCGCTGAGCATACGCTCGGCCGTCTCGGGGGAGACGCGCAGGGAGTGCCTGGCCGCGTTGATGGACATCGCCATCCCGCTGAGTGACTGGCCGAGGCCGTCGTGCAGGTCACGGCGGAGGCGGCGGCGTTCCTCCTCGCGGGTGGTGACGATCCGCTCCCGGGAACGCCGCAGCGCGCCGACCAGCCGGACCGCGTGGGCCGCGTCCGCCACGTACGGCGTGAGCACGGCGATGACCCGCTCGTTGTGCGTGGCCGGCAGGCGCCTGGCCCCCGGCGGGCCGATGAGCAGGCGGCCGACAGGCTCGCCGTGCCACACGAGCCGGATGTCGCGCGCCACCTCCTCCAGTGTCCCCGCCGTCGCCTCCTCGGGCCAGCCGCCGGAAAAGCGCACGCCCGTACCGGTGACGGCCAGACCGTCGCGCAGCACCTCCAGGGCGGCGGTCAGCCCGCCCGCCGGATCGGTGTGCTGCAGCCTGCGCCCGAGTTCGGCGGCCAGCGTCACCGGGTCGCCCTTGCTGCCGTAGAGCAGGCGATCGGCGCCGCGCTGGAGCACCTGCCGTATCGGGTGGAAGAACGCCCCCGCGCAGAGCGCGGCGACCAGGCCGCCGATCCGGTCCACGTCCGACAGGAACAGGCTGGAGGCGGTACCCACCGCCACGTACACCCCGCCGATCACGCCGACCAGGCCCGCGCCGACCAGAGTCCTGGTGATCAGCGTGTCGATCCCGTAGAGGCGGTACCGCAGTACCGAGAAGGTGATCGCGAGCGGGACCAGCGGGATCGTGAACGACGCCAGCCACCACACCGGGTTGCCGAGCACCCAGGGGACGACGATCGTGGCGATCGCGACCAGCGGCCACAGGATCTGCCTGCGCTCTTCGGCGTCCGCCCGCCGAAACCGCATGGCCAGCGAGGCGAAGGCCAGGAGGATCACCGCGTTGGTGAGCATGTCCAGGGAGAACCTGAGGGGGTACGTGTCCCCTCTCCCCGGCAAGGACATGAAGTCCGTGACGAGTACGTCGAGCGCCAGGAGGGCGACCGAGGCCCAGATCAGTGGCCGCCAGCGCGGGGAGGGCAGCCTTCCGTCCGGGTAGAGCAGCGGCAGCAGCACGACCAGGAACAGGATGGTCAGTCTCCAGTTCAACCCCGCGAGCGTCCAGATGGCCTCGGACGGAACCGCCCACTCCCGTGCCGCGCCCAGGAGGGCGAGGTTCATGGTGAGGCTGTTCAGCGCGGAGAACAGCCCGCCCAGGCAGAGTAGCCAGCCGATGACCAGCCGGGGCCGCTGGAACACCAGCAGCGCTCCGAGGATGGGGAACGCGGTGCCGGCCACGTCCTCCGGCGCGAACGGCAGCGGCGTGTAGGAGGGCTGTGGGAGCAGCGCCGTGGCCCAGACGTTGACGCACACCATCGCGACGGACGCGCTGGTGATCAGCACCGCCGCGACCCGCCCCCGGACAGGCGTCACCCTTTGGATCAACAGGTTCAGCCCGCGCATGGTGGTTCAGGCCCTTCATTTGGTACTTGGAAGGACTTTAACCGGCTTGAGGCGCAACCCAATCAATAAGCGATCAAAGCAGGGCGTATCTCGTACGGAGCCCTAGAGCCGGTCCGATCGCCGGCGGGGCTTGGGGCAGGACACGCTCCCACCCGGGCGGGCTCGCCCGGGTGGGCCCGCCCGGGTGGGAGCGGGCCGGTCACGGCACGTCGTACCGGCTGGACTCCAGGAGCCATTCCAACTGTGCTCTCGGCGCCGCGAGGAACGCGCACGCGACCTTGCTGACCTCCCTGGCCTGGCCGATCGACAGCTCGAACCGGTCGAACAGCGCCGGCAGCCGGCGCGCGGAGATCCGCAGGTCCTCGGCGCGGGCGGCGATCCGGTCGTTCACCCAGGTGACGGCGGCGCCGTCGGAGAGCCCGAACGCGGTCGCGGCGACCGTCACATAGTTGTGCACGTCACCGTTGGCCCGCTCCTTGTGATGCGAGGCGACGTCGTTGCACCACGCGGTGACGTCGTTGCAGGCGTCCACCAGCGTCCGCCAGGTCGTGCTCTCGCGCAGTCCCGCGGGCACCTCCACCCCCAGGCAGGGCTCCACCAGGTCGAACAGGTAGGGGCCCGCGGTGCCCCGCCGCAGCCGCGGATACTCCGCGGGGGAGGGCACCCGGCCCGCGCACCGGTTCTCGGCCTCGGTGCGGCATGCCTCGCCCTGCGCAGCCAGCCCCGCCAGGAATCGGTGCCGCCACCGGGTGCTCATCCGCCCCGCGGTGATCTCCCAGAGGTCGGCGAAGGCGATCTCGACGGGCGAGGAGGCGTGGACGGGAGCGCGCGCGACGAGGTCGAGCCTGGCGAAGGTGGCCTCCACGATCTCGGCCGCGCGCCCGGCGGGCTTCTCGTCCCACTCGTCGTCGAAGTGGAACAGCCAGGTCAGCCATTTGGCGAACAGCAGCGCCGCCTCCACGCCGAACCCGGCGAAGGCCCGGCCCGCCATCCGCTCGAACCCGGCGCGCGGGGGAGCCTCCAGCCCGGCCTCGCGGGCCCAGCCGGTGAGCTCGGCGCCGATCAGGTCGACCGAGGGATGCATCCGGCACGGTGCCGACATCGCCGGTACGAGTTCGGCGAGGGGGAGCAGCGAAGCCGCGGCCACCCCGGAGGGGGGTGGCGGCTTCGGGCATCCCGCGGTCCCGGGGGGCGGGGCGGCGAAGGGACGCGTGACGGGTGAGGGGGACGGGTGCAGGGAGTGCGACAAGGGTTGTGAGTGGGGTCGGGGAAAGGTCAGGGGATCGCCGAACGTTGGGGTGAGAGCCACTACAGCGGACCGAACAGCCAGTTGCCGGCCACGTCCGGATCGGTGCCCGTGTAGAACTGCCGGGTCGCCTCGACCAGTTCGCCCACGGACACCGCGCCGTCGCCGTCGCCGTCGAGCCGCTCGAAGGCGGCCGTCACGTCCTCGCGGGAGGTGCCGAACGCGGCCATCATGACCCAGAACTCGTCCAGCCCGACGGCGCCGTCGCCGTCGGTGTCGCACAGCCAGGCCACCGCCTCGGCCGCGGGTCCGAAGACCGCGTCGAACCGGTCGCCCTCGACGAACGCTGAGGTCATGCCGGCGCGGAACTCCTCCGGGGAGATCGCCCGGTCGCCGTCGGTGTCGATCTCCGCGGCCAGTGTCCGCCAGATCCCCTCGAAGCCCTGGGCGAGCCTGCTGCCGGCCGGGGAGGTCGGCGACTCACCGAAGCCGACGAGGATCCGGGCTCCGAGGCCGAGAAGGTCCTCGCGCTCGATCGATCCGCTGCCGTCGACGTCCATGTGCTCGAAGGCACGGTCAAGCTTGCGATTGAGGAGCCTGGTGCTCATCGTTTACTCCGTCGTCACTTGATGAACTCGAACTGTTACCCTAAGTGACGATAGCGGGGTGTTTCCAGGAGCCACTCCAGATAAGCCCTCGGAATGGTCAAGAAAGCACATGCCACCCGCGTCACCTCCCGGGAGGCGGCGAAGCCGAGATCGTGCCGCTCGGTGAGCGCCGGGATCGCGCGGGCCGCCGTCCACAGCTCCTCCATCCGGGTGGCTACGCGGTCGATCACCCACTCCTCCGCCATCCGGTTGGAGCGTTCCAGAAAGGCGCCTCTCGCGCCGTCGTGTTCGGCCGCCGCCTCCGCGCACCAGGTGGTCACGTCGCCGCTCGCCTCGACGAGCGCCCGCCAGCGCGGGCTCCGCCGTACCGGGGCGGGCACCTCCACCCCGTAGCAGGGCTCCACCAGGTCCAGCAGCCGGCGGCCGAAGGCGTTCGCGTGCTCGCCGGCCGGATGCGCGCCGGCGGCCAGTCCGGCGGTGAAGCGCTCGCGCCACGCGTCACTCATCCGGGGGGCGCACGCTCCCCAGAGACCGGCGAAGGCCCGCGTCAGCGGTGCCGTGCCCGGCTCGCCGCCCGCGGCCACGGCGAGGACCGAGGTGAGCGCCGCAGGCTCCTCGCGCAGGCGTGCCTCCCAGGTCAGCCAGCGGGCGAGCAGCGTGACCGCGCGGGTTTCGCAGCGGGCGAAAGCCCGCCCGGCCAGCCAGGAGGCGGCGGGGTCGGGGGTCAGCCCGGCCGCGTGGGCCCAGTCGGACGCGGCGGCCTCGACCAGGTGTATCGACGGGTGGACGGGGCAGGGCATCGTCAATGCCGCGAGGCGTTCGGTGAGCCTGACCGGTGACGAGACCGCGTACGGTGGTTCGTGAACTTCAGTGCGCATCATCGTTTCCCCCCCGGATCGAACTTCCAGCGGCTCCGGTCGCACACTGTAAGAGGAGACGGGGTCTGTCGAGCGGAGGCGCGACGCGCATCTCACTGTTCTTCCTCGTAACGTGTGCGAAACACTTAGCGGGCAAACTGATAGACCACCAGGCGTGTCGCAGCACGTCAGCAATGAAGGAGAAGCCTTGGACCGCCAGCAGGAGTTCGTTCTCCGCACCCTTGAGGAGCGCGACATCCGGTTCATCCGGCTGTGGTTCACCGATGTGCTCGGGTTCCTGAAGTCGGTGGCCATCGCCCCGGCCGAACTTGAGGGAGCCTTCGCCGAGGGCATCGGCTTCGACGGTTCGGCGATCGAGGGCTTCGCCCGGGTCTACGAGTCGGACATGCTCGCCAAGCCCGACCCGTCGACCTTCCAGATCCTTCCGTGGCGCAGCGAGACGCCGGGGGCGGCCCGGATGTTCTGCGACATCCTCATGCCGGACGGCTCGCCTTCGCACGCGGACCCGCGCTGGGTGCTCAAGCGCACCCTGTCGAAGGCCTCCGACATGGGCTTCAGTTTCTACACCCACCCGGAGATCGAGTTCTTCCTGCTGAAGAACCGGCCGGAGGGCAGTGAGCGGCCCGAGCCGATCGACGGCGGCGGCTACTTCGACCACACCCCGCACAGCTCCGGCCACGACTTCCGGCGTAACGCGATCATGATGCTGGAGTCGATGGGCATCTCCGTCGAGTACAGCCACCACGAGGGCGGTCCGGGCCAGCAGGAGATCGACCTGCGCTACGCCGACGCGCTCACCACCGCCGACAACATCATGACCTTCCGCCTGGTCATGAAGGAGGTCGCGCTGGAGCAGGGCATCTGGGCGAGTTTCATGCCCAAGCCCTTCACCGAGCATCCCGGCTCCGGCATGCACACCCACATGTCGCTCTTCGAGGGCGACCGTAACGCCTTCTACGAGCCGGGCGCCGACTACCAGCTCTCCAAGATCGGCCGCTCCTTCATAGGTGGCCTGCTGGCGCACGCCGCCGAGATCACCGCGGTCTGCAACCAGTGGGTCAACTCCTACAAGCGGCTCTGGGGCGGCGCCGAGGCGATCGCCGGAGCCGGCGGCGAGGCCCCGAGCTACATCTCCTGGGGCCACAACAACCGCTCGGCCCTGGTCCGGGTGCCGATGTACAAGCCGCACAAGGGCGGCTCGACCCGCATCGAGTTCCGCTCGCTCGACTCCGCCTGTAACCCCTACCTGGCCTTCGCCGTGATCCTGGCGGCCGGTCTGAAGGGAATCGAGGAGGGGTACGAGATGCCCCCCGGAGCCGAGGACGATGTCTGGGCGCTGACCTCGGTCGAGCGCAGGGCGCTGGGCATCCAGCCGCTGCCCCAGTCGCTGGACGAGGCCATCGCGGTCATGGAGCGCAGCGAGCTCGTCGCCGAGACCCTCGGCGAGCACGTCTTCGACTACTTCCTGCGCAACAAGCGCGCCGAGTGGAACGAATACCGCCGCCAGGTCACCGAGTTCGAGCTCGGCCGCTACCTGCCGGTTCTCTAGCCGCTTCCGCGTTGCCGGCACGGCGGGCGTCGTGGGCTCCCGTCGTGCCTGGAACGACCGCGCGGACCGTGCCGCACGGTCGTTGCCGGCGGCGTGCCGACACGCCGCGGAGGCGGGTAATCCGACGCCGCCCGCCGAACGTCATACCGGTGTTACCCGCTGCTAATCGAGGCGTCATCGACCCCGAGTTGGCTGTATGTACAAGCAGTCCGGTAAAATCGGCTAGTCCGAATACCGTTATTTTTGAGGATTAATCGCCATAAAAGGCGACAGGAGGTGCGGCATGACGACGGCTGCCGAGCTGCAGACCGTGCTGACCGTTCCGGCGCGTTTCCGCGGCCCCGAGGGCTCCGCGAACGGCGGATGGATCGCGGGCACGGTCTCCGAGGCGTTGCACGGCGCCCGGCACGACTCGGCTGTCGAGGTCACGCTGCACGCGCCCACGCCACTGGATACCGAGCTGTCCCTGCGCCACCTCGCCAACACCACGACCCTCACCGACGGTGAGAGGCTCCTCGTCGAGGCCATCACGGTCACCGAGGAGTTCGACGTACCGGCCTTCGTGCCCTTCAACGAGGCGGCGCGGGCCGAGGGCGGCTTCGCCGGCCTCGTCGAACACGCCTTCCCCGGCTGCTTCGCGTGTGGTCTGCGCGATCCCGGCGACGGCCTGCGGATCTTCCCCGGCCCGGTGTCCGGCACCGGCCTGATCGCCGCCGGCTGGCGGGTCCCGATGACCGTCACCGACGAGGACGGCGCCGTCCCCGACGCGATCGTCTGGGCCGCCCTCGACTGCCCCACCGGCTGGGCGCACTTCCAGCCGGGCGAGTTCGCCCTGCTCGGCCGGCTGACCGCGCGGCTGCACCGCCGGATCTATCCCGGCGGCACCTACTCCGTCGTCGCCCGCGCCAGCGGCCGCGAGGGACGCAAGCTCTTCGGGGAGAGCGCCATCTACGAGGTCGACGGCACCCTGGTCGCCGCCGCCAAGGCCGTTTGGATCGCTCCCGCCTAGGTCCTGCCCCCTGGGTCCTTTGCCCGCGGCCGCCTTACCAGGCCCCGCTCGACCGATCCTCGCCACGGCGGGATCGGCCGGGCAGTGCCTGGTACGGGTGCCCGTCGTTCCCTGCGGTCAACGGGTGAGATGATCGGCGATCAGCGAGGCGCAGCGGTCGTCGAAGAGGATCGTGTAGTGGTTGCAGTCCTCGACCACCTCGTCCTTCAGCGAGGGCACCCGCGCGGTCCACTCGGCGGCGAGCTCGTCGGGCAACATGCCGACCGGCTGGTTCAGCAGCCCCCTCGGGGCGCGCAGCAGTGACAGGGGCGAGGTGATCGCCCGCAGCGCGGCACCGATCGCCTCGCCCTCGGTGAGCATCCACCGGCCGTCCTCGCGGACCGGCTCCTGCCGCGCCCGCGAGCGCACCGCGCCTTCCGGCCCCGAGGCGTCGTAGCGGACGTACTCCTCCGCCTCCTCGGTCCACGCGCCGACGAAGGCCGGGTGGGCCTTGAAGAAGTCCACGTACGCGTCGACGCTCGGGAAGGTCTGGGCCAGCCGGGCGATGGCGGGCCCGAGCGTGGCCTCGATGACCGCGTCGGGGTCCGCGCCGGGAGGCATCGGCAGCGGGAGCCCGCCGTCGACCAGCACCACCTTGGCGTAGTCGTGGCCCGCCGCGGCGAGCGCGGTGACGTAGGCGCCCATCGAGTGGCCGGTGAGCACGATGTCGGACTCCGCGCCCACGGACCGGGCGACGAGGTTCACGTCCTCGGCGTGCCCGGCCAGGCCGTACGGGCCGGGGAGCCCGGCGCTGTGGCCACGGCCGCGCAGGTCCATCGCGACCAGCGACCATTCGGCGGGCAGTCTGCGGGCGACGCCGGTCCAGGACATGAGCGAGGCGGTGATGCCGTGCACGGCCACGATCACGCGCGGCCCGGTTCCGAACCTGGCGACGCGCAGCGCGCCGCCGGGGACCTCGACATCACTCAGGACGGGATTCATGGCACTCCTTGGAACTGGAGACCTCCGCCTGCTTCCGGCGAAGGGGGGAACGCGGCCCTTCGGCAATGTATCTGGATCCGGTCAGGTCACCGAGAGCGTGACGGCGGCGGGTGCTCCGCTCAGGGGCGGCGGTTCTCCGGTTTCTTACGTCCGCTCTTGTGCCTGTTTGAGCCCATAATTGCCGTATGAGAATTACCGTCATCGAGCACGAGGCGGATGCGGGCCTCGGGTTCCTCGCCGAATGGCTGTCCGGAGCCGGGGTCGCCTGCGAGGTCGTCCGGCCCTACCTGGGCGAGGCCGTGCCCGAGCGGGCCGCCGGCGGGCTGATCGTCCTCGGCGGCGAGGCGGCGGCCTGGGAGGACGAGCAGTACCCCTGGCTGCCCGCCACCCGAGACCTGATCCGCGGCTGTGTCGAGGCGGGCGTGCCCACCCTGGGGATCTGCCTGGGAGCCCAGCTCATGACGCTCGCCTGCGGTGGCGCCGTCGAGCGCGGAGAGCACGGGCTGGAGGTGGGCGCGACCGAGGTCGTCCCGCTGCCGGCCGCCGGGGCGGACCCGCTGTTCACCGGCCTCGCCCCCGCTCCCGCCATCCAGTACCACCGCGACGCGATCACGCGGCTCCCCGCGGGCGCGGTGCCGCTGGCCACCGGCGACCCCTACCCCAACCAGGCCTACCGGCTGGGGGAGAACGCCTGGGCGGTGCAGTTCCACCCCGAGGCCACCCCGGAGATCTTCGCCGGCTGGACGGCCGGCTCGGCCGACCGCCTGACCGACCTGGGCCACCCGGTCGAGGAGCTCAACACGCAGGTGAAGGAGGCCAGAGAGCGGCTCGTCGCCGCCTGGAGGCCGCTCGCCGAGCGATTCGCCACCGCCGTCCAAACCGCGTGACTGAGCGATTACGTTCCGAATCCGCTAACGACGCCGCACAGTTTCAGGATTAGCCTGTGCGGCGACGCTCCGAATGCCCGAGGTGCGCGCCGAGGCCGACGCGACCGTGAGGGGCGTGCACCTTTGATCGCTCGGGGTAAGGATTGAGGAAGGGCACCCGTGCCTGTGATCGAGGACCATGGAGGGTCGGTGGAGACCGTGCCCCGGATGCAGACGACTGCCGGGCGTCTGGCCAGGCTCGGCTTCGCCGACGGGGCCAGGGCCGAGCGGCTGCTCGACGAATTGGGGCCGGAGGCCTTCGGAGACATCGACCTGCTGACCTCGCTGGTCGCCACGGCCGATCCCGACCTGGCGCTCACCTCGCTGAACCGGCTGGCCGAGCAGGACCCCAGCGTTCTTGGAGCGCTCCGATCGGATTCCGGGCTGCGTGCCCGGTTGCTCGGCGTCTTCGGCGTCAGCGCCGCGCTCGGCGACCATGTCGTCAGGCACCCGGAGCACTGGCGCCTGCTCTGCGGGGTGTCGGCGATGGAGCGCCCGGGCGAGGGGGAGCTCCGCGCGGAGCTGCTGCTCGCGGTCGGCGCCGAGCCCGACGACCCCGAGCCGAGGGCCGCCGACGCCTCCACCGCCACCCTCTCGGCGCTGCGCGTCGCCTACCGGGGCCGCCTGCTCCACCTCGCCGCGCGCGACGTCGCCGGGGCCGTCTCGCTGTCGGAGGTGACCGCCGAGCTGTCCGACCTGGCCGGGGCCGCGCTGGAGGCGGGGCTCGCCGTCGCCAGATCGGAGCACCCGGAGGCGGGGGCGGTGCGGTTGGCCGTCATCGGCATGGGCAAGTGCGGGGCACGCGAGCTCAACTACATCAGCGACGTCGACGTCGTCTTCGTGGCCGAGCCGAGAGAGGGGGCCGACGACTCCCTCGACGAGCACGGGGCCATCAAGCTCGCCACCCGGCTGGCCCAGGGCATGATGCGCGCCTGTTCGACCAGTACCCCGGAAGGGGCGCTGTGGGAGGTCGACGCGGCGCTGCGCCCCGAGGGCAAGGCCGGGCCGCTGGTCCGCACCCTCGCCAGCCACCTGGCCTACTACCGGCGCTGGGCCAAGACGTGGGAGTTTCAGGCACTGCTGAAGGCACGGCCGATCGCGGGTGACACCGAACTCGGAGAGCAGTACGTCGCCGCGGTGAACGAGATGGTCTGGCAGGCCGCCACCCGGGACAAGTTCGTCGAGGACGTGCAGGCCATGCGCCGCCGGGTGGAGGAGCACGTCCGCGGCGGCGAGGCCGAGCGCCAGCTCAAGCTCGGGCCGGGCGGGCTGCGCGACATCGAGTTCGCGGTGCAGCTGCTCCAGCTCGTCCACGGCCGTCTCGACCCGCTGCTGCGCCGCCGTGCCACGCTTCCCGCGCTCGCCGCCCTCTCCCGCGGCGGCTACGTGGGCAGGGACGATGCCAAGGCCCTCGCCGAGGCGTACACCTTCCTGCGCCAGGTCGAGCACCTCATCCAGCTGCACCGGCTCCGCCGCACGCATGTGGTGCCCGATGGCAACGCCGACCTGCGCCGCCTCGGCAGGAGCCTGGGCATGACCGCCGACCCGGTGGGAGAGTTCACCACCAGGTGGCGGCGGCACGCCATGGAGGCACGGCGCCTGCACGAGAAGCTGTTCTACCGGCCGCTGTTGCAGGCGGTGGCCCGGCTGCCCGAGTCCGAGGACCGGCTCTCCACCGCCGCGGCCAAGGCCCGCCTGGAGGCGCTCGGCTACACCGACCCGGCCGGGGCGCTACGCCACATCAGCGCGCTGACCACGGGCGTCTCCCGCCGTGCCGCGATCCAGCGCACTCTCCTTCCGGTCATGCTCGGCTGGTTCGCCGACGCCCCCGACCCCGACGCCGGCCTGCTCGGCTTCCGTCAGGTCTCCGACAAGCTCGGCTCCACCCCGTGGTACCTGCGACTGCTGCGCGACGAGACCGCGGTGGCCTCGCAGCTGGCCCGGATGCTCGGTACCAGTCGCTACGTGACGGGACTGCTGATGAACGCACCGGAGTCGGTCGCGATGCTCGGCTCGGACACCGAGCTGGCCCCCAGGCCCGCCGAGGCGCTGCTGTCGGAGGCGCGGACCGTGGTCGCCCGCCATCCGGGGGACGCCGAGGGCGCGGTGGCCGCGGTCCGGGGGCTGCGCCGCAGGGAACTGCTCCGCACCGCCGTCGCCGACCTCGCCGGGCTCATCGACATCGAGGAGGTCGGCCAGACGCTGTCCGGGCTCAACGACGTGACGATCCAGGCCGCGCTCGACGCCGCGATCGACAAGGTCGAGATGGAACGCCGCACCCCGCTGGGCACCAGGTTCGCGGTGATCGCGATGGGTCGCCTGGGCGGGATCGAGTCCTCCTACGGCAGTGACGCCGACGTGATGTTCGTGCACTCTCCGCTGGCGGGGATGGCCGAGCGCGAGGCCACCGAGATGGCGTTCGAGGTGGCCAACGAGCTGCGCCGGCT
The DNA here is from genome assembly GCF_053592655.1 of Streptosporangium sp. NPDC002607. NCBI lineage: Bacteria > Bacillati > Actinomycetota > Actinomycetes > Streptosporangiales > Streptosporangiaceae > Streptosporangium > Streptosporangium sp. NPDC002607. The sequence goes on from NZ_JBSFWD010000007.1 coordinate 107,671, forward strand.
GCTGGCCCTGCCCGCCCCCGACCCGCCGCTGCTCATCGACCCCGGCCTGCGCCCCGAGGGCAAGGCCGGGCCGCTGGTCCGCACCCTGGCCTCGTACGCTGCCTACTACGAGCGGTGGTCCTCGCCGTGGGAGTCGCAGGCGCTGCTGCGCGCCCGCTTCTCCGCCGGGGACGCCGAGCTCGGGGTCGGCCTGCTGCACCTGGCCGACCCGCTGCGCTATCCGCCCGAGGGCATCTCCGAGGCGGCGGTGCTGGAGATCCGCAGGCTCAAGGCCCGGATGGAGGCCGAACGGCTCCCGCGCGGCACCGATCCCGCCCTGCACACCAAGCTCGGCCCCGGCGGGCTGTCCGACGTGGAGTGGGTGGCCCAGCTCATCCAGCTCCGCCACGCCGGGCGCCTCCCGGCGCTGCGGACCACCCGCACCCTGGAGGCCCTGGGCGCGGCGGTCGCCGAGGGCCTGCTCGCGGAGGCCGACGAGGCGATGCTCGCCGAGGCATGGCGGTTCGCCTCCCGCATCCGCGACGCCATCGTCGTGGTCCGGGGCCGGGCCTCGGACACGATCCCGGTGGACGTCCGCGAGCGCATGCTCATCGCCCGCGCCCTCGGCTACCCGCCCGACGGTACGGAGGACTTCGTGGACGACTACCGCCGAGCCACCCGCCGGGCCCGCCGGGTCGTGGATCGCGTCTTCTACGAGGGCTGACCGTTCTCGCGGCCGGATGGGACCGGCACCTGTTCCGGCCACGCGCGAGGAGGCGGCGACCCACCCCCCGGGGTGGAGTGGATGCCTGTCACCCGACCTGGATCGTCACGAAAACCGACCCGTTTTGGTGATCTCGTTGCGCCGCCGGGGGCGGGCGTGTATCAACGGTCCGGGTGATCCTTTTGATATCGGTTTACATTGATCTGGCCATCGGCCTGATCCTGGCCTTCCTGCTCCTGTCGCTCCTGGTGAGCGGGATCAACGAGGCCATCGTCCGGCTGCTCGGGATCCGCAGCAAGTTCCTCTGGGCCTATCTCAGGGACACCCTGGACGGCTCATCAGAGGACGGCAGATCGTGGATCCCGTCGAAGGTGGCCGACGTCTTCGCGAAGCTGCCCTTCTCCGGTAACGATCCGCGCCCGGCGCACAGCCCCGATCCGGCGCCCGCCGTGGTCGAGCCGATGCGGGTCGACTCCGCCACGGTCCTGGCCACCGAGAACGCCGAGGAGAAGGTCTCGGAGGAGATCGCCGAAGGGATCGCCCCGGAGGGCATCGCGGGAAAGACCGCCGAGGAGATCGGATCCGACGAGACGGGCGTCGGTGGGCCCGCAGCCGAGGACCGCGCGGAGCCGCCCACGCCGGCGGTCGACATGACCGCGCGGCTGTACGAACGGCTCCAGGAGATCGACCACCCCAAGGGCACCCGCACCAGCATCGCGAACATCCCGCCCGAGCGGTTCTCCGGTGCCGTCATGGAGCTGGTCGCCGCGGAGGAGGGTGGGGTCGACGGCCTGCTCGCCAAGCTGGAGGCCATCCGCAGCCCGCTCGCGGGCCATCTCAAGGGCGTCTGGCAGGGTGCCCAGCGGGACGCGCAGAAGTTCCGGCAGGGCGTCGAGGACTGGTTCAACGGGGAGATGCAGCGCCTGTCCACCCTCTACGCCCGCTACGTCAGGTGGGTGGTGTTCGCGCTGGGTCTGGTGCTGACCCTGCTGTTCAGCATGGACGCGCTGGAGTACGGCAAGACCCTGCTGCGCGACAACGCCTACCGCGCCGGGGTGGCCGCCATCGCGGGCGGCGGCGGGGAGGGGTACGCCGCGCTGAAGGACAAGTGCGCGGGAGCAGGGAGCGGTCTCGCCGAGCCGTACCAGTGCGTGACCGAGTCCCTCAGCTCCCCGGCGCTGGTCAAGATCTTCGACCACGCGATCGTGAGCATCACGATCCCGCCCGACGGCTCCGACGATCCTTCCTTTCACTGGAACGGCGGAGCCTGGTGGGATCGGCTCGTCACCCCCGGCCACTGGCCGGGTTACCTGCTCACCATGGTGGCGCTGCTGTTCGGCGCCTCGTTCTGGTGGGACGTGCTGCGCCGCCTGACCGGCGTCCGGGGCAACCGCTCCTAGCCCTGGCCGTGCCGCTGTCCGGTGCCCGGGGCGACCCACCTAGCGGAGCTCGGCCAGCAGCAGGTCGACCTGGGGGAGCGGGTCGGGTCCGAACGGGCGGACCACGACGGTGCGGGCACCCGCCTCCCACAGTGACCTGACCTGGTCGGCGGCCTCCTCGGCGGAACCCACCGCCATCACCACCTCGTCCGGGGCGACCTTCAGGAACTCGGCGGAACCCTCGGCCAGCGCGGTGACCGTCGCGGCGTCGTCGCCGATGTAGAGGTTGACGAAGACCACCAGCTCGTGATCGCCCCCGCCGGTCAGCGTGAGGGCCTCCTCGATCTTCCCGGAACCGACCCCCTCGGGCAGGATCGTGCCCTGCGCCACCCGTCCCGACAGTTCCAGCGAGCGGGGCCGCAGCACCCCGGCCAGCAGCGGCGGCACGACGGTGGGGGGATGCACCAGGCGCACCCCGTCGAGCCGTACGGCCTTGCCCTCCAGGGTGACCGTCTCACCGCGCAGCAGCTCGCGTACCGCCGTGATCGTCTCCTCCAGCAGTGCCAGCGGGGAGGGCGCGAGTGCGCCCACCTGGCGCATCCAGTCCTGGACGCCGTGCCCGATGCCGGCCGCGAGCCGGCCCGGGTGCAGGCGGGCCAGGTTGCCCAGCTCCATGGCCAGCAGGGCGGGGTTGCGCAGCGGCGCCGGGGTGATCCCGATGCCCACCCGCAGGTGCTCGGTGACGGCGAGCGCGGTGGCCGCCGACGAGATCGCCCCGGTCCAGCCGAGATCCTCCACCACCCAGACGTCGTCCACCTCGGCCGCGTCCAGATGGCGGCAGAAGGGGATGAGCGACTCGGGGGGAAGGTCGCGATCGAACATGACGCCCAGACGCATGTCTCTCCTACGGTTGATATGTCTTTCCCGGTGCGGGATCCCGGGTGTTCCTGCCACGCGGTTTCCGCGGCACCTCATCTTCGCGGCATCCCGCTTTCGAGGCACCTCAGAGGGCTCCCGCGTAGCGGAAGTAGCCGGCGAGGTCGTCGAGGGCCGCGACGCGATCGATCCGCACCTCGGTCCCGGTCCTCCGTGCATTGATCATCTTGCCCTGGCCGACGTAGACGCCGACATGATGGGTGCTGACCTTACGCTTGCCGATCTTGCCGTAGAAGACGAGGTCTCCCGGCCTGGCCACGGCGGCGGGGACCCTCTTGAGTCGCTTCACGTGGTCGTCGGTGTTGCCGGGCCCCAGCACGTCGCGCCCGTAGGCGAGATGGTAGACCCAGCGGGTGAGACCGGAGCAGTCCAGGCCGAGGGTCCGGGTGGCCGGGCAGGGCCGGATCGCCCCCGTGTAGCCCTGGCAGGTGCCGAGGGAGGGGCCAGGCCTCTCGCCGTGACCGCCGCCCCAGGAGTACGGGATCCCGCCGCCCTTCCAGCCGGGTTGGTGCCATCCGGCCTCGATCGCGTACGCGATGGCGGTGATCCGGTTGAGGGCGACCGGCAGGGTCGGCACCGAGGCGCTCAGCAGCAGGAGCATTCCCAGCAGCGCGGCCGCCGCGGCCTGCCGCCGGTGTCCGAGAAGATCGCGAAGTCGGTGAGGGCCGGCCTCTGTCACGTCACCTCGCCAGACTTGTCGATATAGGTCATGACAAGTCTGCCCAACAATCCGGCCCCGTGCTGGGGGCGCCACTCCTGCGGCAACGGCGCCGAAGGAGTGGCGTTGCCAGGTCCGGCTCTATCCGGCCTGGTGGTGGTACGTGACCCTGACCATGCTCGCTCGGCCTTCCTCCGGCGGCCTCAGCCCCCGATCGCGGGCATGCTCCCGGGAACGGTCTCCGCCGCCGCGTCCGGTCTCGGAGTCGTGAGAAGCCCCACTAGGTGGTCCGCGATCGCGGAGATGGTGGGCTGCTGCCACAGCAGGGTCGCGGGGAGACGGCAGCCGAAGCGCTTCTCCAGGCGCCGCCGGACCATGACGGTCATCACCGAGTCCAGCCCCTGCTCGACAAGGGGACGCCGGGTCGCCAGGTCCTCGGGGGCCAGCCTCATCACGGCCGCGATCTCCGCGCGGATCTCGGGCAGGACGCGCTCGCGCAGGTCCTCGGGCGCCAGGCCGGCGAACGCCTCCGCGGGCCCCCGGAGATCCTCCTCGGCCGAGGCGGGCGCGTCGATCACCGGATAGCGGAGTCCCGTAAGGTGTCCCACCACCCGGCCGTCCACATCGGCCAGGAGCGCCCGAACGGTGTCGTCGGCGGCCGGGTCCACGGCCGCGTTGATGATCACCGTCGAGGGTGGCGTGCCGGTCAGCACCATCTCGTCGATGTGCACGACCATGCGCAGCACCGGATCGCCGGGGAACACGCAGGGCGCCACGGACATCGCCGCGTCCAGCGCCGGCGCCCAGCTCCCCGGTTCCTCGGTGCGGACCGTGGCCCGCAGCACGCCGTCTCCGCTCAGCAGCGTCTCGATCGTCCAGTCGAAGCCCGTCGAGGGCACGCCGACGGTGGCCAGCCGCTTGTGCACGAACCCGGGATCGATCGGGGTGAGAGCGCCGGCGTCCGGCAGCACGTCGGGTTTCACCTGGCCCGGAGCAGCCACGTCCGCGGTGACGTGCACCAGCCAGGCGGGTTCGGGCTCGTCGGGGCCGGCCGGTGTACGGGCCGCGAGCCGTACCACTGGAGGCTCGTGCACGACCTGGATCTGCCTGCGTTCCGCGGTCATCAGCGGATGCATCATCTCCACGTCGGTGAGCGTGACGTCCTCGTCCTCGACCGCGTGCAGGAACGTGTTGACCAGCACGGCGGCGGGCACGATCTCGACCCCGTTGAGGGCGTGGCTGCCCGGGTAGGGCCGGTTGGCGTCCTCCAAGCTGGTCCGCCACACCCGGGTCCGGCTGCCCGCGAGGCTGGTCCCGGCTCCGAGCAGGGCGTGGGAGTGCACGTCGTGCCCTCGGTTGTCGTCCTCGGTGTACGCTTCGCGCCAGTGGCGGCGGTGCTGCCAGGCGTACGGCGGCAGATCGGCCAGGCCGCCGGACGGCTGCAGCCGGCTCCAGTCCACATCGACGCCGTGACAGTGCGCCGTGCCCAGCGCGATGAGGAAGGTCGGCGACTCCGGCTGGTTCCGGCGCAGTGACGTGCCGACGAACACGTCCTCGAACCCGTTCTCCGCGAGCGTCTCGGTCACTGAGTGCGCGACCACGGGGTGGGGGGAGATCTCCAGGAACACGCGGTAGCCGTCCTGCGCCGCGGCCGTCGTCGCCGCGGCCAGCCGCACGGGGTCCCGGAGGTTCGCCGCCCAGTACGCGCTGTCCAGGACGGGCGTCGACCGGGGGTCCGCCAGCGCGGTCGTGTACATGGGGATGCGAGGCGCCCCGAACGAGAGATCGGCGGTGGCGGCGGCCAGTTCGACGGCCAGCGGCTCCATGTGCGGGCTGTGGAAGGCGACATCCGACGCCACCCGCCGCACCACGATGCCCTCGGCCGGCCACTCGTTCACCACCGCCTCGACCGCGGCGACGTCGCCGGACAGCACGGTGGAGCCGGGTGCCGACGAGATCGCGGCCACCAGGTCGGTACGGCCGGCCAGCCTCTCCGCCGCCTCCTCGAAGGACAAGTCGACCATCACCATGGCCCCCTTGCCCTCGGCCTGGCGCAGCAGCCGGGAGCGGCGGCAGATCAGGCGGGCGCCGTCGGCGACGGTCATCGCGCCGGCCGTCACCGCCGCCGCGATCTCGCCGACGGAGTGGCCGATGACGGCCTTCGGAGCGACCCCGTAAGCGTTCCAGAGCCTGGCGAGGCCCAGCTGCATCACGAAGATCATGGTTTGCACGCGGTCGATGGTGTCGAGATCGCCGTCGGCCAGGACCTGCCGGGGAGAGAAGCCGATCTCCTCGACGAAGATCGGCTCCACCTCGTCGACCAGGGACGCGAACTCCGGCACGGCGAGCAGCTCCCGCCCCATCCCGCGCCACTGGCAGCCCTGCCCGGAGAAGACCCAGACCGGCCCGGGACCGAGCTCGGGCAGCACGTCACCGGTGAGGACGGCCTCGGCCGGCACGTCCTCCGCGAGCCTGCGCAGGTTGGCCGCCAGCTCGTCCCCGTCCGCCCCGATCACGACGGCGCGACGGGCCAGATGGGTGCGCCGGAGCGCCAGCGTGTGCCCCGCCGACGCCAGGTCGAGCCCTTTCCCGAGGTGATCGGCGAGCTTGCCCGCGTACTGCCGCAGAGCCTGCTCCGACGCGGCCGACAGCGGGAACAGCCGCTCCCCGGTCCCCTCGCCCCGGGGCGCCTCCTGGGCCGGAGGAGCCTGCTCGAGCACGATGTGCGCGACCGTGCCGCCGTACCCGAAGCTGGAGACGCCCGCCCGGCGGGGGTGGTCGCGCTCCGGCCAGGCTGATCGTTCGGTCACCACGCGGAGACCCGAGGCCTCCCACGGGATGGCCGGGTTCAGGGTGGTCAGCACGCTCGGGGGGATCTCACCGCGGTCGAGGGCGAGCACCGCCTTGATGACGCCGGCGATGCCGGCGGCGCCTTCGAGGTGACCGATGTTGGACTTGACCGAGCCGATGAGGCACGGGTCGCCGGGGGACCGCCGCGTGCCGTACACGGAGGAGAGCGCCCCCGCCTCGAGCGGGTCGCCAAGCCGGGTCCCGGTGCCGTGCGCCTCGATGTAGTCGACGGTGGACGGCGCGACGCCCGCCTGCCGGCAGGCCCGGATCATCACGTGTTCCTGAGCCTCCCCGCACGGCGCCATGATGCCGTTGGTGTGCCCGTCCTGGTTCACGGCGCTGCCGATGACGAGCGCGAGGATCCGGTCACCGTCGCGCTGCGCGTCGGACAGCCGCTTGAGCACGACCACGCCGCAGCCCTCGCCGCGTCCGTAGCCGTCGGCCGACGCGTCGAACGACTTGGACCGCCCGTCAGGGGCCAGGGCCCCGGCTGTGCCGAGCGTGACGGTCTGGCCCGGGGTGACCAGCAGGTTGACGCCGCCGGCGAGGGCGATGTCGCTCTCGCCGAGCCGCAGGCTCTGCGCGGCCAGGTGCAGCGCGACCAGCGACGCCGAGCAGGCGGTGTCGATCGCCATGCTGGGTCCGCGCAGGTCCAGGGAGTAGGAGATGCGATTGGCGACGGCGCAGGTCGCGGCGCCGATCCCGGTCCACGCCTCGATCTGGGGCAGGTCCTCCAGGAGGCGGCTTCCGTAGTCGTTGGTGCAGACCCCGACGAACACCCCGGCATCGCCGCCGGCCAGCTCGTGCGGCGGCAGGCCGGCGTTCTCCAGGGCCTCCCACGCGGTCTCCATCAGGATCCGCTGCTGCGGGTCCATCAGCTCGGCCTCGCGGGGCGACAGGCCGAAGAACTCAGCGTCGAAGCCCTCGATGTCGCTCAGGAAGCTGCCGTGACGCACGGCGTCGCGCAGCGCGGCGGCGTATTCGGGGCTCCGGTTCTCATCCCGGCGCCAGCGTTCGGCGGGCAGCGGCCGGGTCGTGTTCCGGCCGGCGCGCAGCAGGTCCCAGAACTCGTCCGGTGAGCGGACGTCGCCGGGAAGGCGGCATCCGATCCCGACCACCGCCACTGGTTCCACCCGGACTCCGCGCGGACTGTCGACCATCTGCGTTCGTTTCCCTTCGATTCAGGCCCATTGAGGATTTTCGATGATCTTGATCACGGCGCTGGAGACGGTCACTCCCGGCCCGGTGCCGAGCATCAGCATGTGGTCGCCGGGGCCCAGCTGCCCGGTCATGAGCAGGCGGTCGAGGGAAAGGACCTGGTCGCTGGCCCCGCAGTGGCCGATGGTGCGGCCGTAGTCCCAGGTCGAGCGGGACATGGGCAGGTCGAGCATGGCCATGCACCGCTGTTCGACGATCTCTTCGGAGTAGTTCATGAACGCCACCCGGGCGAGAGCGCGGGCCTCGATCCCGCTCTCGGCCAGCGCGCGCTCGACGACCTCCATCAACGCCCGCTGGATCTTGAACAGCGCCGCGGTGGCCTCGCCCTTGGGCATGACCTGCTGCCGGAACTGCTCGTTCCTGGCCGCGAAGCTCATCCGGCGCCCGACCGTGACGCCCGGGGGGAACAGGGGTTCGCTGCCCCGGTGCAGTTCCTCGGCCTCGGTCACCGTCGTCGTGCAGACCGACATCAGGCGCGCGAAACCTGTCTCCTTGGTGAGCACGAGCGCGCTGGCGGCGTCCCCGCCGATGTAGCCGGGGCCCATCCGCCACCGGTCCATCAGCGGGGTGCCGTAATTGTCGGCGGCGACCAGCAAGGCGGCCTGCCGGCCGGGAGCGGCGTCCAGGTAGCCGGCCGCGAGTTCCAGGGCGATGAACATCCCGTTGCAGCCCTGCCGGATCTCGGTGGCCAGGGCGTCCCCGCCGACGAGATGACGCTGCAGGTAGGAGTGCGGGGGCCAGCCGTCCGGTCCCTGGTGCCACGTCGAGGCGTACAGGAGGAGATCCAGGTCGGCCGGCGCCCGCCCGCTGCGCTTGAGCGCGCTCCGCGCCGCGTGCAGGGCCATCTCCGGAGCCGGTACGTCACCGGCCACCGCCGCCCCGGCCAGGTTGTGCAGCTCGGCCTCTTCGGCCGGGTACCAGCCTTTGGCGACGGCTTTCTCGACGCTGACGACGGTCCGGGGGAGGAAGGCTCCCACTCCGCTGATGTACGTGTCCGCCCACTGCATGACTCTGCCCTTGCCCCGGCTAAACGGATTCGAGTTCTCTGACCATCGCCACGATGGTCACGACGTCCCGGAAGTTCTCGGGGTCGAGCTTCGCGGCGGGGATCGGGACGCCGACGTCCCTCCGGAGGAAGTTCAGCAACCGCGCCGTCCGCAGGGAGTCCAGGAGACCCGACACGAGGAGCGGGGTCGTCTCGTCGACCTTGATGTCGTCGCCGTCCAGGACGAGGTTCTCCTGGATGAAGTCGACCAGCCTTCGCGTGAGCTCGGTCATGCGCGTGCCCCTCCCGTGACGGGAGAGGTGGAGAGGACCCTGAACGCCGCCGCGGCGACGGACGTTCCGGAGCCGAACCCGACCATGAGCAGGTGATCGCCGGCCATCAGCCCGCCGGTCGCGATCAGATGCTCGAAGGCGATGAACTGGTCCACCGCGCCGCAGTGGCCCACGCGCCTCCCGTAGTCCCAGGTCGTCTGATCTTCGTCGATGCCCAGCCAGGACATCTGCCCGTCCAGGTCCTCGCGGCGGCCGTGCGGCAACGCCACCCGCGTGATGTCGGCAAGTCCGATCCCGGCCTCATCCAGGGTCTGTTCGACCTGCTGCATCATCGTTTTCTGGATCGTCAGGTGGATCCCGGTTCCCTGCGCTTTGAGCAGCCGCTGGCGGAATTCCTCGTGCCGGTCTCCGAAGCTCAGCCCTCTGCCGATGGTGGCGTCCGGAGGGAACAGGGGGTAGGCGCCGTCGTTGACCGCGTCGGCCTCCGGGATCACCGTCACGTTCACCGACAGGAGCTCGGCCATGCCGTACCCCTTGCCGAGGATGAGCGCGGCCGCGGCGTCGCCGATCAGCGCCCCGGGGGTCATCCGCCAGCGGTCCACCAGCGGGGTGCCGTGGTTGTCCGAGGAGACGACCATGGCCGTCTCCCGGCCCGCGTCGGCCTGCAGATAGCTCGCCGCCAGTTCGAGCGAGCTGATCATCCCCACGCAGCCGCTCCGGATCTCGAACGCCGGCACGTTCCCGCCGAGGAGGTGCGTCTGCAGGTAGTGCTGGGGCTGCCAGCCGTTCGGGCCCTGGTGCCAGACCGACGGGTAGAGCAGAAGGTCGAGATCGCGCGGGGAGGACTCACCCCAGCGGTCGTACGCGTCCAGGACCGCGAGCCGCGCCATCTCGGGCGCGGGCATGTCGCCGGCCACCGCCGCGCCGATCTGCTGGAACCTCTCGACCTCCTCGTCCGGGTACCAGCCCTCACGAACCGCCTGCTCGACGCTCACACTGTCAGGCACATAGACGCCGAGACTCCTGACAAACATGTTGGATGTACGCACACGTCCCCTAACTCATAGATGATCCCGGACAACGGCTTTCAGGCATCGGAAGGCGGTTTATCCGATTTATTTCGGGTCCCGGGATATCAAGCGACCCCCGGCGGGTCAATGAAAACAACGGGAAATAGGCCGGCGAGCCGTCCGGGGCAAGAATAGGGGCGGACCATCGGATAAAGCAATATGAACGCAAGCGGCCAGGTCGGCGACATTCCGTGATCAAGATCCAGCGGAACGTGTTGAATTTTGGAAATGCGCCTTTCCGCTCCAGGCCGCGGTTTCTCCGAATGTAATGGTTTGGAATCCGGACGACGAGAGAACGGTGCCGGGCCGTCGCCATTCGGCTCAGGCCCGGCGCGTCGTCTCAGGCGGGCACTCTCGTGCAGACGATGTTGTTGAGTTTGAACTGGGCTGGAATATCGTTCGTCCCGGTGGCGGTCGCCGAGAAGCCGAGGCTCTGACTGGAGCCGGGGCCGATGTGGGAGTTGTGGCCGGCGTCGCGGGCGGTCACCTGGGCGCCGGCCTGGGTCACCGTGGCGTTCCAGGCGGTCGTGATCTGCTGGTTGCCCGACCAGGTCCACGTCACGGTCCAGCCGTCGATGGAGGTCGTGCCGGTGTTCCTGATGGTCACGCTGCCGTTGAAAGCGCCGTTCCAGACGCCGGTGGCGTAGGCGACCTCGCAGGAGGTGCCCATCTTGAGCCCGCCGCGCAGGAAGGTCGCGAAGTTGGCCCAGGTGGGGTTCAACGTGCCGGTGCCGACGGTCTCGGCGCAGCCGGTGGTGGTACGGACGGTCTGCATGCCGTACTGGGCGGGGTCCATGATCTGGGGCATCATGTGATCCGCTCCGGGTACCGAGACGAACGTGGCGTTGCCGCACTGAGCCTTGATCCTGTTGTAGAGCAGGACGCTCTGCCCGTGCGGTACCAGGAAGTCGGCCTGGCCGTGCAGGAACATCAGCGGCGGGTCGTTGCTGTCGACGTAGGTCATCGGATTGGCCTGGGCCACTTGGGCCGGGCAGGTCTGGATCGGGCAGCCGACCAGGAGGGATTCCGGGGAGGCGGGAGAGTTGTGGTCAAGCCCGCCGGTCGGCAGGTTCTGTGCGTTCATCTGCAGGAAGTCGGTCGGGCTGTAGAAGGCGAGTCCTGCCTGCACGGCGCTGGAGACGCCGGTCGTGCCGACGGTGCCCTCCAGCGCCGCCACGCCGCCGGACAGGGTGGCCATCTCCGTCAGCCAGCCGCCCGAGGAGTCGCCCATGATCGCGAAGCGATTGGGGTCGAGCTGGTACGTGGCGGCGTTCGCACGCAGCCAGCGGACGGCCGCCTTGATGTCGTGCACCTGGGCCGGGAAAATCGCTTGAGCGCTGGACCGGACGCTGACGCCGGCCACGGCGAAGCCCAGAGGGTTGAAGATGGCCGCGATCGCGTCCGCGCCGGTCTTGCCGTCGTCGCTCGTCCACGCAGAGCCACTGTGCCAGATCAGCAGCGGCCGGGGCGTGATGCCGGTGGACGGCAGGTAGAGGTCCAGCAGATGCCCCCTGCTCCCGGCCGGTTGTGCGGGCGCGTAAGCGACGTCAGTGATCACCTGCGTGGCGTGAGCCGGCGGCGCGAAGGCTGCTGACACACCGACGGCGGCCAGCACGGTCATCGCCATGCCGACAATCATGGCCGTGCGGATTCGAGCTTGCATGGTGCGACTCCGGTTGGTCGGATGATCGCCGCTTCCCCGGTGACCGTCCGTGTCTTCTCCTGTGCCGGGGCAGCCGCGATCAGCACGCCGACCGTAGCGCCTGCGAGAACAACGTCCTGCTCGAGTGTCGCGGCTTACATCGATATGGGCGGGGAGACGATATGACACGTAAGTGACGATGGTCAAAGTTTTCGGTACATCGTTCCAATCGAACAGGAAGGGCGGCGTAAATCGTACTTTATGGATCACATAGTGCGAAGACAGTCCAGATCATCCATGGCATGCACAGGCAGTCGGATACGCACCTGCGAGGTCTTTCGAGGGCGCCACGTCTGGAATTGGACAGCAGCTGGAACCCTCCGAGAACAGGCGACTCGGGAAGCGATGCCGACTTTACCGACGGTAAACACCCGTGAAACATGCGCCACCCCACGACAACGCTGTGAAAGTTTCAGCTCCTTCCCGCGACTGATTTGGACGCGACGATCTTCCTGGCGCGTGGTTAGTGATAATGTCCACCGTCATGATCTCCCCAGTCACAGGAGGACGAATGCGAAAGGTACGCGCTGTTCTCGTCTCGGCCGTCATGGTCTTCGGAGTGTCGCTGACGATCGGTGCCACCCCGGCGCACGCCGAGAGGCTGGCCGGCGTCTTCAGGGACTACTCGGAGTGCGAGCGGATCGGAACCCAGGGCATCACCCAGGGCTGGTGGGACGGCTATTCATGCGAGTGGGAGGGCCGGTACCGCTATTACTTCCTCTACGCGTGACCCGGTGAAACGCACGCACCCCCGGCTCTGAAGGGTCGAACCGGGGGCGCGTGCCCATGATCCGTGGGTTATGGGTTCGAGTCCCACCCGCCCTACCACGCCGACCTGCGGCTTTACGCGGACCTGTAGCTGATCGTGAGTCACGGTAAGCCACATGTGAGTCACGCCCCTGCCCGAGCCTTGCCGATCTTCCGGTTGGTCGCCCGCACCGCCTTCAGCACCGGCCGGGCGGCGGCTCGGGCGCTGTCGTGACACAGCTGCGGTAGCGCCGACTCTCGCTGCTGTGCATCCTGCTTTTCGGCCTCCGCTCGCCTTCGATCCTCCTCGCGTGCTCGACGCCGAGTCGGCTCCGAGCATAGAGATCGTTCTCGACGAGGCCGTGCTGCACCGCATGATCGGCGGCCCGAAGGTGATGCGCGCCCAGCTGGAGCACCTGGCCAAGTCCATGTCGAGGCCGAACGTGACCGTCCGGGTCCTGCCGTTCGCCACCGGAGCGCACGCCAGCCCAGAGGGTGCTTTCACGATCTTCGACATGCCAGAGCCTTACTCCGACGCGAGCTATGTGGAGACCAGAGGAGGTGCCGTCTACACCGAAGCGGAGGGTGCCGAGATCTTCGCACGAGCGTACGATTCCCTACGTAGCACCGCAGGTAAAAGGGCACGGCCTCCGGCGGGCGTTCACGACCGTGCGCCGGCCGTCCTGGTCTGTCAGTGGCGACGCCACCTCTGCCGAGCGCGTGGACGAGACGGTCGTCAAGCCCCGGCCGATTCACCGGTGGGCGTCGCGTAGTGACGGCGCGGACGCCGGTTGGTCGGCAGATGGACTTCGCGCAGGAACGGCGGAAGCAGCCAGGGACGTCGCCCCCAGGCAGTGATCTTGCCGGTGAGCACGGCCTTCGGGCGGCTGACGCGGCCGAAGAGCATCAGGTTCAGCGTCGGTGGGTCGAAGGCGACGTGGACGTCGGCGCGAGGCGAGGACTCCTCCACCGACACCCGGCCGTCCTGCAGTACCAGCGTCGCCGGGGTGGTGTACCGGGAGTGGAACCGGACCGCGATGCGCCCGGACCGTTTGGGCCCGGCCGTGTCCATCAGCCGCCCCTGATCCTCGCGGATCATCCCGATGAGGAACAGGTCGAAGAACAGCGCGGCCTCGCGCGGCGGTATTGTCCACGACACGCGTCCGCTCCGGGCGATGTCCCAGCCGTGCAGGTGCATCTCGTTGACCAGATGGGCCAACACCCCAGCGAGCGGAACGTGGGCCTCGCCGAGCCAGGGGATGAGCGTCGCCGGGTCCAGATGCTCGGTCACGCGCAGGATCTCGCCGATGTCGGCACGTAGCCGCCGGTCCAGCTCGGCCGGGTCGCGCTCGGAGTAGGACCTCAGCGCGAGGTCGTTGATGTCGGCCACGGTGTCCACGTTGGTGGACGCGATCGGCGCGGCGAGCTCGGGCATCGGGTGTGGGGCGCCGTCCTGGCGCACGATGGCGGTGTAGAGGTAGGCGATGGACCCGACGTGCGCGCCGGTCTCGGCGACGGTCCAGTCGCGCGTCGCCATCGTCTGAGGCGGGACGGAGGTCAGCAGGCGGGCGAATCGGTCGCAGGCCTGCTCCAGCGTCGCACGAACGGTTCGCCACTGATGGTTCGGTCTGGACACGGCTTTTGTCCCCCTCATCCGGATCACGATCACGCTAGCACCGGGCTCCGCGGCATGGTTCTTCCCCCGTGCGTTCCTCGCTTTGTCCGGCAGGGCCTGCGTCACCGCAGGTGAATCCACCCCCGGCCAGGCCACCTCGCGCGGGGACGAACCACGACGCGGCCGACTACGGCGAGAGCGGCGCCTTCACCCTGGGCGTGAAAGCACGTACGGCCTGTCCTGGCGGCCTCCCGCACGGACGCTCTGACGGTGGCGGGCCACTCCGCGGCGTCGGCGCTGACCGGCGGCTTCCGGCTGGCCTTCGTCGTCGGCGCCGGGCTCGTCGCCACTGCGATCGTGCCGGCCGTCGTAATCCTGCGCAGGCCCGCGGCGGTGGCCGAGCCGCAGGCCGCCGAGCCGGCGAACACCGCCGCCTAACACCACCGCAACCAAGGAGTTGACCGGAGTGGCGGTGATCGCTCACGCTGCGCCTGAAGCATGCCGATCCGCATTCTCCAAGGAGCGTTCATGGCGCACATCACACTGGGCAACGATCACCCGGGCATCTCCGGCCTGTTCCACTACCGGCCGCAGACCGCGCGACCGATGAGCGAGCTGGCCGAGGTGCTCTTACGCGGCGACAACTCGCTGTCCCGAGGTGAGCGGGAGCTGATCGCGGCCTACGTGTCCGCGCAGAACGACTGCCGGTTCTGCTTCTCCTCGCACGCCGCGTTCGCCGAGGCGCAACTGCCGGAGGGCACGGCCCCGGTCGAGGACATCTGCGCCAATCCGGCGGCCGCCTCCATCTCCGACAAGATGAAGGCGCTGCTGGACATCGCGGGAGCCGTACGGCAGGGCGGAAAGATGGTCACCGACCAGCAGGTGGCCGCGGCCAGGGCTGTGGGAGCCTCCGACATGGAGATCCACGACGCGATCCTGATCGCGGCCGCCTTCTGCATGTTCAACCGGTATGTGGACGGCCTGGCCGCGTTCACCCCGGACGACCCTGCCGACTACAAGGTCATGGCCGACCGCATCGTCGAGGCCGGCTATCTGCGCGCGCTACCCGGCCCGCGAAGCTGACCGAAGGCTCCGAGACGGTCAGATGCCGACGTGGTCGGCGGTGCCGGTGACCGTCCCGGGCGAGGAGTCGCCCGCGAAGCCGAAACGCCGGTAACCGTCACGAGAAGCCGTGACCGTCGCCTTCAGGTTGCCGGACGGGTTGGTCTTCACCGTCTTCACCATGGCCGTGGGTGCTGGACTTCCGGGACACGAGGACCCCGGGGCCACGTTGCGGATCTACAGGCACCCCATGCCGCCGGAGGAGAAACACATGCGAAAGGCCATCGAGCGTGCCCTCCGGGGAGAGACGGTCGACGGCCTTTCGCGAGACGCCTGGGTGTCCTGACCGGCGTTTACCCAGGTCAGAAGCCAGTGGCTCAGACGTCGTAGTAGAGCTCGAACTCGTGCGGGTGGGGGCGCAGGCGGATCGGGTCGATCTCGTTCTCCCGCTTGTAGGAGATCCAGGTCTCGATCAGGTCCGGCGTGAACACGCCGCCCTCCAGCAGGTACTCGTGGTCGGCCTCCAGGGCCGCGAGCACGTCCGTCAGCGAGCCGGGGACCTGCGGGATGTTGCGGGCCTCCTCGGGGGGAAGCTCGTAGAGGTCCTTGTCGACCGGCTCGACCGGCTCGATCTTGTTGCGGATGCCGTCGATGCCGGCCATGAGCTGGGCGGCGAAGGCGAAGTACGGGTTGCACGACGGGTCCGGGACGCGGAACTCGATGCGCTTGGCCTTCGGGTTGGAGCCCGTGATCGGGATGCGGATGCACGCCGATCGGTTGCGCTGGGAGTAGACCAGGTTGACCGGGGCCTCGTAGCCGGGCACCAGGCGGTGGTAGGAGTTCACCGTCGGGTTGGTGAAGGCCAGCAGCGACGGGGCGTGCTTGAGCAGGCCGCCGATGTAGTAGCGGGCGGTGTCGGACAGGCCCGCGTAGCCGACCTCGTCGTAGAAGAGCGGCGCGCCGTCCTTCCAGAGCGACTGGTGGCAGTGCATGCCGGAGCCGTTGTCACCGAAGATCGGCTTGGGCATGAAGGTGACCGTGTGGCCGTGCTCCAGGGCCGTGCTCTTGACGATGTACTTGTACAGCATCAGGGTGTCGGCGGCCTTGAGCAGCGTGTTGAACCGGAAGTCGATCTCCGCCTGGCCGGCCGTGCCCACCTCGTGGTGCTGCATCTCGACGTCGATGCCCGCGTCGATGAGGCGGCGCACCATCTCCGAGCGCAGGTCGGTGAAGTGGTCCATCGGCGGGACCGGGAAGTAGCCGCCCTTGAAGCGCGGCTTGTAACCGAGGTTGCCGCCGTCCTGGGCCTTGCCGCTGTTCCAGGCGCCCTCGATCGAGTCGATGTAGTAGTAACTCGCGTGCGCGTTGGTCTCGAACCGCACGTCGTCGAAGATGTAGAACTCGGCCTCGGGGCCGAAGTAGACGGTGTCGGCGATGCCGGTGCCCTTCAGGTACTCCTCCGCCTTGCGGGCGACGTTGCGCGGGTCGCGGCTGTAGGCCTCGCCCGTCAGCGGGTCGTGCACGAAGAAGTTGATGTTGAGCGTCTTGTGCTGCCGGAACGGGTCGAGCACGGCCGTGGACGGGTCGGGCAGCAGCAGCATGTCCGACTCGTGGATGGCCTGGAAACCGCGGATCGACGAGCCGTCGAACATGAGACCGTCGGTGAAGACGCCGGCTCCGAAGTTCTCCGAAGGGAACGTGAAGTGGTGCGTCGTCCCCGGCAGGTCGGTGAACCTGACATCAACGAACTGCACCCCTTCGTCCTTGATGAACTTCAGGACGTCGTCGGCGGAGTTGAACACGCGAACCTCCCATGGGGCACGGGCTATCAGACCGAAAGTATGCCTGCGCCGTTACCGCCCCGTGTCTCGTTTGTTTCACTCGTGTTAAGCGAAAGTCGCCTTCACGCTAGTTCTCGGACCCCGTCTGGGCGGGTATACCGAGCCTTCCTTTGCCCGGTTTTGCCGGATTTTCACGTGTCCGACTCCAGCACCCTGCACTCATCAGAGGGCTCATCCTCAAGCGAGTAGGGGTCCACGGGCGGGCCGTCGGTTTTCACTTCGTCGGGGGGCGAGTCCGGATAGAACGGGTGCACGAAGGCGTCGTCGACGTCGCACCGGGCCGGGGCGACACGCCCGCCGTTCCAGCCGCTGACCCAGAAGCGCAGCCGGCCGCCGTCCCGCCACGCGTCCAGCGCGCCGATGTTGTGCGAGACGAGCCTGGTCAGGGTGTCCGGCCGGCCGGGGCGCTGGATCGCGTACACGAACAGGTAGTTGACCTTGATCCGGACGCCCCTGAGGCCGTTCTCCCTGAAGGTCGACAGCCGGGCTTTGCCGTGGACCTTGACGGTCTCGCCGACGAGTTCGGCGCTCTTCGGGGCCAGGCTGAGCACCCACCTCCGGCTGTGGTACCCGCGCTTTTCGTCGGGGTGCTTGAGTCCCTTGACGAACGGTGCGCGCTGCTCGGGGTCCAGCAGCCGGATCAGCTTGTTCGGTCTGCCGCCCAGCAGCACTTTCCGGTCCAGGTGCGAGGCCACCAGGAGCTCTTTCGCGTGCCGCACGGCCGCGGCAACCTCCTTGCGGCTCAGCCCGCCGATCGCCCTGGGCTCCGGCATGACCAGTCCCTTTACCCCGTTGGCGTACTTCTGGGCCGGTGAGCCGTCGAAGGGGGAGACCTTCACCGACTCCACCGGGGCCGGCTCGGCGCTCCGCCCAGCCGTCGGATCGGCGGACGGGTCGATGCCGAAGTCCGCGAGGACAGCGGCGCGGACCTGCTCGACGGCTTCGGGCCGGTAGACGACGAATCCCCCGGCCGCCGCCACCAGGACGGCCACCGCGACCGCGGCCCACCGCCGCCTGCGGCGACGCCTGAGGCGGGGCTGCCGTGCCCACTCCTGTTCGGCGATCTTGGTCATCCGCTTGCGTTCCCGCACGCTGATCTGAGCCGTGAGCGTCTTGAACCGCTCGTCGATGTCGTCGTTGTCAGGCACGGGGGCTCCGGGGGGAATGTGCTTGTTGAGATGCCGACACATATGATCTATGGCTTTCGCCCTGTCTCGCCAGCCGGTCCGGGCGAGTACGGGGGCGGTACCCGGGGCGGCTACCGTTGGGGCATGAGCAGCAAGCAGCCGCGTTGGACCCAGACCTGGCTCGGTGGCGTCAGGTCGGCCGGAGTCGACCTCGGTTATCCGGGGGAGCGGCTCGGGCTGCCCGCGGGGGGCAGCGGCTCGGTGGCCGGATTCGGCCGCAGGCTCGGCGCCATCGTGGTCGACTGGCTGATCTGCACCTGGGCCATCACCCAGGGGCTCCTGCGGATCGACCCCACTCATTCGGCCTGGGTCCCGATCCTGGTCCTGGCCGCCGAATACCTCCTGCTGGTGGGCACCATGGGGATGACCTTCGGGATGCGCCTGTTCGGCATCAGGGTCGCCGCGCTCGGCGGCGGCCGCCCCGGGTTCGTCTCCGTGCTGGTACGGACCGTCCTGCTCTGCCTGGCCCTGCCCGCCCTCATCTGGGACCGCGACCAGCGGGGCCTGCACGACCGCGCGGCGAACACCGTGGTCGTACGCCTCTGAGGCGTCCCCACGCCCGCAGCCGATTCCTTTTCCCTCCGGCGGCCGTCATAACGGTGGGCGCCCGCGCCGGGCGGGCCGCGGTATGGGAGAGATGTCGTTGTGATCAAGGAAGAGGCGGATCCGGAGGAGAGCGCGGTCCTGGCCGCCGCGCTGGCGGGTGACGAGCCGGCGTTCGGCACGCTCGTCGAGAGGTACCGGCGGGAGCTGCGGGTGCACTGCTACCGGATGCTCGGCTCCTTCGAGGAGTCGGAGGACCTGGTGCAGGAGACGTTCCTGCGCGCCTGGCGCAAGCGGGAGAGCTTCCAGGGGCGCTCGACCTTCAGGGCCTGGCTCTACCGGATCGCGACCAACGCCTGCCTGGACTTCCTCGACCGCCACCCGCGCCGCCCACGCCCGCGTGAAGCGCCGGTGCTGGCCACTCCAGGCGTGTCCGCACCGTCGCCGACCGAGGTCTTCTGGTTGGGGCCGTACCCGGACCGGCTCCTGGAGCCGCCCGCCCCCGTCGGCGCCGAGCCGGACGCCGAGGTGGTCGCCAAGGAGACGATCGAGCTGGCGTTCCTGGTCGCCATCCAGCACCTGCCTCCCCGGCAGCGGGTGGTGCTGATCCTGCGCGACGTGCTCGGCTGGTCGGCGCAGGAGGCCGCCGCGCTGCTGGAGGTGAGCGTCGCGGCGGTGAAGAGCGCCCTGCAGCGGGCCCGGTCGACGATGCGGGAGCACCTGCCCGCACAGCGTCTGGAGTGGGCGCCCTCCTCGGATCCGACCGAGGAGGAACGCGCGGCGCTGCGACGCTACATGGACGCCGTCGAGCAGGCGGATCCTGAGGTCCTGGCCGGGGTGCTGCGCGCGGACGCCTGGCAGGCGATGCCGCCGGCCCCGATCTGGATCCTGGGCGGGGAGGCGATCGTCGAGGCGTGGCGCCCGGCGATGATCGGCCCCGAGGCGTGGGGTGACTGGCGCGTCCTGCCCACCCGCGCCAACCGGCAACCCGCCGCGGCGGCCTACCTCAGGCGTCCGGGCGAGTCCGAGTACCAGGGCTCGTGGCTCGGCGTCCTGCGGGTCGAGGGCGGGCTGGTGACCCAGATCACCACCTTCGGCGCCGAGATCTTCCCGGCGTTCGGCCTCCCCTCGGCGCTGTGACGGGCACCGGCGAGGACCCGCCCCCCTCCTTGGCCGGGCGGTTCGGACCGTCGTTCCGGGTACGGACGGTCGTCGTCGAGCCCGGCGGCTCGCTGGACCGGGCCGGAGCCGAATGGCGGGACGCGATCGTCCTGCTTGAGCGCGGACGGATCGAGCTCGTCTGCTCCGACGGTGATCGCCTGGCCTTCCGGCGCGGCGACGTGCTGTGGCTGGACGGGCTGCCGGTGCGAGCCCTGCACAATCCGGGGCGGGAACCCGCCGTCCTGCTCGCGATCTCCCGGAGGCCCGGGCGCCGCTGAGTCCCGGGCTCGGGCTTCCGAGAACCGACTCCCCGGAGCGATTCCTTTTGCCGCCTCCGGCCGTCGTAACGGTCACACGCTGGATCACGGAAGGGAAGATCATGAACGATATGCAGAAGCGGGTCCAGGAGGCGGCCGACAGGCTCGTGGAGTCCGGGACCGAGCGGGGCCTGCAGGTCGCCGTGTACCGGCACGGCGAACTGGTGGTCGACGTCGTCGCGGGTGTCGCCGACCCGGCCACCGGGCGTCCCGTCACGCCGGACACGCCGTTCTACAGCGCCTCGACCGGCAAGGGCGTCACCTCGACCGTGGTGCACGTGCTCGTGGAGCGGGGCGTTCTCGGCTACGACACGCCGATCGTCGAGCTGTGGCCTGAGTTCGGCGCCCATGGCAAGGAACGTGCGACGGTGCGGCACGCCCTGACCCACTCGACGGGCGTGCCCGGTGTGCCCGCCGGGACCACGCCCGAGGACCTGTGCGACTGGGACGGGATGTGCGCGGCGATCGCCGATGCCAAGCCCTGGTGGGAGCCGGGCACCAGGACCGGCTACCACCCCCAGTCGTTCGGTTACCTCATCGGGGAGATCGTCCGCCGGAGCACCGGCAGGCCGATCTCGCAGGTCCTGCGGGAGGAGGTCGCCGGGCCGCTCGGGGTGGCCGGTGAGCTGTTCTTCGGCGTCCCGGAATCCGAGCTGGGCAGGCTGGCCCGGCTGGAGGACGCGCCGAGCGACTTCGAGATGTCCGCGGAGATGTCCGCGGAGATGTTCGCCGACATACCGTTCTTCAGGGTGGTGGACGGCTACACGGCGGCGCCGATGGCGGCGATGCCGGATGCCGGTTTCGGTAACCGCGCCGACGTGCTGACCTCCGACATCCCGGCGGGCGGCACCATGTCCGCCCGTGCCGTGGCCCGCATGTACGCCGCCCTGCTGGGCGAGGTGGACGGCGTCAGGCTCGTCTCGCCGGAACGGCTGCGAGAGATCACCGAGGTGGCGATCACCGGGGTGGACGAGGTCACCGGCACTCCGGTCACCAGATCCCTCGGGTACGCCATCGGCGCCACCGAAATGCTCGACGCCCCCACCCTGTTCGGGATGGCGGGCAGCGGTGGCTCGGCCGCCTACGCCGACACGGCCACCGGGATCGCGATCGCCATGACCAAGAACCTGGTCTCCGGCGGTGACTTCGGCACCTTCGACGAGATCGGCCGGATCGTCATGAACGCCGGCCGCTAGGCCCGCGTTCCCGGCCGGTCCGGGACGACCGCCCGCAGCATTGGCTCTTACCTGGCAGCCGACCTGTGACGATCTCCGGCGTGCGGGAAAGGAGGCCGGGGTGCCATCCGTGTCGCGGGCACACGGATGTCACCCCGGCCGCCGGGTGCGCGTCTACCGGGCGCAGGTGAAGATCGCGGTGCCGGGCAGGTGGCGGCCGCGCAGCGGGCTCCAGCCGCCCCACTCGCGGTCGTGGCCCGGCGGCCACTCGGGCTCGGTCAGGTGCCGCAGCACCAGCCCGGAGGCGGTGATGAGGTGGACCCAGTCGGCCATCGTGCGATGGTGCTCGACGTAGGACGGACGTCCGTCCTCGCCGATCTCCACGTATGCGGAGCGGTCGAAGTAGGAGCGGTCGGAGGTCAGCCCGGCGGGGCCGGGGTCGTCGGGGAAGGCCCAGCGGACGGGGTGGCTCACCGAGAAGACCAGGCGGCCCCCGGGGCGCAGCACCCGGCGGACCTCGGCGAGGACGGCTCCGGCGTCGGCCACGAACGGCAGCGCGCCGTAGGCCGAGCAGGCCAGGTCGAACGCCCCGTCGGCGAAGGGCAGGACCTCGGCGTCCGCCTGGACCACGGGGAGCGCGGCGCCCGCGCCCAGATCGATCCGGCGCGAATGCTGAAGCTGGCGGAAGGACAGGTCGAAGGCGGCGACCCTGGCGCCCTGGCCGGCCAGCCAGCGCCCGCACTGCCCGGCACCGCAGCCGATCTCCAGCACGTCCTTGCCCGCGACATCGCCCAGCAGACGGGCGTCGGCCTCGTCCAGCCCCTCGGGACACCAGACGAACCCGGAGTCGCGCAGGAACTCCCCGTGCTCGGCCTGGTACTCGTCGGCGGCGCCGTCCCACCAGCCGCGGTTGGCCCGGGAGGTGGCCGCGGCGTCCACCCGGTGGCGGCCCACCCCGGCGGAGCCCATCAGCGCATCTTCGGGCGGGGCATCTTCGCGCCGCGCGGCAGCGGGCCCTTGGGCATCGGCAGCGTCTGCGGCAGGGCCTTCAGCCGGTTGTTGATCTCGTACAGGGCGGGCTTCTTGAGGTTGCGGGGCAGCTTCATCAGGTGCCGCTGCAGCTTGGCCAGCGGGATCTGCCCCTCGCCGTCACCGGACTGGATGTCGTAGACGGGCACGTCCAGCGCGACTCGCTGGACGCGCTTCTTCTCGGCGACCAGCATCTTCTGCACCCGGCTGCCCGGCCCCTCCGAGACCAGGATGATGCCTGGGTAGCCGACCACGCGGTGCACGATGTCCTGGTCGCGGGTGACCGCGACGGCCGGGGTGACCTCCCAGTTGCCGCGCATGCCCTGCAGGATCGCGGCGGCGGCGCCGACCTGCCCGTGCAGCATGGAGTACTGCGCCTTCTGGGCGAGCTGGCCGAACACCACCAGCCCGACGGTCAGGGCCAGCAGGATCCCGATGAAGAGCAGGTACCAGAACCAGCCCGTGACCAGGCCGATCACCACGAACAGCGCGAGCGTGCCCAGCGCCGAGGCGTAGACGATCGGCATCCCCTTGGGGTTGGCCTCCTTGATGATCTTCGCGATCATACGGAGTTGCTTGATGCGCCCCGGGCGCTCTGAGTCTTCGGGCTTCTTGGCCATGTTCTGAAGGATACAAATCCATGGCTCAAGAAGTGAAAACGTGACCTGCCCGGTGCCGGTTCCGGCACCGGGGCCGAAGGCCGCGGAGTGCCGGAAAGGCCGGTACCGCTGGGAGAAACGATCCTGCCGACTTTTACCTGGATTACCCGGTCACGCCGGAGGGACCCCGCTCGCGAGCGGGGTCCCTCCGGTTTCCACAGCCTGTGAGGCCGGGCCGCTCAGGCGTGCTGGCGGGCCTCGACCGCCTGCTTGTACAGGCGGCCCGCCCGGTAGGAGGAGCGAACCAGCGGCCCCGACAGGACCCCGGCGAAACCGATGGCCTCCGCCTCCTTGCCCAGCTCCACGAACTCCTCCGGCTTCACCCAGCGGTCGACGGGGTGGTGGCGCGGGGTGGGCCGCAGGTACTGGGTCACGGTGAGCAGGTCGCACCCGGCCTCGTGCAGGTCGCGCATGGCCTGGACGACCTCCTCGCGATCCTCGCCCATGCCGAGGATCAGGTTGGACTTGGTCACCAGGCCGGCCTGGCGGGCCTTGGTGATCACTTCCAGGGAGCGCTCGTAACGGAAGGCGGGCCGGATGCGCTTGAAGATCCGCGGCACGGTCTCGACGTTGTGCGCGAACACCTCGGGCCTGGCGGAGAAGACCTCCTCCAGCTGGGCCTGGTCGCCGTTGAAGTCGGGCACCAGCAGCTCGACGCCGCAGCCGGGCAGCAGCGTGTGGATCTGCCGCGCGGTCTCCGCGTACAGCCACGCGCCGCCGTCGGGCAGGTCGTCGCGGGCGACACCGGTCACGGTCGCGTAGTTGAGGCCCATCTGCCGCACCGAGTCGGCCACGCGGCGCGGCTCGTCGGTGTCGTACGCCTTGGGCTTGCCGGTGTCGATCTGGCAGAAGTCACACCGCCGGGTGCACTGGTCGCCGCCGATGAGGAAGGTGGCCTCGCGGTCCTCCCAGCACTCGGAGATGTTGGGGCATCCGGCCTCCTGACAGACCGTGTGCAGCCCTTCGCGTTTGACCAGCGCCCGCAGCTCGGTGTGGTTCGGGCCCGTCCTGAACCTGGTCTTGATCCATTCGGGCTTCTTCTCGATGGGGGTCTCGGCGTTGCGGACCTCCAGACGGAGGAGCTTGCGCCCTTCGGGTGCGACGGTCATGCGAGCTCCTTCGTCGGTCGAGGGACCGAGGTGTTACACGTCGAGGTGGGGTAAATGTCATCACGCTCGCTCACCTGTCCAGCTTATGTCCCACCGCGAGCCGCGAGGCCCCGGGGGTTCAGCGCCGGAACAGGTCTTCCTCGGGCAACTCGAAGGCCCGCGCGCCGAGCGCCTCCGCCAGGTGCTTCTCGGCGTACGGCAGGACCTCGTCGACCACGATCCGCCGGCCGGTCTCGGCGGACAGCGAGGAGACCCCGGCGTCGCTGATGCCGCACGGGACGATCCGGTTGTACCAGCTCGGGTCGTTGGAGCAGTTGAGCGCGAACCCGTGCATCGTGACGCCGCTCGAGACCCGGATGCCGATGGCCCCGACCTTCCTGTCCGGCAGGCCGTGCGAGGGGTCTCCGGCCACCCAGACGCCGCCACGCCCCTGGACTCGGCCCGCCTGCACCCCGAAGTCGGCGCAGACGGCCACCAGGGTCTCCTCCAGGAGCCTCACGTAGGCGTTCACGTCGAGCGGGCCGCCGAGCCTGACGATCGGGTAGCCGACCAGCTGGCCGGGACCGTGCCAGGTGATCCGGCCGCCCCGGTCGACCTCGACGACGGGAGTGCCGTCGGAGGGCCGCTCGTGCGGCGCGGTTCGTTTTCCCGCCGTGTAGACCGGCGCGTGCTCGAGCATCAGGCAGGTGTCGGGAATCTCCTCGGCCACGCGGCGTGCGTGGATGCGCCGCTGAAGATCCCAGGCCTGCTCATAGGGGAAGTCAACGCCAAGACGGACGATTGCCAGGTCACTCACGTCTCAAGAGTAGTTGACCCGTTCGTGGTCACGACGTGAGAAGCCGAGGCTCGATGCGGAACTCCTTGGCCCCGCCCGCCCCGTCGTGCTCGACCTTGTAGGCGTAGGCGCCCGGCTGCACGCTGACGGCCTGGATGAACTCGGTGCCCACGTAGTGCAGCGCCACGCCCTCGTCCGCCGCGTAGCCCCCCGGCAGCTCGCCCGAGGCCACCGCCTCGTGCAGCAGCGCGCGGCGCTGCGGGTCGGAGTCGTAGTGGACGCCGCACGAGTGGGGCAGCAGGCCCAGGCCGTCGGACCACACCCGCAGGGCCGGGCCGAAGGAGTCGGTGTTGCCGCCCACGTGCCAGCAGAGCGCCCCGGCGCTCTGGCCGCTCAGCACCACGCCGGCCCGCCACGCCTCCTCGAAGATCTCGTCCAGGCCGTGCAGCCGCCACAGGGCCGCCAGGTTGGCCACGCTGCCGCCGCTGACGTAGATGACGTCCTGGCTGAGCACCCACTCGCGCGGATCCTCGACGTTGGGCATCGGGAACACGGTCAGGTGGCTGACCTCGACGTCCCACTCGCGGAAGGCGCCGTACATCTTCAGCAGCCAGTCGGCGTCGTCGCCGGTGGCGGTGGCGAGCAGGCCCAGCTTCGGCCGGTCCTGGCCGGTCAGGTCGAGGGCGTACCGCAGCAGCGCGCTCGCCTCTATGAACCCGTAGCGCTCGGACGGGCGGAACGAACCGCCTCCGATGGCAAGGATGTGAGACTGCCCAGAACTACGCATACATGACCTCTTCGACGGCTTTGGCGGAAACAGGGACCCTAGAGTACGGCGGCCAGCGCCTCACTGAGGCGCGTATGCCGGAACGTGTAACCAGACTCCAGAAGGCGCCGGGGCAGCACCCGCTGCCCGGTCAGCACCCCCTCCTCCGCGAACCCCCCGATGGCCGTGCGCAGCGCGAATCCGGGTACGGCGAGCGGCATGGTGGGCCGGTGCAGGGCCTTCCCGAGCGTCCTGGTGAACTCCGCGTTGGTGACCGGCTGCGGCGCGGTGAGGTTGACCGGGCCCGAGATCTCCGGGTCGCCCAGGATGTGCAGTACGGCGTGCACCCAGTCGTCGATCGATATCCAGGACCAGTACTGCTCTCCCGAGCCCAGGGGCGCTCCCAGCCCCAGCTTGAAGATCGGCAGGATCTTCGCCAGCATGCCGCCCGCGCCGCTCAGCACCAGGCCGGTACGGAGCCGGGCCACCCGGATGCCCGCCTCCTCTGCGGGTACCGTCTCGGCCTCCCAGGGCACCACCACCTCCCGCGAGAGGAATCCCTCGCCCGGTGGGGCCGTCTCGTCCACCTCGCGGTCCCCGGTGTCCCCGTAGTAGCCGATCGCGGACGCCGACAGCAGCGTCGGGGGCCTGTCCGGCAGCTCCGTCAGCGCTTTCACCAGCGTCCTGGTCCCCTCGACCCGGCTGCGGACCAGTTCGCGCTTGACGTCGTCGCTCCAGCGCCGGTCGCCGATCCCCGCTCCGGCGAGATGGACCACGGCCCGCGCGCCCTGCAGGGCCGCCGGGTCGATGAGCCCTTTGCCCGGGTTCCAGAACGCCTCGTCGACGCCCTGCGGCGCCCGCCGTACCAACCTGACCACCCGGATGTCGTCGGCCCGCAGAGCCTTGACCAGAGCTGATCCAAGCAGGCCAGAGGACCCGGTCACGATGATCGCCATGTTGTCCAATCTAGTCGACCTCCCCTGCGATCTTCGGGAGGCCGGGGTCACCGGATGCGTCGGGATGTGCCGTCCGGAGAGCCGGAGAGAGAAAGAAGCACAGAGAGGAGCACGTGACTGGGCACTGCGCGGCGGCAAGGGAAACTTCGGGGGGCACCTCCCTGGCCCTGTCCCAGGTGATGGAGCCGACCGGGGCGCTCTCGCTCGTCGCCGCCGTCCTCGCTGTGAGACTCTCTCCCGCTGCTCGGTAGCGGCGGCTGGAAACGGCCGTCAACAGCCTGTCCGCCGCCGGCCGGACGCCGGATCTCCGGCGTATCCCGCCCATACCCGAAAGACACCCGTGGAGATGACGAGAACGGACCGGGCCGGTCCGCGGAGAGCGGACCGGCCCGGGGAGGCGGAACGGTGACTAGGCGTTGAGGCCCAGCTGGTTCTCGAAACGGCCCTCCTCCAGGCGACGCTTGATCGTCGTCAGGAAGCGGGCGGCGTCGGCGCCGTCGACCAGGCGGTGGTCGTAGCTGAGCGCGAGGTAGACCATCGAGCGGACGGCGATGACCTCGCCCTCGGCGGTGTCCAGGACGACCGGGCGCTTGACGACCGCGCCGGTGCCCAGCATGCCGACCTGCGGCTGGTTGAGTATCGGCGTGTCGAACAGCGCGCCCCGGCTGCCGGTGTTGGTCAGCGTGAACGTGCCGCCGCCGAGCTCGTCCGGGCTCACCTTGTTGGTGCGGGTGCGCTCGGCCAGATCGGCGATCTTACGGGCCAGCCCGGCGATGTTGAGGTCGCCCGCGTCCTTGATCACCGGGACGATCAGGCCGCGCTCGGTGTCCGTCGCGAAGGCCAGGTGCTCGGCGTCGAAGTAGGTGACCTCGTTGGTCTCGCTGTTGATCGTGGCGTTCAGCTTCGGGTGCTGCTTGAGCGCCTCGATCGTGGCGAGGGCGAAGAACGGCATGAACGAGAGCTTGACGCCCTCACGCCGCTGGAACTCGGCCTTCGCGCGGTCGCGCAGCTGCGCGATCTTGGTGACGTCGACCTCGACCACGGTGGTGAGCTGGGCCGAGACCTGCAGCGACTCGACCATGCGCTTGGCGATGGTCTGGCGCAGCCGCGACATCTTCTCGGTGCGCCCGCGCAGCGTGGTGTCCACCGGGACCGGCTCGGGAGCCTGCGCGGGGGCGGCCGCCGGAGCCTGGGCGGCGGCCTGCGGGGCCGGGGCCTGGGCCGCCGCGGCCCGCTCGCGCTGGTCGCGGGCCGCTTCCAGCACGTCCTGCTTGCGGATGCGACCGCCGACGCCGGTGCCGTTCAGCGAGTCGAGGTCGACGCCGTGCTCGCTGGCGAGCTTGCGCACCAGCGGGGTGACGTACGGGCTCTCACCGGCGGGCTCGGCGGCCGGTGCCGTCGCGATCGGGGACGGCGGCGCGGCCGGGGAGGTCTGGACGACCTGGAGGGCCGGTGCCGGGGCCGGGGCCGGGGCGGGAACGGGGGCCTGCGCCGGGGCGGGGGCCTGCGGGGCGGGCTGCGGGATCGAGGAGACCGGCTGTGCCTGCTGCTGGGGGACCGGCTCGGGCTCGGGCTCCGGCTCGGGGGCCGCCTCCTGCGCGGGGGCGGCGCCCTCGGTGCCGTTCTCGTCGATGACGGCGAGCTCGGCGCCGACCTCGACTGTCTCGTCCTCGGCCACCACGATCTTCGTGAGGATGCCCGCGGCCGGAGACGGGATCTCGGTGTCGACCTTGTCGGTGGAGACTTCGAGAAGCGGCTCGTCGGCCTCGACGCGCTCGCCCTCCTTCTTCAGCCAACGGGTGACGGTGCCCTCCGTGACGCTCTCACCGAGCTGGGGCATCTGTACGGACTTCGGCATTGGTGTCTTCTCTCGCGTTCCGAGTGAGGGCTTACGTTAGTTGTGGACGTGGAGCGGCTTGCCGGCCAGCGCCAGCATCGCCTCGCCGACGGCCTCGGACTGGGTCGGGTGAGCGTGGATGAGCTGGGCGACCTCGGAGGGCAGGGCCTCCCAGTTGTAGATCAGCTGCCCCTCGGTCACGAGCTCGCCGATGCGACGGCCGACCATGTGCACGCCGAGCACCGGGCCGTCCTTCGCCGAGATGATCTTGACAGCGCCCTGCGTCTGCAGGATCTGGCTCTTGGGGTTGCCCGCGAGGTCGTAGGTGAACTCGACGATCTCGTGGCCGCGCTCCCTGGCCTGGGCGGAGGTGATGCCCACCGAGGCGACCTCGGGATCGGAGTAGGTGATCCGCGGCACGCCGTCGTAGTCGATCGGCACGGGGTTCAGCCCCGCGATGTGCTCGGCCACCAGGATGCCCTCGGCGAAGCCCGCGTGGGCGAGCTGCAGGGTCGGGATGAGGTCGCCGACCGCGTACACGCCGGGCACGCTGGTCTGGCAGAACTCGTTCACGGTGACGGTGCCGCGCTCGATGGCGACACCCGCCTCCTCGAAGCCCATGCCCGCGGAGACCGCGCCGCGGCCGACCGCGACGAGCAGCAGCTCGGCGTCCAGGGTCTTGCCGTTGGCCAGGCTGACGACCACGCCGGTGTCGGTGGTCTTGACGCCCTCGAAGAAGACGCCCAGCTCCTGCTTGATGCCGCGGCGGCGGAAGGAGCGCTCGAGCAGCTTGGAGCTCGACTCCTCCTCCAGCGGCAGCAGGTGCGGCAGGGCCTCGACGATCGTCACCTCGGCGCCGAAGGAGCGCCAGACGCTGGCGAACTCCACGCCGATGACGCCGCCGCCCAGGACGACCACGGAGGTGGGCACCCGGTCGAGCTTGAGCGCGTGCTCGCTGGTGATGACACGCTCGCCGTCGATCTCCAGGCCGGGAAGGGACCTGGGCGCGGAGCCGGTCGCCAGCACGATGTTGCGGCCCTCGTAGATCTCGGAGCCCACGGACACCCGGTTCGGGCCCGCGAGACGGCCCTCACCCTCGATGATCGTGATGCCCTTGCTCTTGAGAAGGCCCTGCACGCCCTTCCAGGCGCGATTGACGATCTTGTCCTTGAACGCGTGGACCGCGGGCACGTCGATGCCCTCGAAACGGGCCTTGACGCCGTAGGTCGCGCTTTCCCGCGTCTCGTCGGCGACCTCCGCGGAGTGCAGAAGCGCCTTGGTGGGAATGCACCCCCGGTGCAGGCAGGTGCCGCCGATCTTGTCTCTCTCGATCAGCGCGACCGTCTTGCCCAGCTCGGCCGCCCGCAGAGCGCAGGCATACCCGCCGCTACCGCCACCCAGGACGACGATGTCGTAGGGGCCGCTGCCATCAGCCACAGGAAAGCTCCTTGTCGGATTGGAATACCGTGTTCACGGTCGCGCCCCTTCCGTGCCCTGGCCGGCCGCGCGGATCCTCGATCGCATCCACGCCGCCGCCTGACCCGGCTCGGCGCCCAGTCGGTGCCCGCCCTTGGCCCGGCACCGACAACCGCATCTTTTCATCTGTCTGTGTTGCTTGTGACCCGCATGCGCGGCTACGCCGACGCCTGGGCGGACCCGGTCGCGTAGCGCTCGGCCAGGCCGACGAGCGTCCGGGTGACCGCCCCGGTACCGCCCTTCGGCGTGTAGCCGTGCGGCTCTCCCTTGTTGAAGGCGGGACCGGCCATGTCAATGTGTGCCCAACGGACACCGTCCGGCACGAATTCCCGCAGGAAGATCGCCGCCGTGAGCATCCCGCCGAAACGCTCGGGGTGCAGGTTGGCGATGTCGGCCACGGGCGAGTCGAGCCCCTTGCGGAGCTCGTCGGGCAGGGGCATGGGCCACGCGGCCTCGCCCTGCGCGCCCGCCGTCGCGACGATCTCGGCCCGGAGGTCGTCGTCGTTGGCCATGACGCCCGCCGTCCGCCAGCCCAGCGCGACGATCTGCGCGCCGGTGAGCGTGGCGACGTCGACGATCACGTCGGGGTCGTCCTGACCGGCGCGGGCGATGCCGTCGATCAGGACCAGGCGGCCCTCGGCGTCGGTGTCGAGCACCTCGACCGTCTTGCCCGCGAAGCTGGTGAACACGTCGGAGGGACGCTGCGCGGTGCCGCTCGGCATGTTCTCGGCCAGGCAGAGGTAGCCGACCGCGTTGACCTTCAGGCCCAGCCTCGCGATCGCGAGCATCGCGCCGAGGACGGCGCCCGCGCCGCCCATGTCTGACTTCATCCAGTCCATCGCGGCCGACGGCTTGAGCGACAGGCCGCCCGAGTCGAAGGTGATGCCCTTGCCGACGTAGGCGAGCTTCTTTTCGGCCTCGGGGTGGCTGTAGGCGAGGCGTACCAGGCGGGGCGGGTTCGCCGATCCCTGGCCGACGGCGACGATGCCGCCGTAGCCGCCCTCCTTGAGCGCCTTCTCGTCCAGGACCTCGACCGACAGGCCGACCTCGCCGCCCACCTGCTCGGCGATCTCGGCGAAGCGCGCGGGCCACAGGTCGGAAGGCGGGGTGTTGACCAGGTCACGGACGAGCGAGACCGACTCGGCCAGCGTGCCGGCGCGCCCGACCGCGGCCTCGGCGCCCTCGGCGTCGGTCAGCACGGCCAGCTCGGCCACCGGGGCGCTCGGCTCGTCGGCGGTCCGGTACCTGGTGAAGGAGTACGCGCCGAGCAGGCCGCCCAGGGCGACGGCGCCGGCGTGCTCGGCGCTCGTGGTGGGCAGGGCCAGCGCCACCCGGCCGGTGCCGGCCAGGGCGCGGACCGCGGTGCCCGCGGCGCGGCGCAGGGCCTCGGCGTCGTAGCCGTTCTCGGGGACGTCGCCCAGGCCGACGACGACCAGCAGGGGTGCGGTCAGCGCGCCGAAAGTGGGGATCTTGGAGATCTCGCCGGGCTTCCCCTTGGCGCCCACACTGCCGAGCGTGGCGGTGAGCCTGCCGCCGAGAGCCTGATCGAGGCCGTCGGCCCCGGGAGCGGGGAGCAGACCGTCCGGTCCGGTATGGACGCCGACGACCAGTGCGTCGGTATCGAACGAGACAGCATTGTCAGTTGGGGTCAGCCGCACAGTGGTCACACAAGCCGATGCTAGTCGGGCTTGCGCAGTACTCATAAACGAGGGTTCGTCCTACGAATCGCGTCGTCCGATGGTGCTATCGGGAGTGGCACCATCGAGAGGGATGGTGCTAATGTCGCTAGCACTATGTTGCTCACCCTGGATATGAACGATCCTCGGCCACTGCACGAGCAGGTCGCCGAGGCGATCAGACGTGCCGTCGCCGAGGGGTCCTACGCCCGGGGAGACCGGCTCCCGCCGGCGCGCGATCTGGCCGCCGCGCTGGGCATCAACGCCAACACGGTGCTGCGTGCCCTGCGGGATCTGCGTGACGAGGGGGTGCTGGAGTTCCGTCGAGGCCGCGGCGTGAGCGTGCTCAGCCGCCCCAACCCGCGCAGTGTCATCGAGGAGAAGCTGCGTTCCCTGCTCGCCGAGGCGGTCCAGTACGGCTACCGCCATGACGACGTCATCGAGCTCATCAGGGAACTGTCATGACCGGGTCTGGAGCCCGGTTCTTCGAAGGAGCGACCGACGTGGGCCTGCGAGCTCGATTCCTTTCCGCGGCGGCCGGCTGGTCCGTGCTGGTGGCCGCCGTCCTGATCGCCGCGCCGCTGACGCTGCGAGACCGGCTGCCCGATCCGATCGCCACACACTGGGGCCCGTCCGGCGTCCCCGACGGCTCGATGCCGTTCACCGCCTCGGTGCTGTTCCAGGCTGGCCTGTGGGTGCTGATCTCGGGGGTCTGCTGTGCCTTCGCGCTCGCCAACGCCGGGATGCTCAGGCGCAGGGCGAGCCGCATGGCGCTCGGTGCCGTGCTGGGCGGCATCGGCCCGTTCTTCCTGGCGTTGCAGGCGATCACGCTGTCGGCCAACCTCGACGCCCCCGACTGGGGACAGGCAGGTCACCTGGGGTGGAGCGCGCCGCTCGTGGTCGCGGCGCTGCTGCTGGGCGGCTGGCTCGGTGTGCTGGCGGCCCGTCCGGGGCCCGACGATCTCCCGGAGCCGAAAGCGACTCCTCCGCGCCGGGTCCCGCTCGGCCCCGGCCGGCGCGCGGTATGGGTCTCCTCTCTACGTAACGGCCTGCTCGTCGCGCTCGGCGGCTCCTTCCTGGCCGCGGGGATGGGGCTCGCGGTGTTCGCCCTGCTCGGCGGCGACGGCACGCTCTGGACCCCCGCGACGATCACGGGCCTGGTGGGCCTGGTGGGCGTGACCTTCAGCTCGGTGCGGGTGCAGGTCACCGAGGAGGGCGTCGTGCTCTTCTACGGACCGCTCCGTCTGCCCCGCAAGCGCATCCCGATCGCGAAAGTGGAGCGGGCCTGGTCGGAGGAACTGTTCCCGTCCAATGTCGGAGGGTGGGGCATTCGGGGCGTGCCGGGGGCTGTGACGGTCATGCTCCGCGGTGGGGAGTGCCTTGTGGTGGGCTATGTCTCCGGCGGTCGCTTCGCCGTCTCGATCGACGACGCCGAGAATGGCGCCGCCTTGCTGAACGCCCTCGTGGCCAGGGCGTCCACCGGTCCCGGAGCCCGTTGATCTCCACCTTCGCGGACCTTATCCCTCGAATCCCCCGAAACCGAGCATTGGAAGTTGGTCTCATGCCCCGCCGATCCGCTGATCTGTGGTTGTTTCTGCTCGTCACGTTCGGTCTGTCCTGGCTGTTCGCCCTTCCCCTCTGGCTGACGGGCGCGCAGATCGGTGCGCCCATGTTCACGGCGATCGGGGTGGCGATGATGTTCACCCCGACGCTGGGCGTCCTCGCCGTCCGGCTTTGGGGCAGGCGGCTTGGAGAACCCGCCACCACCTGGCGTGAGTGGGCCGGGCGGACCGGCCTGTGGACGGGGGAGCGTCGCGGGCGCACGCTCGCGTTCGTCGCGCTGGCCTGGTTCGGGACCCCTCTGCTGGTAGTCGTCGCGATCGCGCTCAGCGCCGCCCTCGGCCTGCTCTCCGTCGACCTGTGGGGGCTCAGCCTGTTCCGCGAGAGCCTGGCGGCGGCCTCTTCGGGCCGATCGCTCCCGGTGGAGCCAGGGGTCCTGGCGGCCGTACAGGTCGTGTTGATCCTCCTGGTCGCTCCGCTGATCAACTCGATCGCGGCATTCGGAGAGGAGTGGGGGTGGCGGGGCTGGCTGCTGCCCCGTCTGATGACGCTCGGCACCTGGCGGGCGCTCCTGGTCTCCGGGCTGATCTGGGGGGTCTGGCATTTCCCGCTCACCCTGCGCGGATACAACTACCCCGAGCTGGGTGCGTGGGCGGCACCGATGTTCATCGTGTTCTGCGTGGTCTTCGGGGCGCTGCTCGGCTGGCTCCGTCTCTACTCAGGGAGCGTCTGGCCCGCGGTCGTCGGGCACGGCTCCCTGAACGCCTCCGCAGGTCTGACCCTGCTCGTCGGTAACGCGGCCGATCCGCCCAACCTGGCCGTCGCGGGGATCACCGGGCTGGTCGGCTCGGCGCTGCTGGCCACGGTCTTCGCGCTGGTGATCAAACGCTGGCCGATCGAGCCACAGCCCCAGACCACCGGCTGAGATCTGAGGAGAGGAATGCTCCTGGTGCCCTCACCGATGAGTCTCCGCTGTCAGGTCCGCCCGATTCACCGAATCCGGCTGCCCTGGTCAAACCCGTCGGGTCCGCCGGATCAGGCAGGTCAGCAGGATCTGGCACGGCCGGACGAGGCCGGAAGGTCAGCTCACGAGTACCGTGCTCACCAGCAGTGCCGTGACGGTGGTGATCTCGACCAGGGCTCCCAGCACGTCCCCGGTGATGCCGCCGAGCCGGCGCACCGCTCTGCGCCGCACCACCCAGGCCGCCAGCAACCCGAGGAGTACGGCCGCCGGGAGCCCCCAGGAGGTGGAGGGGCTCCCCAGCCCGGGAACAAGGTCGCTGAGGCCGGCCAGTGCGGTTCCCCCGGAGCCGGAGAGCGAGTCGATTCCCGAGGTGAGCCCGTGGTTGTCCTGATAAGGGCCGAGCAGCGGAGAAGAGGGCGACCGGGCATCGAGGGCGCCGGCGTCACGCAGGAAGAGCAGCGCGGCCGACCCCGCGAGCACCAGCACGGTCATGCCCACCGCGACGCTCCGTCGCACGGTGCCCGCGACCATCGCGCCGAGCCCGTCGGGGCGGGCCGGGGGGACACCCGCTCGGCAGGCCCAGGTGAGGGCCAGCCGCCCGGCCGCGCAGGCGGTGACCAGGACGATCGGGCCCAGCCCCGTGTAGGTGAGTTCCGACAGGGCCGCCACCTGGAGTAGCAGGGTGCAGACCAGGGTCACCACCCCGAACGGGCCGATGTCGGACCGTTTCATGATCTCCAGTGCCCGTTCGGCGGGCTTCCCGCTGCCCAGCCCGTCGGCGAGATCGGCAAGCCCGTCCAGGTGCAGCCCCCGGGTGAGCAGTGCGAGGACCGCCACGGCCAGCACCGATGCCGGAAGCGGCGTCATACCCAGCCAGAGCGCCAGCGCCAGCATCAGCCCCGCGACGGCCCCGAGCGCCGCCCCCACCAGCGGGGCCATCGCCATAGCGACACCCCCCGCCCGGCGGTCGACCACCCCGGGCCGGACCGGGAACACACTCAGCGTGCCGATCGCGAGACGCACCCCGTCGGCGAACGTCGACGACCTGTGGGGAGGCGGGGGCGCGGGCATGACCGCAGATCATAGCCCTCCTCCGCCCGGATGCCCGGGGCACTCCCAGATGGTGAGGGCCAGGCGGAGTGGGAGTCGGTGGTGTTCCTCGATCCGGACCCTTGGAGTTCTTTCATGGAACGCGGGCTCAGGGGGAGAAGCGGGGCCGAAGCCGGCCCCGGATTCCCTCGTCGAACGGAGGCTCAGGAGGGAAGGGGAAGGAGACGGCCGGCGACGACGAGGGTGACGTCCTCGGACTCCGCGGCGAGGCGCTGGTTCAGGCGGCCGAGGACGTCACGGAACATCCGGCCGCTGGCGGTGGCGGGCACCACGCCAAGGCCGACCTCGTCGGAGACCGCCACGACCCGGGCCCGGGTCTGCCGCCAGGCCGCCACCAGCTCGTCGCACCGGGCCGTGACCGCGTCCAGGTCGTCCCCGCCCGACCAGGCGTCGCACTCGTCGAAGACGGAGGCGACCCAGGTGCCGAGCCCGTCGATCAGCAGCGGGGGCCCGGCGGACCGCAGCAGTCCGGCCAGGTCCGTGGTCTCGGTGGTCTCCCAGTGGGCGGGCCTGCGGTCACGGTGTGCCCGGACCCGGCGCAGCCACTCGGGATCGCCGTCGCCGGACGGCCCGGTCGCGACATAGCGGACCTCGGGTTCGGCCGCCAGCCGCAGTTCGGCCTCCACGGACTTGCCCGACCGGCTCCCGCCGAGCAACAGGGTCCTTCGGGGCGGGGAAGCCGGAGGTGGCGGGGGCTCGCCGATGTCGAGGACCGTGCCATCCGGTACGGCGCGCACCCCCCACAGGTCTGCCCGCCGGGCCAGCTCCGCCTCCGTCGGTACCCGGTGGTCGAGGTCGACGGCCAGCACGTGCGTTCGCTCGCCGACCAGGCCCCGCCGGCGCAGGTCCCCCAGCCGTTCCGGCCGGTCGAGCATGTCCAGCAGCACCAGGTCCAGCGCCTCTCCCGGACCGGCGGGCTCTCGCTCCTCGTACGGGGGAGAGGTGGGGGCGTAAAGGACGCGCCGGCCGCCGGGGGTGGTGACGGTGAGGCCGTCCGGACCGGGCGAGGCGCGGTAGCCGGGCGGGAGCGGGCCGGTGGGCGGCAGCCGCACGGAGTCGCCGAGCAGCACGGACGTGGGGCGGCGGCCGGGGGTGACCCGGGTGCAGGAGGCGCACCCGCAGCCCGAGGCCGGCCAGCCCGCCGCAGCCGCGGTACCGGAGATCAGGACCTTCACACCCGGCCTCCCATCGGGTTCAAGGAGTTGCGAGCCTCCACCTTCCGGCGGAAGCGGATGACCTCCGCAGCGTACGGGGAGCCCGGGAACAGCCGGGCGACGGGGCGCGAGACCATGATCCTGCCTCCACGCTCGGGGGCGTCCTGGAGAGGTAGGGTTCGCTGAGCCGCCGAACGGCACTGGCAGGATCCGTGAGAAGGAGCTATGGCATGACGTGGCGCTGGCGTTATGAAAACGCGAATGGCGGCGAGGTAGTCGAGGGTGTCGCGCCGTCCGACACGTTCCCGAGCCAGGCCGATGCCGAGTCGTGGCTCGGTGAGAACTGGCGTGAGCTGCTGGAGGCGGGGGTCGAGAAGGTCACCCTGCTTGAGGACGAGAAGATCGAGTATGAGGGAATGTCCCTGCGCCCGGAGTGAGGGAAGAGCCCGTCGGGCCCGCTGGATCACCGAGCGGGCCGTCCGGCGGAGGGGTGGGCGCGAACCGGCGATCACTGAGGAACGGCGAGTGGTGCACCGGTCCCTCGCCCCTCGGTGAAAAGGGGCGAGGGGATCTCCCCGTCCGGTGGTGACCGGGACCAGGCTCTAGGGGCGCCGCTCGGGGCTGACGGTCTTGGCGGGGTCGCGCTCGACGACCGGGCCGAGGACGTCGTCGATCTTCTTGAGCACCTCGGCGTCCAGCCTCACCCCGGAGGCCCTGACGTTGTCGCGGACCTGCTCGGGCCTGCTGGCGCCGACGATGGCCGAGGACACGTTCGGGTTCTGCAACACCCAGGCCACCGCGAGCTGGGCCATGCTCAGCCCGAGATCGGCGGCGATCGGCTCCAGTCGCTGGACGCGGGTGAGCACGTCGTCGTTGAGCATCCGGGAGATGAAGTTGCCCCCGGTGGGGTCGGTGGCCCGGGAGCCGGCGGGGGGCGGCTGCCCCGGCAGGTACTTGCCGGTGAGCACGCCCTGGGCGATGGGAGAGAAGACGATCTGGCCGACGCCCTCCTTCTCGCTCAGCGGCACGACCTCTGCCTCGATGACCCGCCACAGCATGGAGTACTGGGGCTGGTTGGAGACCAGGCGGTCGAAGCCCATCTCGTCGGCGATCTTCAGGGCCCGGCCGATCTGCTCGGCGGTCCACTCGCTGACGCCGACGTAGAGGACCTTGCCCTGGCGTACGAGGTCGTCGAAGGTCTTGAGGGTCTCCTCGAGCGGCGTCTCGTAGTCGAAGCGGTGTGCCTGGTAAAGGTCGACGTAGTCGGTCTGCAGACGGCGTAGCGAGCCGTGCAGGGACTCGGTGATGTGCTTGCGCGACAGGCCGCGGTCGTTGGGGCCCTGACCGGTCGGCCAGTAGACCTTGGTGAAGATCTCCAGAGACTCGCGGCGGACGCCCGCGAGGGCGCGGCCGAGAACCTCCTCCGCCTTGGTGCCCGCGTACACGTCGGCGGTGTCGAAGGTGGTGATCCCCTCGTCGAGCGCCGCCCGTACGCACTGCTTGGCGGCGTCCTCCTCTACCTGGGAACCGTGGGTGATCCAGTTGCCGTAGCTGATCTCACTGACCATGAGACCGCTCCGGCCAAGGTGGCGGAATTCCATGCTCTGACATTAGTAGGTGCCCGATTCGGGATACCCTGCCGGGCGTGTTGCGGTTGATCACTTCGCGGAGGGTATGGCTGGCGCTGGCCGCCGGGGCGCTGGCGGCGGTCGTCGTTGTGGTCGTCCGCCGGGGGCGGAGACCGGAGGACGGCCCCCGGGGCGACTCCCCGGTCAAGGGGGCGATCGGCTCACCGGCAAAGGAGACGGCCTCCGGAACCGGGCACGCGCCGCGCTGGCCTCCCGCGCCGCTCCTCGGCGTCCCCACCGAGGAGGACCTCAGGCGGTACGCCCCCGGTCCCCCTTCCGCCTTCCGGTCCGCTGTTGAGCAGACGTTCGCGCCCCGGCCGCCGCGCGAGCCACTGGACGGGGCCGTCCGGAGCCGCCTGGTCCGCTGGGGCGCCGTCGGGGTCGGGCTGTGCCTGCTCGCCTTCGGCACCCAGGTCCTGGAGAACGTGGTCTTCTCGGAGAGGACGCGGACCGTCGAGGGAATCGCCCTGTGGAGCCCGCCGGATGCGAAGGACGGATGCGGGCCGAGGACGGGGCAGGCGCTGGAGCCGGAGATCCGCTACTCGGCGGAGGAGGGGCCGATGATCCGGGCCACCGGTCCGTGCCTGGTCGACGTCGTGGTCGTTCCGGACTCCGTCGCGGCCGACCCCGCCCCGCCGCCGGCCGAGTCCCCCGCGGCGGTTCCCGACGCGGACTGCCGGCCGCAGGTGAGGGTCCCGAGGGTGCGGGCGATCGACCCCGGGGTGACCAGGGCGGTGAACCACCAGTGGCGCCGCATCGAGAGGTGGCTGGCGGCCAACGCCCCCGAGAGCCTTCGCACGCTGGGCAGGCCCGCCAGGGCCCGTACGATCGCCGTCGCCGAGGCGCAGATGGGCCTGCGTTTCCCCGACGACCTGCGTGCCTCCCTGCTACGGCACGACGGGGCCCGCGTCGTGGGCGACACCTGGCCGTTCGGCTTCATCGGTAACCGGAACCAGGGGGTTCGCGGGATCCGCGACACCTGGCGGCGGCTCTGCGGGACGGACGGGGAGGACATCGGCGCGACCGGCATCGGCTCGCGGGCGGAATGGTGGGACGGGCGGATGATCCCGTTCGGCGCCAACGGAAGCGGCGACCACCTGGTGATCGACTCCGTGGCGCGCGACGTCGGGCGTACCGATCACGAGGGCCAGATGAGCTTTACCCCCGGCGGCATCCGGATCCGCTCGTACTACGGTCTGCTGAAGGCGACCGCGAACGCCCTGGAGACCGGCGGATCCGTCGGCCACTGGAAGCCGGTGGTGACCGACGGCGAGCTGGACTGGGACGTCGTCGAGTCGTGATCACGGCAGGCCGGGGCGTCGCCGATCCCGGCTTCGGGAGGGAAGGCATGAGTGTCGCTCTCGCCCGCGAGCACGGGCAGGGACTTCTTGCCGCCGGGGCGGGACACGAAGAACCCCGTCCCTCCGGGGGAGGAACGGGGTTCGAAAGCCGGTGTGCCGCGAACTACTTCTTCGGCGGGACCGGCCTGCCGCCGGGCAGGACGGTGGGCGGGGGGAAGCGCAGCTTGCGGATCTGCAGCGCGCGCATGGCGGCGTAGAAGCCGACACCCTTGAGGCTCTCGCCGGGGAACTTCTCGGCGGCGAGCTTCTTCACCTTCCAGGACACCCAGATCGAGGTGAGCAGCACGCCAACCATCATGATCGGCCAGCCGATCGTGATCACCGCGACGTAGACGTAACCGCGGACGTCGGTCGGGAAGGGGATCCAGGTGAGCAGCAGGATCAGCAGGGAGAACGGCAGGAAGTACTGGCTCACGACGCGGCGGGAGTCGACCCAGTCGCGCGCGAACTTCCTGACAGGCCCCTTGTCGCGGGCGGGGTAGTAGCGTTCGTCGCCGCGTAGCATCCCCTCGCGCGCCTTGGCGCGGTCGTTCGCCTGGCGCTCGCGGAGCTGCTTGTAGGCCTCTTTACGGTTGTTGGGGGCGTTCACCGGCTGCCGGCGACGGCCTTCGGCGTCCCGTCGCTTGGGTGTGGGACGCCCCTTGCCCGCAGGCTTAGGATCGTTAGCGGAGGCGGGGGAGTCGTCCGCGGTGGTCTGGGTACGTCGGAACACAACGTCAGCCTACCGGGAGTGCAACTTAGTGACGCCCCCGCGCGTTATGCGTAGGGTGAACCCTATGGTGGCTCCGGTGCTTTTCGGGGGGCTGGAATCACTTGGGGTGACCCGAAGCGCACTTGAAGAAGGGGACGGCCGACGCGCATGAGCGTGATGAAGAGACTTTCGCTGATCTTCAGGTCCAAGGCGAACAACGCGTTGGACAAGATGGAAGATCCTCGCGAAACCCTGGACTACTCATATCAGCGCCAGCTGGAGTTGTTGCAGAAGGTACGCCGGGGCGTGGCGGATGTCGCCACCTCGCGCAAGCGCGTGGAGCTTCAGATCAACCAGATCGAGGCGCAGGCGCGCAAGCTTGAGGAGCAGGGCCGCAAGGCGCTCGGGGTCGGTCGCGAGGACCTGGCCCGCGAGGCGCTGACCCGCCGCGGCAGCCTGCAGACCCAGATCGCGGACCTTCGCGTGCAGCACGACAACCTGCAGGCCGAGGAGGAGAAGCTCACCACGGCCTCCCACCGGCTGCAGGCCAAGGTCGACTCCTTCCGCACCAGGAAGGAGACGATCAAGGCGACCTACACCGCGGCCGAGGCGCAGACGCGGATCAACGAGGCCTTCTCCGGCATCTCCGAGGAGATGGGCGACGTCGGTCTGGCGATCCAGCGTGCCGAGGACAAGACGGCCTCCATGCAGGCCCGCGCGGGTGCCATCGACGAGCTGCTGGCCAGCGGCGCGCTCGACGACTTCAGCGGGCAGCGTGGCGACGACATCCAGGCCGAGCTCGACCGCATGGGCGGCGGCCACGACGTGGAGCTGGAGATCGCCCGGATGAAGGCCGAGCTCGGCCAGGGCGCCGGGCCCCAGGGCGCGATCACGCCCGGTCCCGCCCAGCAGCAGCAGCAGCCGCCGCAGCAACACCCGCAGTCCAACCAGACGCAGCAGCTGCGCCAGCCTGGGGAGGGCCTGTGATCGTCCGCATCATGGGGGAGGGGCAGATCGACATCGCCCCCGCCGATCTCGACGTGCTCAACACCCTGGACGCCGAGCTGGAGGCCGCCATCGAGGCGGGCGAGGAAGAGGTCTTCCGTACCCGGTTGCACGCCCTGCTGGACAAGGTCCGCCATGTCGGCAAGGCGCTGCC
This sequence comes from Streptosporangium sp. NPDC002607, assembly GCF_053592655.1. Taxonomy (NCBI): domain Bacteria; kingdom Bacillati; phylum Actinomycetota; class Actinomycetes; order Streptosporangiales; family Streptosporangiaceae; genus Streptosporangium; species Streptosporangium sp. NPDC002607. The sequence goes on from NZ_JBSFWD010000007.1 coordinate 149,023, forward strand.
CGACGACAGCCTGGAGTCCTCGGAGCTGATTTTGCCCCCGGCTGACGCTTCCATGGAAGAAGTTCGGGAGATGCTCGGCAACGAGGGCCTGATTCCCGGATAGCCTGGGCATATGGTACAAACCCGGTTCGCCCCGGACCGGGGCCTGACCAGGCGCATGGTGATCACCATGTTCCTGCTCGGATTGCTTTATGTCGTCTTCGTGGCCGTACTGATCGCGTTGGGCGTTCGTGCGGTCGCGGTACTGCTCATCGCCGGCGTCATGCTCCTCGTGCAGTACTTCATGTCCGACCGCATCGCGCTGTTCGCGATGCACGGACGTGTCGTGTCCCCGCAGGAGGCGCCGGAGCTGCACGGCATGATCGACCGGTTGTGCGCTCTGGCCGACATGCCCAAGCCGCGGGTGGCGATCGCCGATTCGGATGTTCCGAACGCGTTCGCCACCGGCCGCAACCAGAAGAACTCCGTGGTCTGCGTGACCACGGGGTTGCTGCGCCGGCTCGACACCGGTGAGCTGGAGGGCGTGCTGGCCCATGAGATGTCCCACGTGGCGCACCGGGACGTCGCGGTCATGACGATCGCGTCCTTCCTCGGCATAGTCGCCGGGCTCATGACCAGGGTCGCGCTCTACAGCGGCCTGGGACGCGGGCGCGACGACCGGGGCGGACTGCCGATCGGCCTGATCATCATGCTCGTCTCGGTCCTGGTGTACGCGGTCAGTTTCCTGCTCACCCGGGCCCTGTCGCGCTACCGGGAGCTGGCCGCCGACCGCGCGGGAGCGCTGCTCACCCAGCGCCCGTCGGCCCTGTCCAGCGCCCTCGTCAAGATCAGTGGCGAGATGGCGCGCATCCCGACGAGGGACCTGCGCGAGGCTGAGCCGTTCAACGCCTTCTTCTTCGCGCCGGCTCTGTCCGGCAAGGCGAGCCTGAGCGCGCTGCTGGCGACCCACCCGCCGCTGGAGCAGCGCCTTGACCAGCTCGGCAGGATCTCCGCCCAGCTCGGGCAGGGCGGGTGACAGGACTACCGGTGGGCGGCGGGAGCGCCGCTCCGTGGAAGCGGTGAAGGGGAAGAGACCGGATGCGCTGGTGGGATGCTCTGCTGGGCCGAGGTAAACCGGCCAAGGCCGACCTGGACGCGCTGTTCGCGCTGCCCTCGGCCGCGGTGACCCTGCAGGCGGCCACCGATCTGGCGCCGACCGGGCTGGGAGCGGTCTGCTTCCGCTCGGCCGAGGGCGGGGCGTTCGCCGCGCTCGAGCGTGACATCACCCAGCTGCTGGACGCCGGAGGCGGCCCTCCGGTGGAGGTGTCGAAGGACTCCTACGGCTACACATGGCTGCTGGTCCGCCGCACGCCCGACCTGCTCGGCGATCTGGTCACCGACCTGCACGCGGTCAACTCCTCCCTTGAGGCGGCGGGTTTCGGCCCCTCGCTGCTCTGCTCACTGGTCTCCTTCGCCACCCCCGACGGCCGCGGGCTCGCCATGGTCTACCTCTACAAGCAGGGCACCTTCTACCCGTTCGCCCCGCTGCCCGGACAGGCGGGGCGCCGGGACAACGCGCTGGAGCTACAGGTACGCGGTGCGATCGGCGGTGAGCTGGAGATCGAGCCGGATCTCGGCCGCTGGTTCCCCCTCTGGGGCGCGCCCGGCCTCTGAGCCGTTCTGCCGGCCGGGCGGGGCCCTGTCCGGCCCGTTCCTCCCCGAGATCGTCTCCGGCTCTCGGGCAAGGCATTCCGCCCCTTCCGGGGATTCTGAAAGGTTGTCTGGAACGCGCTATTGGGGTCCGTCCGACTTGCGGTTTGATGCACGTCCTGTGACCCTTTGCCCCCACAATGGGTCCGGAAGTTCATCACGGAAGAAGGGGGTGACCATGGCGGACCTCGCGTCCTTGCGGCCCGGGGATCCCGAGCACGTGCGGGAGTACCGGCTTACCGCCCGGCTCGGCGAGGGTGGCCAGGGAACGGTCTACCTGGGAGTCTCCCCGACCGGTGCCCGTGTCGCGGTCAAGCTGCTCCGTGCCGACCTCGCGCAGGACGAGGAGGCGATGGAGCGTTTCGTCCGTGAGGTCAGCACGACCCAGCGGGTCGCCCCCTTCTGCACCGCCGCAGTGATCGACACCGGGGTCGACCAGCATCGCCCGTACATCGTCAGCGAGTACATCGACGGCCCGACGCTCGACGCGGTCCTGGCCACCGAGGGCCCCCGGCACGGCGCGGCCCTGCACCGCCTGGCGATCGGCACGGTCACCGCGCTCGTCGCGATCCACCAGGCGGGAATCGTCCATCGCGATTTCAAGCCCTCCAACGTGCTGCTGGCCCCCGACGGCCCCCGAGTGATCGACTTCGGTATCGCCAAGGCGCTCGACCGCACCTCCACGCTGACCGCGATGGCGATCGGCACCCCCTCCTACATGACCCCCGAGCAGCTGGCGGGGGAGAACGCGGGCTCACCCGCCGACATGTTCGCCTGGGGCTGCACGATGGTCTTCGCGGCCACCGGGCAGCCGCCGTTCGGTACGGACAGCCTGCCTGCGATCTTCAACCGGATCATGAACCTGGAACCCGATCTGGGGGCGATCACCGATCCGGCGCTGCGCGACCTGGTCGGGCAGTGCCTGTCCAAGGACGCCACCCAGCGGCCCACGGCGGGCGAGGCGCTGCTGCGGCTGCTCGGCCACGCGGGCGGGCCGACCGGCGCCGCACCGCCCACCGCGCCCCGCGGCATCCTCGCCGAGGGCTCGGCGGCCGCGGCGCAGCGGACCGGCCCCGGCCCCGGCGGCTACCCCGCCGGGAGCGAGCCCGCCCCCACCGCGTACGTGCAGCGGCATCCGGGAGGCGACGACCGCGCGCAGCAGGGCTATCCCCATCACCCGGAGCCGCAGCCGTATCCCCAGCACGGGGGTCCCGGAGGGGGATACCCCGCGCAGGGCCCGCAGGGTGGCCCGGTGGGCTACCTCCAGCACTCCGAACCCCGTGGCCACACCCAGCCGTTCGAGTCCCACGGCTACACGCAGCCGTTCGAGTCCCACGGCTACACGCAGCCGTCCGAGTCCCACGGCTACACGCAGCCGTCCGAGTCCCACGGCTACGCCCAGTATCCGCAGCAGGGGCCGGGATACCCGCAGCAGGGATATCAGGGGCCTCCGGGTCCACAGCCCTACGGCGGTCCCGTGCCCCATCCCTCCCATGACGGCGCCCCGTACCAGAACCCCGGATCACCTGGATATCCGGGACAGCCCGCTCCCGCCAGGAGCGGGCGCGGGGTGTGGTTCGCGGTCGTGGGCGGCCTGCTGGCCACCGCCCTCGTGGCCGGGGGCGTCGTGCTGGCGGTGCGCGGCGGCAGCACCGAGACGCCGGGCGACCCCCAGGCGGGCGTCACCCAGAGCGGCAGCCCGCAGACCGGCGGTACGAAGGAGACGAGCCCCCCCACCTCCGCCGCGACCCCGCCCCCCAACGCGTCGACGGTGCCGCAGGCGACCAGCAGGATCAAGCTGCCCGGTAGTTCGATCACGCTCCATGAGAGCCCCCAGGACCCGATCAAGCTGAGTTCCTACAGCCTCGACTGGGAGAAGACCCTCTACGTCAGGAAGTACGGGACCAACCGGTTCGCCAAGAACGACAAGTACTTCCATTACACGCTCAACGCCGCGGGCACCCAGGCGCTGGGTACCGACCGGATCTACGACGCGCAGAACTACTCGATCGTGTCGGTCATCGACCAGCGCACCGGCGCGGCGAGCAAGATCAGGATCACCAAGGCGCCGGTCTACCCGACGCTGCCGCAGTGGTCGCCGGACGGCAAACGTGGCCTGGTGACGCTGTACGAGGCCGTGGACAACACCAGCAAGGAGTACGGCTTCGCGATCATCGATGTCGCCACGAAGAAGGCCAGGATCGTCCGGGTGAAGGAGAAGGACGCGGGCAAGTGGAGCTACTTCTGGCGGGGTGACGGCCGCGCCGTCGGCACCTGGGCGCTCACCGGCAAGACCCAGCGCATCCGCTTCTACGACCTGCAGGGCACCGTGCTGCAGACCCTGCTGGACGTGGGCACCCCGATCACCGTCGAGGGCGACGACATCTCCCCGTCGGGATCGTCACTGCTCACGTACTGCAAGGAGAGCGAGAAGGAGATCTGCATCTGGTCCACCGACTCCGACGCCCCGGCGAAGGTCCGGATCCCGTTCGAGACCGAGCGGCTCATCGGCTGGTACGACGACGAGCACATCGCGGGCTGGCGGCGCAAGGGTTCCGGCTACGAGGCCGTGGTGTTCGACTTCGAGGGGCGGTCGCAGCGGGTGCTGGCCACCACCACCAATGCCAAGGAGTACGAGAAGCAGTTCATGCGTTTCACCCGGGAGGGCTGATATGAGGGAATGGACCCACGCCGAGCATGTCTCGGCGGCCACCGCGGAGGTCGCCCGGATGGCCGATGTCCTGAGGAAACGCGACATGTCCGTTCCCGTACTGACCTGTCCTGGCTGGGACCTGGCCAGGCTCGTCACCCACACCGGTGGCATACACCGGTGGGTGGCCACCATGGTCGCCGACCTGGCCGAGCGGCGCTACGACCGCCGCGGGATGGACATGGGCCTGCCGGCCGACGCGAGCGGTTACCCCGCCTGGCTCGGTGCGGGGGCCACCTTGCTGTCCGAGGCGCTGCTGTCGCAGGATCCGCAGGCGCCGATGTGGGCCTGGGGCGGGGAGCAGCGGGTGCGGTTCTGGTCCAGGCGCATGCTCCACGAGACCCTGGTGCACCGGATGGACGCCGAGCTCGCGCTGGGCGTTCCGGTCTCGGTCGACGAGGACGTGGCGGCCGACGGGGTCGAGGAGTTCCTCGATGTCCTGCCGTACGCGCTGTGGAATCCGGGGGTGGCCGAGCTGAGGGGCGGGGGCGAGACGATCTCCCTGCAGGCCGACACCGGAGCCGGGTGGGTGATCACCCTCGACCCCGACCGCTTCCACCACCGGCGGTCCCTGCAGCCGGGGAGCGTGACCGTGCGCGCAGCCACGTCGGCGGACCTGCTCCAGGTCGTATGGGGGCGGCGCAGTGTCGACGACTACGCCGTCGAGGGCGACGCGGGGCTGCTGGGCTGGTGGCGGGAGCTCGCCCGGATCTGACCGGCGGAAGATAAATACCCGTCCCGGGATTGGGCCAAGACACGGCAGATCCCCAGGAGGGCTCGCCACCGAGGCCGCCGCCCCGTGGTGCCATGCCCCTATGATCAAGATGTCTCAGGCAGTGGTCTCGGCCACACTCGTCTCCGTGGGCCTGTTCGGTGGCACGGCGCTCGCGGACTCCGCACCCTCCACGGCGACGGTGCGGGAGGACGATCGGCCACAGATCACGATCGTGGGCGAGGGACGTCTGTCGGTCACCCCCGACGTCATGAAGCTGGACGCCGGTGTCGAGGTGGTCCGTTCCACCGCGGGAGAGGCGTTCACCGCCGCCCGCGTCGCCGCCGCCGCGCTGACGAAGGCGTTGCTGGCGGCCGGTATCGCGGCCAAGGACCTGCGGACCAACGAGCTGTCCCTGGGCCCCCAGTACAAGGACTACCCCACGATCTCCGGTTACCGGGCCGCGCAGGGGGTCGAGGCGGTGGTGCGGGACCTGGACACCGCGGACGACGTGATCGACGCGGCGGTCGCGGTCGGCGAGGCGGTCCGGCTGGACAGCGTCTCCTTCGAGGTCTCCGACAACCGCGCGCCGCTCAGGCTGGCGCGCGAGGCCGCCTTCAGGGACGCCAAGACCCGCGCCGCGCAGTACGCCAGGCTCGCGGGACGCAGGCTCGGCCGTGCGCTGGAGATCAGCGAGGAGAACGTCACCCCGCCGCGGCCGTTCTTCGCCGCCGGTGCGATCGCGGACAAGGCGTCGATCAGCCCCGGCCGCCAGGACGTGTCGGTCAGCGTCAGGGTGGTCTACGAGCTGGATTAGGCCCCGCTCACGCGGTGCTCCCCCGATCCCGGGTACGCGACAGGTTCCCGGCACGCGACGGGCCCCGGCGGGTCACCACCCACCGGGGCCCGTCCACCTCGTGGTCAGGGCAGCGCCAGCATCCTGTCCAGGGCGACCCGAGCCCAGTGGGCGGTGTCGTCGTCCACGGTGATCTGGTTGACGACCTGGCCGGCGGCGAGCGACTCCAGCGCCCACACCAGGTGCGGCAGGTCGATCCGGTTCATCGTCGAGCAGTAGCAGACGGTCCGGTCCAGGAACGTCACGTCCTTGTCGGGGAACATGGCGCCGAGCCGCTTGACCAGGTTCAGCTCGGTGCCCACCGCCCAGGAGGACCCGGCGGGAGCCGCCTCGAGCTTCTTGATGATGTACTCGGTCGAACCGACATGATCGGCCTTGGTGACGACCTCGTGCCTGCACTCGGGGTGGACCAGCACGTTGACGCCGGGGATGCGCGCGCGGACGTCGTCCACGCACTCGGCGCTGAAACGGCCGTGTACCGAGCAGTGCCCCTTCCACAGGATCATCTTGGCGCCCGCGAGCTGCTCGGCGGTCAGGCCGCCGTTCGGCCGGTGCGGGTTGTAGACGACGCAGTCGCCCGGCGACAGGCCCATCTCCAGCACCGCGGTGTTGCGGCCCAGGTGCTGGTCGGGAAGGAAGAGCACCTTCTCCCCGCGGGAGAAGGCCCACTCCAGGGCGCGCCTGGCGTTGGAGGAGGTGCAGACGGTGCCGCCGTTGCGTCCGCAGAAGGCCTTGATGTCGGCGCTGGAGTTCATGTAGGTGACGGGCACGGTACGACTGGCGATCCCGGCGTCCTCCAGCACCTCCCAGCACTCCTCGACCTGGTCGAAGGTGGCCATGTCGGCCATCGAGCACCCGGCGGCGAGGTCGGGCAGCACCACCTTCTGGGAGTCGGAGGTGAGGATGTCGGCGGACTCGGCCATGAAGTGCACGCCGCAGAAGACGATGTACTCGGCGTCGGGCCGGGCCGCGGCCTCCTTGGCGAGCTTGAACGAGTCGCCGGTCACGTCGGCGAACTGGATGACCTCGTCACGCTGGTAGTGGTGGCCCAGTACGAAGACCCTGTCGCCGAGCGCCGCCTTCGCCTTCCTGGCGCGTTCCACCAGCGCCGGGTCGGACGCGGCCGGCAGCTCGCCGGGACAGTCGACACCGCGCTCGCTGTGCGGGTCCACGCCCCTGCCCAGGACGAAGAGCGGAAGCCCGATCTCGGTGGTCGTCATGGCCACACCCCCTTATCGTCGAAGTGACGACTAATGATGACACACGCTGTTGGGGCTTTATTCCGTGGGAGGGAGTTTTGTCCGAAGGAGGAGGTGTGCGTCGTCCCAGGAATGTGTAAGGGGGGACGGGTGTTGGTAGCGTCTAAGAAGGACGTCAGAAACAGACAGCCGTTCCCGGGGAGCGGCTGACGCAGACGCGGGAGTCACCACATGTCGGTTGAGAGCAGCGAGACCACGGCGCAGGGCCTGATCCTCAGTTCCGCGGCCGCCGCGAAGGTCAAGAGCCTGCTGGAGCAGCAGGGCGAGGAGGGCCTCCAGCTGCGCGTGGCCGTGCAGCCCGGTGGCTGTTCCGGCCTGCGCTACCAGCTCTTCTTCGACGACCGTTCGATGGACGGTGACGTCGTCTCCGACTTCGACGGCGTGAGCGTGGTCACCGACCGGATGAGCGCGCCCTACCTCGTGGGTGCCACCGTCGACTTCGTCGACACGATCGAGAAGCAGGGCTTCACGATCGACAACCCGAACGCCACGGGTTCGTGCGCCTGCGGAGACTCGTTCAACTAGGAGCTCGCTCGACCGGACGAGACCGGACGAGACACCGAAGGCCCCGCGCGGTGACATTCGTCACCGCGCGGGGCCTTCGCGCGCCCACAAGGTCGCGTATTCTTGCGTGGCTCGATCGCCCACGTTCCCAGAGATGCTGACAACGAGGAGAAGAACCCCGTGCGCATCGCCGTCACCGGCTCAATCGCGACAGATCACCTGATGACCTTCCCGGGCCGCTTCGGCGACCAGCTCATCGCCGATCAGCTCCACCGGATTTCCCTGTCGTTTCTCGTGGACGACCTGCAGATCCGCCGCGGCGGCTGCGCGGCCAACATCGCCTTCGGCATGGGTTGCCTGGGTCTTCGGCCCGTCCTGGTCGGCGCGGTCGGCGCGGACTTCGCCGACTACCGCTCCTGGCTGGAGCGCCACGGCGTCGACTGCGACTCCGTCCACGTCTCGGAGCTGCACCACACCGCCCGCTTCCTGTGCACGACCGACGACGACCACAACCAGATCGCGTCGTTCTACACCGGTGCGATGGCCGAGGCCCGTCTCATCGAGCTGGGCCCGATCAGCCAGCGGCTCGGCGGCCTGGACCTGGTGCTGATCAGCCCCAACGACCCCGAGGCGATGCTCAGGCACACCGCCGAGGCGCGCCAGCGCGCGATCCCGTTCGCCGCCGACCCCTCCCAGCAGCTCGCGCGGATGCCCGGCGAGGAGATCCGCGAACTGGTCGACGGCGCCGCCTATCTGTTCGGCAACGACTACGAGAAGGGCATGATCGAGCAGAAGACCGGCTGGGCCGACGAGGAGATCCTCGACCGGGTCGGCGTCCGGGTCACCACGCTCGGCCCCAAGGGCGTCGTCATCGACCGCAAGGACGAGCCGCCGCTGCACGTCCCCCCGGCGCCCGAGCTCGGCAAGGCGGACCCCACAGGCGTGGGAGACGCCTTCAGGTCCGGTTTCCTGGCGGCGCTGGCCTGGGACCTGTCCCTGGAGCGCTGCGGCCAGGTCGGCAACCTCACCGCCACCCACGTGCTGGAGCGCGTCGGCGGCCAGGAGTACGAACTCGGCCAGCGGATCTTCCTGGAGCGCTTCGCCGACGCCTACGGCGCCGACGCCGCGGCCGAGGTGGCCGGCTTCGTGAAGTGCCACCACGCCTGAGCCGCCGCTCGGACAGCGGCCGGCCGGCGCCGGGCACCGCCGGGATCACCGGTGGCCCGGACCACCGCTGGACCGGCGGCTGAGCCACGCCCGGCTGAGATCACCCGACATCGGGCACTCAGCCGGGCGGGATGCCGTCCCGGAAGGTGTCAGGCGCTCGCGTAGACGCGGTGCACGAACTCGGCGAGCTTGTCGTCGGGCAGGTGCTTGGCCAGGTCGGCCTCGCTGATCATGCCGATGATGCGGCCGTCCTCGATCACCGGCAGCCGCCGTATCTGGTTCTGTTCCATCTTGGCCAGCGTCTCGTCGACGCTGGCGTCCGACGACACCCAGACCAGGCCGGTCGCCAGCTCACCGGCGGTGACCTTGGACGGGTCCATGCCGTGGGCCACGCACTTGACCACGATGTCGCGGTCGGTGATGATCCCCTTCAGCCGGTCGTCGCTGCCGCAGATGGGTAGCGCGCCCACGTTCATGTCGCGCATCATCTGTGCGGCCCGGTCGAGCGTCTCGTGTGCCTCCACGCACCGGACCCCGGCATTCATCAGACTCCTGGCGGTCTCGCCGCTCATATTGTCCCCCCGAACCGTTTGATGGATTTTCGGGGAGGGTCATACCCAGTTTCAGGACAAGTCAGTAGTTGCGGCGCACGTGGATGGACCAGCCGCGCTCGGGGAGCTCGTAGCTGGCCACGTGGTGGTGCGACTTCAGTCGGCACCAGGCCGGGATGTCGGTGAAGGCGGCGGGATCGTCGGCCAGGACCGCGACGATCGCGTTGAGCGGCACGTGGTTGATCTGCTCGGCCAGCATGATGATGGGAATCGGGCACTTCTTGCCCAGCGCGTCGATGGTCAGTGCCGGGCTCTGGGCCGATCCCGCCGGGTTGGCCTGGCTGGACGTCATGGAGTCTTCACTTCCCAAATGTTGATCACAGTTTAACCCCCGCCTCCTCGCGGATCCTGCGTACCGTGCCGGGCAGGACGGCGAGGAAACGGTCGACATCCGCCGCCGAGGTGCCCCTGGGCAGCGACACCCGCACGTTCCCGTGGGTGAGCACGCCCATGGCCTCCAGAACATGTGATGGACGAAGCGTACTCGCCGTGCAGGAACTGCCGGACGATACCGAGAATCCGGCCTTGTCGAGTTCGGTGAGCAGTGCCTCACCTTCCACGTAAAGACACGAAAAGGTGACGATGTGCGGCGCCCGCACGACCGGATCACCGATGACCTCGACATCGGGGACCAGCCGGGGCACCTCGCTCCTGACGCGGTCCACGAGCGCGGAGAGCCTGGCCGACTCCACGGCCGACTCGGCCACCGTGGCACGCAGCGCGGCGGCCGCCGCGACGATCGCCGGCACGTTCTCGAAACCGGGCACCCGGCGGCGCTCGCGGTCGTCCTCGGGCAGCGGGCTGCGCCACCGGGTGCCCTTGCGGACCACCAGCACGCCGACCCCCGCCGGGCCGCCCCACTTGTGCGCGCTCGCGGCCAGCACCGACCAGCCGCCGGGCAGCGGCATCCGGCCCGCGGTCTGGGCGGCGTCCACCAGCAGTGGCACCCCCGCCTCGGCGCACGCCGCCGCCACCTCGGCGACCGGCTGGACGGTCCCGACCTCGTGGTTGGCGCTCTGCAGACAGGCCAGGGCGGTGCCCTCGGCGAGAACCGCCTCGCGGAAGGCGCCGATCTCGACGGCGCCGGTGATCCCGACGCCGACCGTCTCGACCGAGCCGCCGTCGCGCTCGTGGATGCCGGCCGCGTGCAGCACGCTGGAGTGCTCCACGGCCGAGGTCACCAGGCGGCGGCCGCTCCTGCGGCGCCCGTGCAGGGTGCCGAGCACGCCCAGGTGCACCGCCTGGGTGCCCGACGAGGTGAACGAGACCTCGTCGGCTCTGGCGCCCAGGGCCTCGGCGACCTCGGTCCTCGCCTGTTCCAGTAACATCCTTGCCCGGCGAGCGGAACCGTAAAGCCTCGCGGGGTCGGCCCAGCCGACGTCGAGGGCCGCGATGAGAGCCTCCCGAGCCTGGGGGTGCAGCGGCTCAGTGGAGGCCGCGTCGAAGTACGCCACGCTCCAATCGTCGCACCACGCGCGGTGCGGGCGGGGGCTGCGCGGGGGGGCGACGGTTGTCCGCGCTAATGTGTCCCCCAGCGTGAAGCTGTGAACTACAAATCTTGAACGTGAACAAACGACCGCCCAGGAGCGACTCCTGGGCTTCATCTGTGGGGTAGGCGATCCGTGAGTCCGACCCGCCGTTCCGCACGGCGTCCGTTGGCCCGCCGCCGGGTGCCACGCGCTGCCGCTCTGGCGCTGCTGCTGGTTTCCCTGACGGCGTGCAGTGCCGAAGAATGGTCCCGAGGCGGCCTGCCCGAGGGCGTCACCAAGCAGTCCGAATCCGTCCAGAGCCTGTGGAACGGATCGTGGATCGCCGCCCTCGCCACCGGTGTGGTCGTGTGGGGTCTGATCCTCTGGTCCGTCGCCTTCCACCGTAAGAAGAAGAACTCCAAGGAGGAACTGCCGCCTCAGGTGCGGTACAACCTGCCGATCGAGATCCTTTACACGGTGGTGCCGATCATCATGGTCGGCGTGTTCTTCTTCTTCACCGCGCGGGACCAGAACTACATCAACACCCTGTCCGGCAAGCCCGACGTGACGGTCAAGGTCGAGGGCTTCCAGTGGAGCTGGCGCTTCACGACGGAGTACAACGGCAAGACCGTCCAGGTCGTGGGCCTGCCCGCGGCCGACTACACCAAGGGCCCCGAGCTGGTGCTGCCGGTCGAGAAGAACGTCGAGTTCGACCTCCACTCGCCGGACGTCATCCACTCCTTCTGGGTCCCGGCGTTCCACTTCAAGCGCGACGTGATCCCGGGCGTGAACAACAAGTTCGAGGTGCAGACGCTGAACAAGGCAGGCGTCTACGCCGGCCGCTGCGCCGAGCTCTGCGGTGTGGACCACAGCCGGATGCTCTTCTCGGTGAAGCTCGTGCCCCAGGCCGAGTTCGACCAGTACATCGCTAGCCAGGCGGGTGCCCAGTGACCGCACATAACGCAGCAGTCCCCCTTCCCCCGGCGCCGACCCGCAAGGGCTCGGTCGTCGTCAAGTGGGCGACGTCCACCGATCACAAGATCATCGGACATCTCTACCTGATCACCTCGTTCGTCTTCTTCCTGATCGGCGGCGTCATGGCGCTGATCATGCGGGCGGAGCTGGCCCAGCCGGGTCTCCAGCTGACCACGAACGAGCAGTTCAACCAGCTGTTCACCATGCACGGCACCGTCATGCTGCTGATGTTCGCGACCCCGCTGTTCGCCGGGTTCGCCAACGAGCTGATGCCGCTGCAGATCGGTGCGCCCGACGTCGCCTTCCCGCGGCTGAACATGGTCAGCTACTGGCTCTTCACCTTCGGCAGCACCATCGCCCTGTCGGGCTTCCTCACCCCGGGCGGCGCGGCCAGCTTCGGCTGGTTCGCCTACACCCCGCTGTCGAACGCGATCAGCTCCCCGGGCATCGGCGGCGACCTGTGGATCGTCGGCCTGACCATCAGCGGTCTGGGCACGATCCTCGGCTCTGTGAACTTCATCACCACGATCGTGTGCATGCGCGCGCCCGGCATGACCATGTTCCGTCTGCCGATGTTCACCTGGAACGTGCTGCTCACCTCGATCCTGGTGCTGATGGCCTTCCCGGTGCTGGCCGCCGCGCTGCTGGCGCTGGAGTCCGACCGCAAGCTCGGCACGCACATCTTCGACCCCGCCACCGGCGGGGCGCTGCTCTGGCAGCACCTGTTCTGGTTCTTCGGCCATCCCGAGGTCTACATCATCGCGCTGCCGTTCTTCGGCATCGTGACCGAGATCCTGCCCGTCTTCAGCCGCAAGCCGCTGTTCGGCTACATCGGCCTGGTGGGCGCGACCATCGCCATCGCGGGTCTGTCGATCACGGTGTGGGCGCACCACATGTTCGCCACCGGCCAGGTGCTGCTGCCGTTCTTCTCCTTCATGACGTTCCTCATCGCGGTGCCCACCGGGGTGAAGTTCTTCAACTGGATCGGCACCATGTGGCGCGGCCACCTGTCGTTCGAGTCGCCGATGCTGTTCTCGATCGGCTTCCTGGTGACCTTCCTGTTCGGCGGTCTGACCGGTGTCATCCTGGCCTCCCCGCCGCTGGACTTCCAGGTGTCCGACTCCTACTTCGTGGTGGCGCACTTCCACTACGTGGTGTTCGGCACCGTGGTGTTCGCGATGTTCGCCGGCTTCTACTTCTGGTGGCCCAAGTTCACCGGCAAGATGCTGAACGACAGGCTGGGCAAGATCCACTTCTGGACGCTGTTCGTCGGCTTCCACGCGACCTTCCTGGTCCAGCACTGGCTGGGCGCGCAGGGCTTCCCGCGCCGCTACGCCGACTACAGCCCGATCGACGGGTTCACCGACCTCAACATGGTCTCCTCGGTGGGCGCGTTCCTGCTGGGTGCCTCCACGCTGCCGTTCCTCTACAACGTGTGGAAGACCCACAAGACCGCGCCGCAGGTCACCGTGGACGATCCGTGGGGCTACGGCAACTCCCTCGAATGGGCGACGTCCTGCCCGCCGCCGAGGCACAACTTCATCTCGCTGCCTCGCATCCGGTCCGAGCGCCCGGCGTTCGACCTCAAGTACCCGCACGCACCGGCCCCCCGTGAGCTGGAGGAGGTCCGATGAAGGTCCAGGGCTGGTTGTTCATCCTCTGCGGCGTCTTCTTCGCCGCCGTGGACGTCGTCTACTGGTACTGGTCGAGGGAGCCGGTCGGCACGACGGCGATGGCCATCTCGGTGGGCTTCGCGCTCATGATCGGCTACTACCTGATGTACACGGCCCGCCGCATCGGCGATCAGCCGGAGGACGACAAGCAGGGCGAGATCAGCGACGGTGCCGGAGAGCTCGGCTTCTTCAGCCCGCACAGCTGGTGGCCGCTCTTCGTCTGCCTGGCCGTCTCGCTCGCCGGGGTCGGCCTGGTCATCGGCTGGTGGCTGTTCCTGATCGGCGTGTTCGCGATCATCATGAGCATGATCGGTTTCGTTTTCGAGTACTACCGGGGCAACTTCTCGCACTGACCCCGCGTCCCACCGCGAAAAGCGGGCCACGGAAAAACTTCCGTGGCCCGCTTTTTGGCGTTTATTTGGGGCTCAGGGTGGATGTCTTATGTGGTGGACCGCTTACTCCGGGTAATAACTGAATCAGTGGTTCAGTCCGGGACAGGGGAGTTCATGTGGGGCACGCGATCCGTGGTTCGAGCCAGGGAGCGGGACTGCTGGCCCTCGTGCTGGTGACGACCTCCTGCTCGACAAGCACCGCCGTACGCCAGGACCAGACGCCGCAGGCGTCCCAGCAGGCGGAGTCCGCCGCCGCCGTGGTCACCGTGGCACCGTTCAAGGGGGCCAGGGGAGTGCCGACGGACACTCCGGTCCTGGTCGCGGCGCAGGGCGGCACCCTGAAGTCGGTCACCGTCAGGGCCGTGAAGGGCGCCAAAGGCTCTCTGCCGGGCGTTCTCAGCGCCGACGGCACACAGTGGCGCAGTCGTGGTACGGCGGCTCCAGGAGCCTCCTACGAGGTCTCGGTGACGGCGGTCAATCCGGCGGGCGCCGTCACCCAGACGACCTCGTCCTTCTCCACGGTGAAGGGCCGCGAGACCTTCGCGATCGAGAGCTTCATGCCGGACCGGGACATGACCGGGCTGACCGTCGGCGTCGGCATGCCGGTGATGATCACCTTCGACCACCCCGTCACCGACCGCGTCTCCGTCGAGCGCAACCTGTTCGTCCGTACCTCCAGGCCGGTCCTGGGGGCGTGGCACTGGTTCGACGACCGCAACGTGCACTTCCGCCCGAAGAACTTCTGGCCCTCGGGCACCAAGGTCAGGGTGGAGGCCCGGCTGGCCGGGGTGCGCGGCGGCGCCGGCCTGTACGGCGCGGCGAACCGGACGGTCAACTTCAAGGTCGGCCGCGCGCAGATCACCCGGGGCAGCATTCCCTCCCACCACCTCACGGTGCGGCGCAACGGCAAAGTCGTCAGGGAGATCCCGATGAGCGCGGGCCAGGGCGGCGTCTGGAAGTACCACACGACCAGCGGCGTGCACCTGGCGATGTCCAGGGAGAACGTCACGGTGATGACCTCTCCGGGCATCGGGCCCGGCTCGGCCGGCTACTACCAGCTGACCGTCTACGACACGGTCCGCATCTCCAACAGCGGCGAGTACATCCACAGCGCCCCGTGGTCGGTCGGCTCCCAGGGCTACTCCAACGTCAGCCACGGCTGCGTCAACGTCAGCCCGAGCAACGCCAAGTGGTTCCTCGACAACACCCTGATCGGGGACCCGATCATCATCACCGGCTCGCCCCGCGTCCTGGAGCCCACCAACGGCTGGGGGCACTGGCAGGAGAGCTGGCGGGAATGGCTCAAGTGGAGCAGCCTCAAGCACTTCACCACCGACGACGTCTGAAGCCGCGCCCCCGCCTGACCGGAGGTGCCCGCGGAGGCCCCTGAAGGGGGCTCAGGGTGGCCTTCCGGGGGTCTGGGGTCCTCGGGCGGGGGACGTCGGGAAAAGGGTGTGGAAAGACGTCGAGGCCCGGACACCGTGCGGTGTCCGGGCCTCTCGTGTGGCGTCAGCCGTGGCGGATCAGTGGGTCAGGGACTTGTCGTCTCCACCCTGGCCGACCGCGGTGTGCTCCTCGTGGCCCTCACCGTGGCCGTGGCCGTCGTCGAGCGGGATCTTCTCGCCGCCGTAGGCCGCGCTCATCTTGGTGCGGAGCTTGCCGAGCGGGCCGCGCATCGCCCTGGACGGGATGCCGTCGTCGTCTCCACCGCCGCCTCCGGTGATGACCGGGACCGGCTCCTTGCCCCGCATGTGGGCCTCGATGGCCTCGTTGGGCGGGACGTGGACCTCGATGTACTCGCCGTGCGGCAGTCGCTTGATCACACCGGACTCCACGCCGTGGCCGATGATGGCCGCGTCGGCGCGCTGCAGGCCCAGGCAGACCCGGTAGGTGACGTAGTAGGCGAGCGCGGGACCGGCGAAGATCAGAACCCGGCCGACGTAGGTCGTCCAGTTCAGCGACACCTGGAAGAACGCGGCGATCTCGTCGTTGGCGCCGAGCAGCCACAGGACCCCGTAGAAGGTCATCGCGGAGATGCCGATCGAGGTGCGGTGCGGGTTGTTGCGGGGACGGTCCGCGACGTGGTGCTCGCGGCGGTCTCCAGTGACCCACTGCTCGATGAACGGATACAGCGCCAGTCCCGTCATGATGATGCCCATCGGCACCAGCGCCGGGATCAGCACGCTCATCGGCAGCGTGAAGCCCAGGACGTTGATCTCCCAGGCGGGCATCAGACGGAGCGAACCCTCAAGGAAGCCCATGTAGAAGTCGGGCTGCGAGCCCGCCGAGATGTCGGCCGGGGTGTAGGGACCGTACAGCCAGATCGGGTTGATCTGGGCGAAGGTGCCCAGCAGCGCGATGACGCCGAAGGTGAACATGAAGTAGGCGCCGGCCTTGACCATGAAGGCCGGGTAGAACGGCGCGCCCACCACGTTCTCGTTGCTGCGGCCCTTGCCCGGCATCTGCGTGTGCTTCTGGACCCACATCAGGATCATGTGAGCCGAGATGAGCGCCAGCAGGATGCCCGGGATGAGCAGGATGTGCAGCGAGTAGAACCGGGAGACGATGTCCACGCCGGGGTACTCGCCACCAAAGAGGAAGAAGGTGATCCAGGTGCCGACCAGCGGCAGCGAGATCGCCACACCCTCGGTGATCCGCAGACCGGCGCCGGAGAGCAGGTCGTCGGGGAGGGAGTAGCCGGTCAGTCCCGCGGCCAGGGCCAGCGTCAGCAGCAGCACGCCGATCAGCCAGTTCAGCTCGCGCGGCTTGCGGTAGGCGCCGGTGAAGAACACCCGCAGCGCGTGCACCATCATGCCGCCGATGAACAGCAGGGCGGCCCAGTGGTGCATCTGGCGCATCAGCAGGCCGCCGCGCACGTCGAAGCTGATCGCCAGCGACGACGCGTACGCCTCGGACATCATGACGCCCTGCAGCGGGCCGTACGAGCCGGTGTACTCCACGTGGCCCATGCTGGGCTTGAAGAAGAACGTCAGGAACGTGCCGGTCAGCAGCAGGACGATGAACGAGTAGAGCGCGATCTCGCCGAGCAGGAACGACCAGTGGTCGGGGAAGATCTTCCGCAGGTTCCGCCGCAGGAAGTTGCCCGCCCCGATGCGGTCGTCGATGAAGCCGCTCGCGCCCGCGATGGGCTGGGGAACGGGGGTGCTCATGATTGGGCTCCCTTCTGGGCCTCGGCCTCACGGAACTCGGCCTCGGCGTCGCCACGTTCCCAGAAGCTGGGCCCGACGGGGACGGGGAAGTCCGCCGTCGCCACCAGGTATCCCTCTTCGTCCACGGCGATCGGCAGCTGGGGAAGAGGCCGGGCCGCCGGACCGAAGATGACCTTGGCGCCGTCGGCGGCGTCGAAGGTCGACTGGTGACACGGGCACAGGATGTGATGCGTGGTCTGCTCGTACAGGGCCGCGGGGCAGCCGACGTGCGTGCAGATCTTGGAGTACGCCACGATCCCGTCGTGGGTCCAGTTCAGGTTCGTCCCGGACTTGAGCTCTTCCGGGCGGAACTTGATCAGGATCAGGGTGGCCTTGGCCAGCGCGTTCAGGTCGTGCTCGTATCCCTCGGGCACCACGGAGAGGATGCCGCCGGGGGAGTTGAAGTCGGCCGCCCGGATGGGCAAGCCGCTTCCCTCGACGAGGAGCTTGCGGTTCTTGCCGTCCTTGGTCTTCTCTCCCCAGACGGTGTGCCGCAGCTTGGCGGGGAAGTCCTTGTAGCTCGGGCCGAGGTCGCGCAGCAGGACCAGCGGGGCCAGGCCGAGCGGGGCGGCGGCCATCAGCAGGGTGCGGCGCAGCAGCGGGCGCTTGGTGATGCCGCTCTCGGCCGCGCCCTGCATGAAGGTCTCACCGACGTAGGACCGGGTCTCGGTGTCGGAGGCCATCGGGTGGCGCTCCTGGACCAGGTTGTACTTGGGCATGACCAGGCGGACCCAGGTCACCATGCCCGCGGCCAGCCCGAGCAGGGCCAGCGTGAGCGTGCCGCCCAGCGCGAGGTTGGAGACCTGCGTCTTCTCGATGTCGCCGACCTGGAAGACGACGTACGACACCACGAAGCCGATGCCGGCCAGGAAGGCGACGAGGAAGCAGAGGGCGGCGTACTTCTCGCCCTTCTTCGCGGTCGTCTCGTCCTGCGGGGTCACGCCGGGAACCTGGACGACCTCGGTCGACGGGCGCTCCTCGGTGCCGAGCAGGGAGGTGCTCGCCGCGGGCGGGGGGGTGCCGATGACGCGCCTTGGCACGCGTTCCTCCGGCTGTTCGATGCCGTGATTGTTCTCAGTCATTTGGCCTGTCGCCTCTTCGCGGTGATCCAGATGGCGGCCAGGGAGAGGAGGCTGAGTCCGACGACCCAGGCCACCAGACCCTCGGTGACCGGGCCGATGCGGCCCAGACCGGCGCCGCCCGGGTTGGGCTCCTTACGCACGCCCACGATGTAGGCGATCATGTCCCGCTTCTGCTCGGGAGTGATGATGCTGTCGTTGAACACCGGCATCGCCTGGGGGCCGGTGACCATGGCCTCGTAGATCTGCGTCGGGGTGGCCTCGTGGAGCGGCGGAGCGTACTTGCCCTGGGTCAGGGCGCCGCCCGAGCCGACGAAGTTGTGGCACTGGATGCAGTTGGCGCGGAAAAGCTCGCCGCCCTTGGCCTTGTCTCCCATGGCGGGGTCGACCTGATCCTTGCCCGGGATGGCCGGACCGCCGCCGAGCGACTGGATGTAGGCGGCGAGCTGGTCGACGGCCTCGTAGGTGCCGTCGGGGCGCTTGGTCTTGGCGACCCACGGCGGCGGGGGCTTGCGCGGTGCCTGCGCGCCGGGGTTGGCCAGGGGCATGCGGCCGCTGCTGACCTGGAAGTCCACCGAGGCGGCGCCGACGCCGATCAGGGTCGGACCCTGGGCGGTGCCCTCGGCGTTGAGCCCGTGGCAGCTGGAGCAGCTCTGCTCGAAGAGCTTCTTGCCCTCGGCCACGTCGTCGGCCCTGCCGGACGCGATGGCGGCGTCGGCCTGACTGCTGGAGGAGACCGTCAGGGCAACGGTGTAGACCCCGCCGATCAGGGCCAGGGCCAGGAGCAGGACGGCGTATCTCGCGAGGGGATGCCGCCGCCCAGCGGTGATCCTATTCACAGAGATCCCCGATTCCTTATTGAATTCCATAGATGGTTACGAAAAGGCCGATCCAGACCACGTCGACGAAGTGCCAGTAGTAGGACACGACGATCGCGCTGGTCGCCTGCTCACGGGTGAAGCGCTTCGCGGCGTACGTGCGTCCCAGCATGAAGAGGAACGCGATCAGTCCACCGGTCACGTGGAGGCCGTGAAAGCCCGTGGTCAGGTAGAACACCGAGTCGTACGCGCTGTGCGACAGGGTGTGTCCTTCGTGGACCAGCTCGTTGTACTCGTACAGCTGGCCGGCCACGAACACGGAGCCCATCAGGAAGCTGACGATGTACCAGAAACGCAGCTTGGCGACCTGGCCCTTCTCAGCCGCCCACACGCCCAGCTGGCAGGTCACACTCGACAGGACCAGGATGATCGTGTTACCCAGGGCGAAGGGGACGTTCAGGTGGGCCTCCGGCCAGGGCAGTCCCTGGCTGAGGCTCACAGACCGGATGGTGAAGTACATCGCGAACAGCGCCGCGAAGAACATGAGCTCGGAGGACAGCCAGACGATCGTCCCGACGCTGACCAGATCGGGTCTGCGGGACGAGTGTGCTGTCGTCGTCGTTGAAATTGCGGATGCTGTCGCCACGGGCAGCATTATTGCGGCTCTCCTGCTCGGGTCGCCGCACGACCCCCCGATAGGGGGTGCATACGCCCCCAAAAAGTGGACGTATGGGGCAATTTGCTCAGGTGTGGCTCCGGCCTGGGTCTCCAGGCCGGCTGACCGGTAGCATCCCAGGTGACCATACATCGACGAGGGATAGTGAGCGCGACCGTGAGCACCGACGACAAGATGAGGGTCCTCGTCTACAGCGACGACGCGAGCACCCGCGAGAAGGTGCGGCAGGCACTCGGCCGCCGCCCCGCCGCCGACGTGCCCCTCGTGGAGATCGTGGAGTGCGCCACCCACGCCAAGGTCGTCCAGCACTTCGACTCCGGTGAGATCGACGTCGCCGTGCTCGACGCCGAGGCCAAGCCCGCAGGGGGCATGGGGGTGGCACGTCAGGCCAAGGACGAGGTCCACGACTGCCCGCCGATCTGCCTGCTGATCGCCCGCCGCGACGACCGCTGGCTGGCCGAGTGGTCGCGCGCCGAGGCCGTCGTGCCGCAGCCGATCGACCCGGTCGTCCTCGCGGAGACCGTCGCCGACCTGATGCGCCGCCGCCTGTCCACTCGTCTGACCGCCCGGTAAAACCTTCTGGAGAACTGCATGGACGCGCGCACCACCTGGCCGGCGCTGTTGTCCGCCCTGCTCGCGGGCGAGCACCTGACGGCGGACGAGACCGCCTGGGCGATGAAGCAGATCATGTCCGGCTCCGCCACGCCCGCCCAGTTCGCGGGCTTCGCGGTGGCGCTGCGGGCGAAGGGCGAGACGGTCGCGGAGGTGACCGGACTGGCGCGCACGATGCTGGAACTGGCCACCCCGCTGACGGTCGAGGGCCCCGTCGTCGACGTCGTCGGCACCGGCGGTGACCGGGCGCACACCGTCAACGTCTCCACCATGGCCGCGATCGTGGCCGCCGCGGCGGGGGCCAGGGTCGTCAAGCACGGCAACCGGGCCGCCTCCTCCTCGTGCGGCGCCGCCGACGTCCTGGAACACCTGGGAATCGTGCTCGACCTGTCTCCTGCGGCCACCGCCAGGGTCGCGGTGGAGGCCGGCATCGCCTTCTGCTTCGCGCCGGTCTACCATCCGGCGTTCCGCTTCGCGGGCCCGCCGCGCAAGGAACTCGGCGTCCCCACGGTCTTCAACTTCCTGGGCCCGTTGACCAACCCGGCCAGGCCCGCCGCCCAGGCGATCGGCATCTTCGACGCGGGCATGCTCCCCGTCGTCGCGGGCGTCTTCGCCGAGCGCGGGGTCTCCGCCCTGGTCTTCCGGGGCGACGACGGGCTGGACGAGCTCACCATCGCCACGACCTCCTCGGTCTGGGTGGTGCGCGAGGGCGGCGCCGAGCAGACCGTCTTCGATCCGGTGGTCCTCGACATCCCCAGGGCGGCGCCCGACGCGTTGCGCGGCGGGGACGTGGCCTTCAACGCCAGGGCCGTGCACGACCTGGTCGGCGGCAAGACCGGCCCGGTCCGCGACGCGGTGCTGCTGAACGCCGCGGCCGCGCTGGTCGCCCTCGACGGTGCCGGCGACGACCTGAACGCCGCGATGGCCGCGGGCTACGAGCGCGCCATGCGGGCCGTCGACTCCGGTGCCGCCGGGGAGACCCTCGACCGCTGGATCGCGGTCAGCCGGTCGTCGAAGCCGTCCTGAGCCGTACCCGCCCGCGGCGCGGGGCTACAGGCCGTCGCGAACCCTCCCGGCGGTGCCGGCGAATCTCCCTGGGAGAGGAGCGGTCCCGGCACCGTCCGGACCGTCGCCGGACCGTAGCTGGGCCGTGACTTTTTCGTTATCCGCCGGAACGTCTCAGCTCCCGGGTGGATGGAAGATCCACCCGAGAGCGGATGTGTCACCTCGGTGTGCCGTTCTAGGTTGCGACCATGTGGCGTGCTGACCCCCTGACCGAGCAGGTGTTCCCCATCCTGCTGGCCTGCCTGGTGCTCGGACTGTGCGTGGCCGTCGTGAGCCTGGTGTGGGATCGCAGGCTCCTGCTGCTGAGGCTCAAGTCCGCAGAGGACAGGTTCGTCGGCCAGCAGGAGGAAGTGGTCCGCGCCCAGTTCACCGAGAGGCGGATGCGCATCGCCCGTGAGCTGAACGACGTGGTCGCGCACGGAATCAGCATGATGACGCTCGGCGTGGGCGCCGGACGGATGATCATGGACAAGGATCCCGAGCGGGCCAGGCGGACCTTGCGGGTGGCCGAGGAGTCGGGGCGTCAGGCGCTCGTCGAACTCCAGCGCACCCTGTCGCTACTCGATCTCGACGACTCCTCGGCGGGCAGGACGCCCCAGCCCAGGCTGTCCGACCTGCGGGACCTGTTCACCGAGGTCCGTGCGGCGGGCCTGGGCGTGGACATGGTCGAGGACGGCAGGCCCGCCGAGGTCGCGCTCACCCTCGAACTGGTGGCCTACCGCATCGTCCAGGAGGCGCTCGCCAACACCCTGCGACACGCCGGCGCCCGCTCGGCCCGCGTCACGCTGCGCTGGCGGCCGGGCTTCCTCGACGTGCTGGTACGGGACGACGGCCAGGCCAACCCCGCGGCGACCGCGGGGCACGGCCTGTTCGGCATGCGGGAGCGGGCCGCCCTGTTCGGCGGGACGCTGGCGGCCGGGATCCTGCCCGGAGGGGGGTTCGAGGTGCGGGCGCGGCTGCCCATCTCGGGCGAGGCGGTCCCGGAGGCCGCCCGCAAGGGTATGGGGGACGTCACCGACCTCGAACCGACCCGCCCTCGCCTCCGCCCCGCCGGCGCGGGTCAGTCGGACTCGCCGAGGCCGATCGAGAAGGCGGCGTCCAGATCGTGCCGGGAGTAGGCGCGGAAGGCGATGTTGGTCTCGGTGTGCAGCACCCCCGCCACCTTGTTGATCCGGCCGGGGATGACCTCGGCGATCTCCTCGTAGGCGGTGACGCGGACCATGGCCATCAGGTCGTACTCCCCGGTTATGGAGTAGACCTCGCTCACCCCGTCGATCTCGGCGATCGTCTGGGCGACCTCGGGGATCCGGTCCACCTCGGCGTTGATGTGAACGATCGCGGTGACCACGAGCTTCCTCCTCGTTGAGTATTGCCTGCCGTCTTTGACGCTATCAGCGCAGCGGACGGCCCTCGCGCGCCCGGCGTGGCTCGGCCGCCTGGTAGGCGCGGTCGATGCGGGCCTTGAGCCGGCCGGCACCCGAGACGGGCAGGCTCCAGGTGCCCTCCACCTGCACCAGCCGCACCCCCGGGGACTCCAACCAGCGCAGGACACACTCGGTCTCCTCGGCGCTGGCGGCGTGGACCGGCCCGGGGCCGGGCGGCACCGTCTCGGCGGTGGCCGTCAGCGCCTCGACGAACGGGGTGGGGTGGGCGCCCCTCGGCATCACCCCCGCCGAGGCGAGCCGTCCGTACCGGATGACATGGATCTCCCAACGGCCGCCCGCCACGGGGGCGGCCGCGACCATCTGGGAGATGGCGGTCAGCGACCGCAGCCGCTGCATGCGGGCCGAGGTGCGGACGTAGGAGGCGAGCCGGTCGCGGTCGGCCGCGGCCTCCTCGTAGCGCTGGTCGAGGGCCAGGCGCTCCATCCTGGCCTCCATGGCGGAGAAGACCCCGGCCGCGTCCAGCTCCAGCGCCCGGCGCGCCGCCACGACGTGCACCGCGTACTCGTCGGGGGTCTCACGCCCCTCGCACGGTGCGCCGCACCTGCCGATCTCGGCGAGCGCGCAGGCGGAGCGCCTGGTACGCGGAGTGATCCGCTCGGTGCACTGCCGCAGCGGGATGGTCTCGTGCAACACGGTGCGGGCGTCCTCGGCGGCGCGGGTGCTGGTGAACGGGCCCAGGTAGGGCGCCTCGTCGTCCTTGACCTCGCGGACCACCGACAGGCGGGGGAAGAGCTCGTCGGTCAGCTTGAGCCAGAACATCTTCTCCGGATGGCGCGACCTGCGGTTGTAGCGGGGCTTGGCCGAGCCGATCAGCCTGAGTTCCCTGACCTCCGCCTCCAGCGGGGTCGCGCAGGCGATGGATCTGACCCGCGCGGCGATGCCGATCATCTCGCGGACGCGGGGCCGGGTCTCGCTCGCGGTGAAGTAACCGCGCACGCGGTTGCGCAGGTTGGTGCTCTTACCGACGTAGAGCGGGTCGCCGCCGGAGTCCTCGAAGACGTAGACGCCAGGTCCGGTCGGCACCGAGTCGGCCAGGTGCCGCTTGCGGCGCTGCTCGGGGGTGGGCGCGCGGACGAAGCCCTTGAGCTCCTCCAGCGTCTGCACCCCGAAGGAGCCCGCCCGCTCCAGCAGGGCGTGCAGCACGTCGACCGTGGCCCGCGCGTCGGCGAGCGCCCGGTGGCAGGGCTCGGTGTGGCTGAAGATCGCGGCCAGCGTGGACAGCTTGCAGTTGGGCGCCTCGTCGCGGGTCAGCAGCTTGCGGGCCAGGTCGACGGTGTCGACCACCTGGTGGGCGGGCGGCGGATACCCGTGCGCCGCGCAGGCCGCCCTGATGAACCCCAGGTCGAACCCGGCGTTGTGCGCCACCAGGGTGGAGCCCGCGGCGAACTCCAGGAAGGACGGCAGCACCGACTCGATCCGCGGCGCCGCCACGACCATGCCGTCGGTGATGCCGGTCAGCACCGAGATGAACGGCGGGATCGGTGAACCGGGGTCGACCAGGGTGCCGAACTCACCGAGCACCTCACCGCCCCTGACCTTGACCGCGCCGATCTCGGTGATCGCGTGCTCGCCCGCCGAGACGCCGGTGGTCTCCAGGTCGAACACGACGAAGGTGATCTGGCTGAGCGGGGTGCCCAGCTCGTCGAGTGTTCCCTGCACGGCGTAGTTCACGATTCACGACCATAGAAGCCCCGACCGACATTCACCGCACCGGGTTCTTTCGGCGCCGGACGCCCGGAACGCCCGTGGTCCGCTAGCTCCCGTCCAGCATCCGTTCGAGGGCGGCCCGGTGCAGCACCAGGTCGTCGGGGTCGTCCGGCATGGGCTGCTCGCCGAAGTGGATGCGGCGGTGCCAGACGCGGGCCATGATGACGCCGTGCCTGAGCGCGGCGTACATCTCGTAGAACTCCATGTCGCGTGGCTTGTATCCCGTTATTTCGTGATACGTCTCGCATACGTCCTCGCGTCGCATGAAGTCGGGTAGGCCGGGCAGTTCCATGACCTCGGCGATCTCCTGGAAGAACCGGTGCAGGAATATCATCCAGGCGATGTCCAGCTCGCGGGGGGCGATCGCGGCCATCTCCCAGTCCAGCACCGCCACCGGGGTGAAGTCGCGGTACATCACGTTCCCGATGCGGGCGTCGCCCCAGCTCAGCACGTCGGGTCCCGGATCGTTCGGCCAGTGCTCCCGCAGCCAGTCGAACGCCCGCTCCAGCAGCGGGATGCGCATCGAGCCGTGTGCCCACTCGTAGTAGGACCGCTGGTCGTCGACGTGCCTGCGCAGCGCGGACTCGCCCGTCCCCGCGATCTCCAGCGGGCGCAGCTCCGCCGCGGTGAACGGGGCGTCGTGCAGTCTGGTCAGGATCTCGACGCTCTGCCGCTGCAGCCGCGTCCGGTCGGCGGGGGAGGCGTCCAGCAGCCAGCCCTCGAAGGTGTAGGGCAGGACGTCCGGCGGCACGTCGCCGGTGAGCCGCTCCATCACGAAGAACGGGGTGCCCATCGGTGCGGGGTCGGGCTCGTACCACAGGGTCCGGGGCGCGAGGACGCCGGCGCGCTCCCTGGCCATCCGCATGACCTCGAACTGCCTGCCGAGGTCGTAGCTCGGGAAGACCGGCACGGCCTCGCTCGCCGGGGCCATCCGGGCGACGCAGCCGACCTCCCGCCTGCCCTCCGCCGCCGTCCAGGAGGCGTCGAAGAGCAGGGTCTCGCTGGACATGCCGTTGCCCGAGGGCGCCGACAGCCGGGAGAGCGTGACGGGGGATCCCACCCTGCCGGAGAGCCACGAGCGCATCCGTTCGTGTAACTCATCGAGGTCGCGGGTGGATGTCCGCATATCCTCGGCTTGCCGGCGCTGCTGATCCATCGCGCTCTCCCGGGTGGCGTGCGTCACAAGGCGATCCGCACAGTCGTAACCTAAGAGCAAGCGCTTGTCCATAAAGAGTTCACGGCCGGGTCGGCCGCCGTCCGCCTTACGGTCAGGTCGGGGTCAGGGTGCGCTAGCCGTACCCTTGACGTGAAGACCGATCCGAGTAGGGGCCGTGATGAGTTCAGCCGGAGAGGGCCTGTCTCGTCCGTTACCCGAGCAGGTTCGCTTACATGTCGTGGAACTGGCGTCCCAGATCCTCGGCTCCATGCCCGCCGCCTCGGTGCCGCCGCCGCTGAAGGGGATCGCCAAATTCGACCCCCGCAAACGCGCCAGGCTGGGTGGTGCGCCCATCGCCGCGCAACTGGAGACCGACAAGAAGTTCCGCGAGCTGGTCGCGGAGACGCTGACCGCGGGCTGGCCGGAACTGGTCACGAGTCTCGCCGAGGGTGCGGTCCCGCCGGCCGCCGAGCCCGTCATGGTGGCCGCCGCCGCCTACCTGACCCGGCCGCCCGGCTGGGCGGCCATGGTGGAGGCGGCCCGCGCGGACCTGGAGCGGTCGGCCGCCGTCGCCGAGGGCTCCGCGCAGGAACAGACGCTCTCCCGGCTGCGTGAGCAGTTGGCCGGCCAGAAGAGCGCGGCCAAGGAGGAGTCCGAACGGCTGCGCGAGCAGCTCAAGGCCTCGCGCTCGGAGGTCTCCGACCTGCGCCGCAGGCTGCACGAGGCCCGGGAGCGGGCCAGGGCGGCGGAGGCGCGTGCCGCCGACGCCTGGGAGGCGGCGGAGGAGGCGAAGGCCGCCGCGGTCTCGGCGGGGAGCAGCGTGGAGAGCGAGCTGCGCCGTCTGCGCGAGCGGCTGGCCGACGCCGAGCGTCAGCTGGAGTCGACGCGCAGGGCGGCCCGTGAGGGCCGCAGCGTGGAGGACACCAAGGTCCGCATGCTGCTCGACGCCCTGCAGGACGCCGCCGCGGGGCTCCGCAGGGAGCTCGCCCTGCCCTCCGGCATCCACCGCCCCGCCGACTCGGTGGCCTCGGTGGCGCCGGGCAGGCAGGGGGTCCAGGCGGTTCCCGCGCGAGCGCTCGCCGACGACGACCCCGCCCTGCTCGACCAGCTGCTCGCGCTGCCGCAGATCCACCTGATCGTCGACGGCTACAACGTGACCAAGACCGGTTACGGTACGTTCACCCTCGCCGACCAGCGCAATCGCCTCCTCACCGGCCTCGGCGCGCTCTACGCGCAGACCCGCACCGAGCTGACCTGCGTTTTCGACGGCGCCGAGTTGAACGGGCCGGTCCCGGTGTCGGCACCCAGGGGGGTACGGGTGATGTTCAGCGCCCCCGGGCAGATCGCCGACGACCTGATCCGCCAGCTGGTCCGCGCCGAGCCCACGGGACGCGCGGTCGCGGTGGTCTCCTCGGATCGGGAGGTGGCCGAGTCGGTCCGCAGGATGGGCGCCCGGCCGGTTCCCTCGCTGCTTCTTCTCAGACGTCTGGGGCGGGCGTGAACCTTTCCCGGTGACGGCGCATCGAACCACCGGAAGGTATTTCGATCTCTCCAGGGGCACTCGATGAAGAAGATCATAACGCTCGCCGTCGCCGTTCTGGTCATCGGGGCGACCGTTGCCACACCCGCCGCCGCGGCTGCGGCGGCCGGCATTCCCAAGGGCTTCCTGCTGTACGAGAAGGACGCCGCGAAGAAGGACGACAACCCCGAGACCAACTGGACGGTCAGCAACTCGGCGAAGGCCCGGCTGGCCGTCAACCCGTGTGACAGGGCCGCGCTGGCCGCGACCGGCAGGACCGCCGCGCGGACGGTGACCTTCACCGGCGTCCCGGACTTCCTGAAGGTCGAGCAGGTGATCCTGTACCGCTTGAAGGCCGCCGCCGCCGGAGCCGTGGCCCAGCTGCGTTCCGCCCTGACCACCTGTGGTTCCAACACCAACGCGGGCTCCACCTACCGTTACGTCTCCTCGCGCCTGACCGGGCTCGGGGACGAGGCGCTGAAGGTCTCCGGGCAGGTCTACTACGGCAAGAAGGCCGGCGTGGGCGGTGACCGCAGCGTGCTGGTCAGGAAGGGCAACGCGGTCCTGGTCTACCTCTGGGGCGGTGAGTACTCCAAGCCGGCGAAGAGCGACTGGGCCAGGCAGCTGAGCGACGCCAGGAAGATGACCGCGAAGATCTGCGACATCGCCGCCTGCTGACCGGGCGATCCGGGGCCCCAGGGAGACCGGGACTGCTACCTGCAGCTATAGGGCTAAACACGGGAAAAGGTGATCTAAACCTTACTTGTTCTGTACTATTCGCCGCAGGTCTGTGCAGTCTGGAGGCGTTGACGTGGCCGTGGCGGGTATGCCGGTTGGACTCATTCGGATACCGGTGGCGGCCGGGCTCGCCCTCGCGCTGCTGATGGTGCCGGTGAGCGGGGCCTCCGCGGAGCCGAAGCCGACACTCGCCCAGGCCAAGAAGAAGCTGGAGAAGCTCAACGAGCAGGCCGACCAGATCGTCGAGAAGTACAACCAGGCCTCGGAGAAGTGGAAGCGGGCCAAGAAGAAGTACGTGACGCTGAACAGCGAGCTCGCCCGGCAGAGCGAGCAGGTCGCCGGGCTGCGCAAGGAGCTCGTCGCGATGGCGGTCAGCACCTACCAGTTCGGCGCGGTCAACAGCTGGGAAGGCATGATCTACCAGGCCGACCCCGGCGCGCTGCTGAGCGGCCTGGCCTCGGTCGACCAGATGTCGGCCTCCCGGGCCCAGTCGCTGAGCGCCTTCGACGAGGCCACCAAGGCGCTGCGGCTCAACAGGAACCTGGCCAAGGGCGCGCTGAGCGAGGCCGACGAGACGCGCGGCGAACTGGCCAAGGAGAAGGCCAAGGCCGACAAGATGGTCAGGGCTCAGACGAAGCTCCTGCGCGAACTCAACGTTTTCAAGACGGGCAATCCCGAGAGCACCGGGATCCAGTACAGCGGCCCCGCCTCGGGCAACGCCCGCGCCGCCCTGCAGTTCGCCTTCGCGCAGGTCGGCAAGCCCTACCAGTACGGCGGCACGGGGCCTGGCGGCTGGGACTGCTCGGGCCTGGTCCAGGCCTCCTGGCGCAGCGGGGGGGTCAGCCTCCCCCGTACCACCTGGGAGCAGTGGAGCTGGGGCACCAGCCGCAAGGTCTCGCTGAACGACCTCCAGCCGGGCGACCTCATCTTCAGTGAGGGCCTGGGCCACGTCAGCATGTACGCGGGCAACGGGCAGATCGTGCACGCCCCGCAGACCGGCGACGTCGTCAAGGTCGTCCCGCTCTCGGCCTACGGCCGTCGCCTCGTCGGAGCCGTCCGCCCCTGACGCGCGGTGCGCGGGTCCCGGCGGCCGAAAAACCGGGTGCGTCGCGCGCGGCGGCGCTGCCAGCATCGGAACATGATCACTTCATGGATGCTCGACGAACTCGCCCATGCCGGTCCCGAGCACCTCGACGCCGCGTTCGTCGCCGGGTTCGACCGCAAGCAGGGCAGGCCTGATCCGGGGGAGGACCTCGCCGCGCTCGCCGGGCGCGGCCTGGGGGAGACGGCGACGGTCGTGGAACTCGGCGCGGGGACGGGGCAGTTCGCGCTGGCCGCGGCGCGGCGGTTCCGGCGCGTGGTGGCGGTCGACGTCTCCCCGGCGATGCACGACTTCCTGACCGTCCGGGCCGCCGAGGACGGCCTGGCCAACCTCGAATGCGTGCGGGCGGGCTTTCTCTCCTACGAGCACGCCGGGCCACCCGCGGACGCGGTCTACACCCGTCACGCCCTCCATCAGCTCCCCGACTTCTGGAAGGCGGTCGCACTCGACCGCATCGCGCGGATCGTACGACCGGGGGGCGTCCTGCGCCTGCGCGATCTGATCTTCGATTTCCGGCCGGCCGAGGCCGACGCCGTGCTCGGCCGCTGGCTCGACGGCGCGGCCGACGATCCCGCGCTGGGTTATACCCGCGAGGACTACGCCGAGCATCTGCGCACCGAGTACAGCACCTTCCGGTGGCTTCTCGAGCCGATGTTCGACGCCGCCGGGTTCGAGATCGTCGAGGCGGACTTCAGGGAATCGATCTACGGCGCCTACACGTGCGTCCGGCGCTGACCCGTGCTCCGCGGCGGGAGAGGGCCCCTCGCGGCTTCAACCGTGAATTATGGCAAATGTGATGAACATTACAGAAATCGCGATTTGTCGGGCGTGATTCCTAGGGTGTGACGAGAGTCATATCTCAATAGCATAAATAGCCATTAAGCAGGGGTAACAGGAAGATCACGAAGGCTTATTGATCTTCTTGTTTGGCGAATGCTTTGCCGAAGGTTGGAGATCGGGGTAACTTCTGGCCTCGCGACGTGCAAGCCATGCCGTCGCGGTGAATGTCGGTCTTCGGGCCGGTGTCCCTATAGAAATCCAACCGGCCGCCGTTCCCCTGCCGGGGACGGACCTCATCACGGCGGCCCGCCGAATCTATGCAGCCAGGAGGCATGGAACCGGGGACCCAAAAGGCCCGACACAGCGTGGCCAGGGGTGAATCAGCGCATTTGCGCCGTAGGGCATCTTCCAAGCCCGAACCCGTCAGCTAACCCGGTAGGCATCAGTGGAAGCACCAAGGAGAAATCCTGTCTACCACCCCGTGTAACACCCGTCTGTCGCGCCTTTTCCGCCTTTCCCTCGGCGGCATCGCCCTAACCCTGACCGCCTCAGCCGGAGCGGTCACCCTGGGGCCGACGGCGGCCAGGGCGACGACGGACAGCACCCCTGAGATCCTGGTCAACACCGCGGCCGGAGTCTCCGAGCAGGCCGAGAGCACGAAGAGAACCGTGCACAAGGCCAAGGCCGGTACCAAGGTCAAGACCAAGATGAGCAGGGCGGCCCTGCAGAAGGTTCGGGCTCGCAAGGCCGTCTCGACGGCCAAGAAGCAGGTCGGCGATCCGTACCGGTGGGGTGCCTCCGGTCCCGGCGCGTTCGACTGCTCGGGGCTCGTCAAATACGCCTGGCGCAAGGCGGGCGTGTCCATTCCCCGGATCACGCACAGCCAGTACCGGGCGATCAGGAAGAAGGTCTCGTGGAGCCACCTGCGCCCCGGTGACCTGATGTTCTTCAGCGGAAAGGGCCACGTCGGCATGTACGTCGGCAAGGGCAGGATGGTCCACTCGCCGAGCAGCGGCAAGACGGTCCGGATCGTGAAGCTGGAGGGGTACTACCGGTCCTCCTTCGCCGGAGCGGTCCGGCCCGGAGCCTGAGCAGGGGCGTCGGCCCCGTTCCTCACATGTGCGGGGACGGGGCCGCTCCGTTTCCGGCGAAGGCCGCGAGCGCGTGGCCGGCGGCCTGGGCCGGCGCGGATCCGCGCTACCGGATCACCTTTCCGGCGGCAGAACACGGCAGGTCAGGGCACGCTCGCGCCCCGGCGGGCACTCCCGTGCGGGCCTTCACCTCCGGCCCGAAGGCCGGAGCGCCGGCCCGCGTTCCGCTAGCATCACATCGTTATGTCCGTCCCGAAGGGGCGCCGCACCGTGCTCGCCGGGATGCTGGCGCTGATGAGCGTGGGCCCGTTGGCCGGGACGGGACCTCTCCTGGCCGGAGCCGGCCCGCTTCCTCGCGACCCTCTCCACCGCGCCGGAGAACTCCCCGTCGACCTTCGCGACCTGTGGCCCGGTGCCGCCGTCGTCGTCCGGGGCGAGCACTCCCTCGTGATCGGCCACGACGTCTCGCCCGCCGTCCTGCGGGACCTGGCCGCCAGGGCCGACCGGGCCCGCCGCGCGGTCGCGGCGATCTGGGGGCCGGTCCGAGCGGTGATCCTGTTCCCCGCCACCGACGCCGAGGCCGCGGCACTCGCCGGAGCGGAGAGCACCCGGGGCCTGGCCGCGATGGCGACCGCGGACCGGGTGATCGTCCTGCCCTCGGGCTACGCGAGGCTCAGCACGACCGGCAGGGACGTGGTGATCACGCACGAACTCGTGCACGTGGCCACCGGCGCGACCCGTGGCGGCCGGGTGCCGATGTGGCTGTCGGAGGGCTTCGCCGACTACGTGGGCTACCGCGATGCCGGGATCCCGGTGCGGACGGCCGCCGCCGAACTGGCCGCCGAGGTGCGCGCCGGAGTCCTGCCCACCCGTCTCCCCGGTCCCGCCGACTTCGCCCCCGGCGCCCCGCGGCTCGCGCAGGTGTACGAGGAGGCCTGGCTCGCCTGCCGGTTCATCTCGGAGCGCTTCGGCGAGAAGGCTCTGGTGAGGCTCTACGGTGGCGATGTCACCGGCACGCTCGGCCTGTCGCCTGCCCAACTCACCGTGGCGTGGCGTGACTACCTCGAAAAGGAACTCGCCTGACATCCTTGTGTCCTTTCCCGGTCCAGGGCTCACCTGGCGGATCTCGCCGTGGCGAGGAGTGGTCGGCGGGTGCCTCGCGAGGCACGGGAGGGAGCCGCGGCGTGCCGCGGTGACCGGTGACGACTCGGCGAGGCGCCGTCCGGCCGACCGCGGCAGGCAGAAGATCCAAAGGACGGGGCCCCGGGTTCGGGCTCCACGCTGGAGGTGTTTGATGACGCTGAGCACGACGGACGCGCCCTCGGGCGTGCGGCCGGCGGGGTGGGCGCTGGCCGCGCTGGGGGTGGTCACGCTGGCGGTCGTGGCGTTCGCCACGCCCTGGCGGGCGCTGCCCGAGGGGGCCCCGGCGGTCGTCCCCGATCCGGCCCGCGACTTCACGGCCGAGCAGATCGCCAGGTCCGAGGCGTTCGACAAGCTGGTCAGCGTACCGGGTTACCTCTCCCTCGGCCTGACGCTGGTGGTGGCGGGGGTGCTGGTGGGCATCCCGCTGGGCGCGCGGCTCGTCGGCCGGCTGCGGGGGCCGTGGTGGTTGCGGGCGCTGCTCGGCGTGCTGGCGCTGTCGGTGGCCGTCGCGATGCTGCGCTGGCCGCTGGGGATGTGGTCGGAGACCTACCTGCGCGACTTCGGGCTGTCCACCCAGACCTGGCCGACCTGGACCGCCGACCGGATCAAGAGCATCGGTGTCGGCACCGCGCTGACCGCGATCATGGTTCTGGCGGTGGTCGCGCTGGCGCGGCGCTACCGGCGCTGGTGGATCCCGGCGGCGGCCGGCGCGTTCGCGCTGACGGTGGCGGCCTCCTTCGCCTATCCGGTGCTCATCGAGCCGATCTTCAACGACTTCAGGCCGATGGAGGCCGGACAACTCCGCGACGACCTGCTCGCCATGGCCGCCAGGGACGGCGTGCCGGTGGAGGACGTGCTCGTCGCCGACGCCTCCCGGCGGACCACCGCGCTCAACGCCTACGTCTCCGGATTCGGCGCGACCCGCAGGATCGTCGTCTACGACACGCTGCTCCGGGCGCCCGCCGACGAGGTCGAGCTGGTGGTCGCGCACGAGCTCGGTCACGCCAAGGCGGGCGACGTGCTCTCCGGTACGCTCGTCGGAGCTCTGGGCGCGGCGTTCGGGGCGTGCCTGCTCTACGTGGTGACCTCGGCGGGGGTCGTGCGGCGCCGCGCGGGGATCTCCTCCATCGGCGACCCGAGGGCGGTGGGCCTGGTCATGGGGTTGCTCAGTCTGGCCACGGTGCTGTCAGGACCGGCACAGAACCTGGTGAGCCGGCACATCGAGGCCCGTGCGGACGTCCACGCGCTGGACCTGACCAGGGATCCGGCGACGTTCGTCGCCATGCAGAAACGGCTGGCGGTCACCAACATCTCGGATCTGTCACCCGACCTCGTGGAGTACGTGCTCTACGCCTCGCATCCCAGCGCGCCGCAGCGCATCGCGCTGGCGCGCTCCTGGGCCCGGCTGAACGGTCTCTCCGAGCCATGAGGCGCACGCTGGTGGTCACGAACGACTTCCCGCCCCGCGCCGGGGGGATCCAGTCGTTCGTGTACGGTCTCATCGCCCGCCGCCCGCCCGGCTCGGTCGTCGTCTACGCCCCCCAGTGGCCCGGCAGCGAGGACTTCGACCTGCGGCAGCCCTACCCCGTGGTGCGGCACCCCACCTCGCTGATGCTGCCCACCCCCGCCGTCGCCCGCCGGGCGGCCGCACTGATCGCCGAGTTCGGCTGCGAGACCGTGGTCTTCGGGGCGGCGGCACCGCTCGGGCTGCTCGCGCCCAGGATGCGCGAGGCCGGGGTCCGCCGCGTCGTCATGGTCACCCACGGCCACGAGGCGGGCTGGACGGCGCTCCCGATCGGCCGCCGGGTGCTCGCCAGGATCGGCGCGCACGCCGACGTGGTCACCTACCTGGGGGAGTACACCCGGCAGCGGCTGGCCAGGGTGATACCCGAGGACAAGCTGGTGCGGCTCGCGCCCGGCGTCGACACCGAGGTGTTCGCGCCCGAGGCCGGGAGAGAGCAGGCGCGCGCGGCGCTCGGACTGGGAGAGCGGCCGGTGGTGCTCTGCCTGTCCAGGCTGGTGCCGCGCAAGGGCCAGGACACGCTGCTGCGAGCCTGGCCCGGCGTGCTGCGGGACGTTCCCGACGCGATGCTCCTGATCGTCGGCGGTGGCCCGTACCGCAGGACCCTGGAGCGGCTGGCCAGGCCGATGGGCGGCTCGGTCCAGATCACCGGCCCCGTGCCGGAGGCCGCGCTGCCCGGCTACCTGGCAGCGGGCGACGTGTTCGCCATGCCGTGCCGTACCCGCCTGGGCGGTATCGACGTGGAGGGGCTCGGCATCGTCTATCTGGAGGCGTCCGCCAGCGGGCTGCCCGTGGTGGCCGGCTCCTCGGGCGGCGCCCCCGACGCCGTGCTACGCGGGCAGACCGGCCTGGTCGTCGACGGCACCCGTCCGGACGAGGTCACGGCGACCCTGGTCGACCTGCTCAAGGATCCGGCCGGGGCACGTGCCATGGGTGAACGCGGGCGCGAGTGGGTCGCGCGCGAGTGGAGCTGGGAGCTCGCCGCCTCCCGCTTCGCCCGCGTTCTGGAGTCCGTGGAGGCCCCCGACTAGCCGTAGAGGGACTCGACCTGCTTGGCGAAGTCGCGCATCACGACGGCGCGCTTGACCTTGAGGGTCGGGGTGAGGTGTCCGCTCTCCTCGCTGATGTCGACGTCGAGCACGGTGAACTTCTTGATCTGCTCGGCTCTGGAGACGAACTTGTTGGCGTTGTCCACGGCCTTCTGCACCTCGGCGACGATGGCCGGGTCGGAGCTGAGGGTGGCGAGGTCCGCGTCCGTCCTGCCGTTGGCGGCCTTCCACTGCTCCAGGGCCTCGGCGTCGAGCGTGATGAGCGCCGCGACGAACGGCCTGTCGTCGCCGACCACCATCGCCTGGCTGATCAGCGGGTGGGCGCGGATGTGGTCCTCCATCGGGGCCGGGGCGACGTTCTTGCCCGCGGCGGTGACGATGATCTCCTTCTGGCGGCCGGTGATGCGCAGGTAGCCGTCCCCGTCCAGCTCGCCGATGTCGCCGGTGTGGAACCAGCCGTCCTTGTCGATCGCCGCGGCGGTGGCCTCGTCGTTGTTCCAGTAGCCCTCGAAGACATGGCGGCCCTTGACGAGCACCTCGCCGTGCTCGCCGATGCCGATGGTGACGCCGGGGAACGGCTTGCCGACGGTGCCGATCTTGTTGGCCCCCGGCAGGTTGACCGAGGAGGGCGCCGAGGTCTCGGTGAGGCCCCAGCCCTCAAGCACCTCGATGCCCACGCCGCGGAAGAAGTGGCCGAGCCGCTCGCCCAGGGCGGAGCCGCCGGACACGGCCGCCGTCAGCCTGCCGCCGGTCGCGGCGCGCAGCTTGCCGTAGACGAGCCTGTCGAACAGGGCGTGCTTGAGCCTCAGGCCCAGCCCCGCGCCGCCGGTGGACTCCGCCCTGCTCCAGGCGACGGCGGTCTCCGCCGCGGCGTGGAAGATCTTCCCCTTGCCGTCGGCGGTGGCCTTCTGCTCGGCGGTGTTGTAGACCTTCTCGAACACGCGGGGCACGCCCAGCAGGAACGTGGGCTTGAAAGCCTGCAGGTCGGGGCCGACGTTCTTCATGTTGGGGGTGTGCGCGAGGACCGTGCCCGTCTCGATCAGCACGATCTCGATGATGCGGGCGAAGACGTGCGCGAGCGGCAGGAAGAGCAGCGCCGCCCTGTCGTCCACGGTGAAGAGGCGCTCCAGCGGGCCGTGCGCGACGTTCCTGGCGGTGAACAGCAGGTTGTCATGGGTCAGCCGGCAGCCCTTGGGCCTGCCGGTGGTGCCCGAGGTGTAGACGATGGTGGCCAGGTCGGCGATACCGCGGCTGGACCTGCGCTCGGCGAGCGTGTCGTCGCCGACCTCGGCGCCGAGCGCGGTCAGCTCGTCCAGGGCGCCACCCTCGATGCGCCAGACGTCCTTGAGGCCGGGCAGCTCCGAGATGCCCTCGCGGACCGTCTCCTCGTTCGAGTCCAGCTCGACGAAGACGGCCTTCGCGCCGCTGTCGGAGATGATCCAGGAGGCCTGGTCGGCCGAGGAGGACTCGTAGATCGGCACGCTGACCGCGCCGGCGGACCAGATCGCGTAGTCGATCACGGTCCACTCGTAGCGGGTGCGCGACATCAGCGCCACCCGGTCGCCGGGTTCGACGCCGGCCGAGATCAGGCCCTTGGCCACTCCCGCGACCTGGTCGCGGAACTCGCGGGCGGTGACGGCGGCCCAGTCGTCGCCGACCTTGCGGCGCAGGGCGACGGCGCCCGGCTCCTCTTCGGCACGCCGGAACACCGTGTCGGTCAGGTTGGCGGAGGCGGGGACATCCACCAGCACGGGGACGCTGTACTCGCGCACGGATCACTCCTGGAGACGCACGGATCGATGGGCTGCCTGGAAGCTATCGCGATAAGTTACGCATGAGTAAATTCGTCACCCAGGCGTTATGAAAGGCGATTTCACCGTACCAACTGCTCTCGCCTGGAGTCATTGGCCGCGCCGCCGTGTGAGGTTTGTTACTTATGCCGGTATTTGTGGGTGGTTAGGATGTCCGGCATGCGGGTTCATGTCGTCAGCGACGTACACGGGAGAGCCGACGCGCTGGCCCGCGCGGGGGACGGCGCCGACGCCCTGATCTGCCTGGGGGACCTGATCCTGTTCGTCGACTACGACGACCACTCCCAGGGCATCTTCGCTGAGCTCTTCGGGGCGGAGCGGGCGGCGGAGTTCATCGCGTTGCGGACGGCCAAGCGGTTCGAGGAGGCGCGGGCGATGTCCTCGGCGCTCTGGGCGTCGCTGGAGGGCGGCCCGCGTGAGCACATCGAGCGCTCCGTCAGGCGGCAGTACGGTGAGATCTTCGCCGCGATGCCGACCCCCGCCTACCTCACCTACGGCAACGTGGACCTGCCGCACTACTGGCCCGAGTACGTGCGCGAGGGCCACCGGGTGCTCGACGGCGAGACCGTGGAGATCGGCGGCCTGCGCTTCGGCTTCGTCGGGGGCGGGCTGCGCACCCCGTACCGGACCCCGTACGAGATCGACGAGGAGGAGTTCGCCCGCAAGGTGGAGGCCGTCGGCGAGGTCGACGTGCTCTGCTGCCACATCCCGCCGGCGATCCCCGAACTGCTCTACGACGTGGTGGCCCGGCGGTTCGAGCGGGGCAGCGAGGCCACTCTGGAGGCGATCCGGCGGACCCAGCCGCGCTACGCCCTCTTCGGTCACGTGCACCAGCCCCTCGCCGCCCGCACCCGGGTCGGCAGGACCGAGTGCCTCAACGTGGGGCACTTCAGGAACAGGGGCGTTCCCTTCGCGTTGGAGTGGTAGCCACCACCGGCCCGCCGGGCGTACACGGACGATCGTGAAGCAGTACGGTTGGCCCATGGCTGATCGCACCACCTCCAGCATCACGATCGGCGCGGACCGGTCGACCATCATGGCGGTCATCGCCGACTTCCCCTCCTACCCCCAGTGGGCGGGCCAGGTGAAGTCCGCGCGGATCCTCTCCACCGGGGAGGACGGCCGCCCGGCCACGGTCAGGTTCGTCCTCGACGCGGGTGTGATCAGCGACGAGTACACCCTCCGCTACACCTGGAACGGCGACGAGTCCGTCGACTGGAGCATCGCCGAGGCGGGGAAGATGCTCTCCGGGCTCACCGGGAACTACCGTCTCACCGACGCGGGCGGCGGCACCGAGGTGACGTACGAACTCGCCGTCGACCTCAAGGTGCCGATGATCGGCATGATCAAGCGGAAGGCGGAGAAGGTCATCGTCGACACCGCCCTGAAGGGGCTGAAGAAGCGCGTCGAGACCCGATGAGGTCGCGGAACCGTCCCTCGGGAGGATGACGTGAGCCGGGTTCTGCTCTTCACCGGCAAGGGCGGCGTCGGCAAGACGACCGCCGCCGCGGCCACCGCCACCCTCGCCGCCCGGTCCGGCCTCAAGACCCTGGTGGTCTCCACGGACACCGCCCACTCGCTGGCCGACGCCCTCGGCGTGCCCGCGGGGGAGGAACCCACCGAGATCGCCCCCGGCCTCTCCCTGCATCAGGTCGACACCCAACGGGCGCTGGAGCGCCAGTGGGGCGAGCTGCGCGACTATGCCAGGGGCGTCTTCGCCGAGCTCGGCCTCGACGAGGTGACCGCCGAGGAGATCACGGTGCTGCCCGGCGCCGAGGAGGTCATCGCGCTGCTGGAACTGCGCGAGCAGGCACGCACCGGGCTGTGGGACGTCATCGTCATCGACTGCGCCCCGACCGCCGAGACGCTCAGGCTGCTGGCCCTGCCCGAGGCCCTCGACTGGCACGTGAACCGGCTGCTGCCCGTAGGCAGGCGGCTGCTGCGCACCCTCTCCCCGCTGATCCGCCGCCTGGCGCAGGTCAGCGTGCCGGAAGACCACGTGGTGGGCGCGGGGGAGCGGCTCCACCGGGGGCTGCTGGAGGTGCGCGAGCTGCTCACCGGGCCCGGCGCGAGTGTCCGGCTGGTGCTCACCCCGGAGGCCGTCGTGCTGGCCGAGGCCCGCCGCACGCTCACCTCCCTCAGCCTGTACGGCTACCGCGTCGACGCGGTGATCGCCAACCGGGTCTTCCCCTCGGAGGGCGCCGACGAGTGGCGGCAGCGGTGGGTGCGGGCCCAGGCCCTGCACCTGGCCGAGGTCGAGGAGTCCTTCGCGCCGCTGCCCGTGCACACCGTGCCCTACCTCGAGGCCGAGCCCGTCGGCCTCGACGCCCTCGCCGGTGTCGCCGAGGCCATGTACCGCGGGAGCGACCCCTTCGCCCCGCCCTCCGTCGACCCGCCGCTGCGGATCACCGCCGAGGGCGAGCTGATCCTG
Organism: Streptosporangium sp. NPDC002607; assembly: GCF_053592655.1. Lineage (NCBI taxonomy): Bacteria > Bacillati > Actinomycetota > Actinomycetes > Streptosporangiales > Streptosporangiaceae > Streptosporangium > Streptosporangium sp. NPDC002607. The sequence continues at coordinate 187,993 of NZ_JBSFWD010000007.1, forward strand.
GCCCTGCCGCTCGCGGACAAGAACGAGGTGGATCTGGCGCGCAAGGGCGACGAACTGATCGTCAACGCCGGTTCCTACCGCCGGGTCCTGGCCCTGCCCGCCGCGCTGGCTCGCAGGTCGGTGCGGGAAGCCGCGCTCCGAGATGGATTTCTCCGGGTACGGTTCGAAGCGGGAGGGCCTGATGACTGATAACACGAATGACGCAGAGAAGACCCCGAAGCCGCGTGCGCCGAGAAAGCCGCGTAAGGCCGCTGACGTCGTGACGCCGGAGGTCGCCGATACCGGAGGCGCCGAGAAGGCCTCGAAGCCGCGTGCGCCCAGAAGGTCGCGTAAGGCCGCTGACGTCGTGACGCCGGAGGTCGCCGATACCGGAGGCGCCGGGAAGACCCCGAAGCCGCGTGCGCCGAGAAAGCCGCGTAAGGCCGCTGACGTCGTGACGCCGGAGGTCGCCGCCGAGGCCGTCGACACCGGAGGCGCCGAGAAGGTCCAGAAGAGCCGCCGCGCGAAGCCTGCCGGGGGAGCCGCGAAGTCCGGGCGTACCGGATCGGCCGAGCCCGTCAAGCCGGTCGAGTCGGCTGAGGTGAGGACCGAGTCCGTCGAGCGGATCGAGGTCGTGGCCGAGGCTTCGGATTCCGGGCGGCCCCCGGCCTCGGAGCAGGCCGAGCGCGACGCGCGCGCCGAGTGGTTCGAGCGCGCCGATCGGGCCCGGCGCGAGGAGCGGACCGGCTGGACCCCGTGGGGCCGCCCCGGCGAGCGCGAGGAGCCGGGCGGGAACGAGGAGCGCGGGCGAGACGAGCGCACCGGGCGAGACGAGCGGGTGCGTGAGGAGCGGGCCGAAGCAGGTAGGGACCCACTGGGCACCGCCGCCGAGGAGGCGTTCAAACTCTTCGACACGCTGCAGCAGAAGGCGGCCAGGGAACTGGGCAAGAATCTGATCAAGGGCACGATGACCGGTTTCGGCAGCGCGTTCTCCGGTGGCGGTCGAGGAAGAGAGCGGGATGTGTGGGAGGAGGCGGTCTCCGAGCCCGAGGAGTACATCTGCCGGGCCTGCCCCGTCTGCCGCGCGATGGCCGCGCAGCGTGAGTCGGGAGCCGCCGTCACCGACCACCTCATGCAGGCCGGTACCGAGTTGTTCGCCGCCTTCAAGTCGGCGGTCGAGGGGCTCGGCAAACCCGCGCCCGGTCAGCGGACACGGGAGCGCGAGGACACCCCCGTGGAGCACATCGACCTGGGGTGAGCCCAGGGGGAGAGGAAGAAACGGACAATGGCGCTGACCATCGGCGTGGACATCGGCGGTACGAAGGTCGCGGCGGGAGTCGTCGACGAGGACGGCCAGATCGTCGCGCACCTGCTGCGGCCCACCCCGGCCGAGAATCCCGAGCAGGTCGCCCACACCATCGGTGACGCGATCCTGGAGCTCGCCAGGGGCCGCGAGATCGAGGCCGTCGGTCTCGGCGCCGCCGGGTTCGTGGACGAGACCCGGTCCATCGTCCGGTTCGCCCCCAACCTCGCCTGGCGCGAGGAGCCCCTGCGGAAGAAGGTCTCCGACCTGGTCGGCCTGCCCGTCGTGGTGGAGAACGACGCCAACGCGATGGCGTGGGGTGAGGCCAGGTTCGGCGCCGGCCGAGGGGAGAGCCACCTGGTGTGCGTGACCGTCGGCACCGGCATCGGCGGCGGCATCGTGCTCGACGGCTCCCTCTACCGGGGGCGCTGGGGCATGGGCGCCGAGTTCGGCCACATGCAGGCGGTCCCCCAGGGGCGTCAGTGCGGGTGCGGCAACCTCGGCTGCTGGGAGCAGTACGCCAGCGGCAGTGCCCTGGTCCACGAGGCCAGGAAGATCGCCGAGGCCGAGCCGGACAGGGCCGTCACGCTCTTGAAGATCGCCGGCGGTACGCCGGAACAGATCGAGGGCCACGAGGTCACCGAGGCCGCCAGGCAGGGCGACCCGGCCGCGCTGGCCGCGTTCTCCTCGATGGCCCGCTGGATCGGTCAGGGGCTGGCCGACCTCGTCGCCGTCCTCGACCCCGGCTGCTTCGTGCTCGGCGGCGGTGTCTCGCGCGCCGCGGATCTGTGGATCGACGAGACCCGCGAGTTCTTCGCCACGCACCTGAGTGGCCGGGGGCACCGCCCGCTGGCCGACATCCGGCCGGCCGAGTTGGGTGCCTCTGCGGGCCTGGTGGGGGCCGCGGATCTCGCCCGCAGGCGCTGACCGGGGCCCTCCTCGAAAAGACGCGCTGAGGAAGGCCCCGCCGGGCCGCCCTCAGCGCGTCCGGCAGGAGCACCGCTCGGCCCTGCCCGGCTTCGGGCCGCGCCTGCCGTAGACCTCTGCCGGAGAGCTTGGGCGGTCGGCACGCACCGCCGCCCGCCCGCCGACGGCCCGTATACCGATTAGGGACGGATGGCTGGTGTGTCCGGCGGTGCGCGGTTACCCTCACGTCACGCGTCGCGAAGTGAGGCAGCCGTGGTGCTCAGGATCGCCAGCTACAACGTGCGTTCGATGAGGGACGACATCCCGGCGCTGAAGCGGGTGGTCGCCGCGCTCCGCGCGGACGTGCTCTGCGTGCAGGAGGCGCCCCGGTTCCTCTGCTGGCGCCGCAGGCGCAGACGGCTGGCCGCCTTCGGCGGACTGTCCGTGGCGGCCGGCCGCCGCAGGGGCGGTGTCGCCGTGCTGACCGGTCCCGGCGTGCGGCTGCTGCACGGGGAGGGGCACCTACTGGAGCCCTTCTTCCCCCTGGAGCGGCGGGCCATCGCGATCGCCGTGGTGGAGGCGGAGGGGCGGCGGGTCGCCGTCGGCTCCATCCACCTGGACCTCGACGAGACGGCCAGGCGCCGGCACGCGGGCGAGGCGGTGAGGCTCCTGGGAGAGGTGGCCGGCCGGTTCGGCGCGTTGCCGGTGCTGGCCGGAGACATCAACGAGCAGTCCGGGCAGCCGAGCTGGCAGCACCTCGCCGAGCGGCTGACCGACTGCTACCCGGTCTCACCGCGCGGTGACGGCTTCACCTTCCCGGCCAGGGGGCCGCACAAGCGGATTGACGCGATCTTCGCGGTGGCCGGCCTCCCCGTGCTCTCCTGCGGGGGTGTCGAGGCCGATCCGGCAGACCTGGTGGCCGCCACCGACCACCTGCCGGTGGTCGCTGAACTGGATCATCGGCACCCCGGACTTCACCTCTGAAGAGCCCGCTTTCCCGGGGAGCTGAGAAAACCGGTGGGATCAGGGTTTTCGTGACGAACGGTAGGGCGCCTTTCCGGATCGCGCCCGTCAACTGGAGAGACCAGGACGCGGGGAGGGGACGAGCCCCGTACCATTTGAAACATGACCCGTCGCCTTCCGCGGCGTGCGCTGGCTCTCTGCGCGGGAGGCCTAGTCCTGCTGTCCTCGCACACCTTTCCAGCACATGCCGATCCAGTCAGCCCGCCCGTGGCCGAGGCCTGGCAGGCTCCGGCCAGCGCGGGCCTGAGCAGTGACGGATCACTCTCCGACGTGGTGGGCATCTCGGCCACGAGTGTGTGGGCGGTGGGCCAGCAGAGCGTCTGGGACGTCTGGCAGAGCCGTGGCGCGATCACCCACTGGAACGGTTCCTCCTGGAAAGAGGTCGGCATCCGCAACGACCCGACGGGCGCGGGGCCCCTGCGTTCCGTCGCGGCGGCCTCGGCGTCGGAGCTGTGGGCCGTCGGTGAGGGACATGACGGTCTTCCCTACCTGGCGAAGGGAGACGGGGCGGCCTTCGACAGGGTCGTCGTCGACAAGCTGCACGCGGGTGACTGGCTGGGCGGGGTGGCGGCCGTCCCCGGCAGGGTGGTCGCCGTCGGCCGCCGTGACAAGCAGCCGCTGCTCGTGACCGGCACCGGTTCGAAGTGGAAGCTCACCCAGCTTTCCGGCAGGGGCATGCTGTACGGCGTGGCGCTGTCGGGCAAGAGCGACGGGTGGGCGGTGGGCGACGCCGCGGGCAAGCCGTTGATCATGAGGCAGTCCGGCGGGCGCTGGAAGCCTTTCAAGACCCCCGAGATTCCCGGCGGCTACCTGCGTGACGTCCACCTCGACGGGCCGAAGCGGGCACTCGCCGTGGGCGGTCTCTACCGGGGGGCCGGCGAGACCGTCCCGTTGATTCTGTCGTGGAACGGCAAGAAGTGGTCCCGGGTGTCCCCGCCCGCCGGTGACATCCGCCTGTACGGGGTGACCGGTGACCGCAAGGGCCACTTCTGGATCTCCGGGGTCGATCTGGACCGGCCCGGCGAGGCGTTCCTGCTCCGCTACGACGGGCACAAGGTCAAGGCGTTGCGCGGTCCCGAGAGCACCGACTCCCGGACGGTGAGGCTCCAGGCCGTTACCTATCTGCCGGGCACCGGCACCGTGTGGTCGGTCGGCCACGTGGTCGACGCCTCCGGCAAGTACACGGACGTGATCGAGCGTTTCGGCACCCCGGTGCACGCCAAGCCGTAGGGCCGGGCCCCGCTCAGATGACCGCGCCGTCGTCCCAGCCGGAGTCGTTGGGCGGACCGTCGCCCATGCGGACCACCAGCGCCACGAAACCGCCGATGAACGCGGCGACCGCGGTGAACAGCATCCAGCCCTGCAGGTTCCAGCTGAGCGCGGCGCTGAGCAACAGGTAGGCGGGCCCGCCGAACAGGGCCAACCATGCGATCTTGGTGGTGGCGTCGGTCTTGGGCAGTGGGGGTGGTGGCGGAGGCACGTAGTGCTCCTCCTCCTCCTCCTCGCCGTCACTCCGTTCGCTGTCGGAGTCGTCGTCGGCCAGGTCGTCCTCACGTAGGAGGTCTTCCTCGTCCGACTGCTTGATCACCCGTCGCGGAGGTTCGGCCGGAAGGTTCTCGCTGTCCGGCCACGGCTGATGTGCCGAGTCATGCTCGGCGGGGTTGTTGAAGGACGCGACGATCTGACGCCAGACCTCGTCCTCGTCACTTTGAGGTGTCACTTAGCTGGGCCCATTGTTCATCGGCCGATCACTTTCTCCCGGAGACCGCGCATCCTCCGCTCGGGATCAGTCTCTCTGCAAGGGTACAGACGCGTTCGTCTTGATGAACTCCAGGCTCCCCGCAAAGATCTGATCCGCATCGTTGTCAAGAGTCGCGACGTGGTAGCTGTTGGCGAGCTCCACCACATTCAGATTCCCCCCGGTCAGCCTCTCACGCAGAATACGCACACTCGCCGGTTTCACAACATGATCCTGTGGACTATGGAAAACCAGTACAGGCTGGGTGATCTTGCTCAGCTCCGACTGCGTCAGTGACCAGAGCCGGGGGAGGGTGGCCGCGGCCTTGACCGGTGTGCGCGGGTAGCCGAGCTCGGTCGCCCCCTCCTTCTTGATGTCTCCCGCCACGCCGGGCACCGACGCGATCACGAACCTGAGCAGGGGGGCCAGCCTGAGCAGCGGCACGTCGTTGGCCACCGACGGGTTGACGATCACCAGCCCCCTGATCCAGTCGCCGTGCACCTCGGCCAGCCGCAGCGCCATGCAGCCGCCGAGCGACAGGCCCATGACGAAGACCTCGGCGCAGTTGCCGCGCAGGTCCGCCAGGGACTTGTCCAGCTCGGCGTACCAGTCCTCCCAGCGGGTGTGGCTCATCTCCTGCCAGGTGGTGCCGTGGCCGGGTAGTCGTGGCAGCGACACGGTGATGCCCGCCGCCGCCAGGTACTCGCCCCACGGACGCAGGGACTGCGGCGATCCGGTGAATCCATGACAGAGCAGGACGCCGATCTGTCCTCCCGCATGGTGGTACGCCTCCGCACCGGGCATGACTGGCATCGCGGCTCCTTGTAAGGTTCGCCCGATCGTCGCACGACTGGGGCGTGTTTTGCGAGAGGTCGATTTGGGTGGTTCGGTGGTGTAGGTGACTGAGGTCGGAAGTGGGAGGATAACTCCAGGTCCTCGCCTGTCAACTGAAGGAGCATGGAGTGTTCTACTGGGTGGTGAAGGCGATCCTCGGACCCCTACTCCGCGTGATTTTCCGCCCGTGGGTGGAGGGCGTGGACAATGTGCCGAGGCAGGGGCCGGTGATCCTGGCCGGAAACCACCTGTCGTTCGCCGACCATTTCTTCGGTGCGCTCTTCCTGCGGCGCAAGGTGATCTCTCTCGGCAAGTCCGACTACTTCACCGGCCGCGGCCTCAAGGGCATGCTGAGCAGAGCCTTCTTCAGTGGTGTCGGCACCGTCCCGATCGACCGCTCAGGGGGCAAGGCCAGCGAGGCGGCGCTCCGCACCGGCAGGCGCATCCTTGACGAGGGCCATGTGCTCGCCATCTATCCCGAGGGCACCCGCTCCCACGACGGCCGTCTCTACAAGGGCAAGACCGGGGTGGCCCGCCTGGCGCTGGAGTCGCGCGTGCCGGTCATCCCGTGGGCGATGGTCAACACCTTCGAGGTGATGCCTCCCGGCCGCATCCTGCCCAAGCTGGGCATCCGTCCCGGTGTGAAGTTCGGCAAGCCGCTGGACTTCACCCGCTACTACGGAATGGAGGAGGACCGCCTCGTGCTGCGCGCCGTCACCGACGAGATCATGTACGCGCTGATGGAGCTCTCCGGCCAGGAGTACGTCGACAGGTACGCCGCGAGCGCCAAGGCCGAGGCCGCCCGCGCCGCCAAGGAGGCCATCGTTCAGGCGCGCGAGCGCACCTGAACGTCCCGGGCGGCCGGCCAGGCGGAGATCAGCGGGTCGACTCGCGGACGATCAGCTCGGGCTGGAACATGACCTGCTGGTGGGCGTGGGACTCCGGGTTGTCGCACTCGTCGAGCAGCAGTTCGGTGGCCACCCTGCCGAGCCGGTGGGTCGGCTGCCGGATCGAGCTGAGCGAGACCGCCGACGCCGAGGCGAAGTCGATGTCGTCGTAACCGATGAGCAGGACGTCCTGGGGGACCCGCACGCCCGCGTGGAGCAGCCCCCGCAGCATGCCGAGGGCCAGCAGATCGTTCGCGCAGAACACGGCGTCCGGCAGCCGCCCCTCGGCGACGAGCTTCTCCGCGGCCTGCTGCCCGGACCTGGCGTTCATCGCGTTCATCGCGACCTCCTCCAGCGTCTGCCCGGGGTCGCGGCCCGCCGCGGCCAGCGCCCGCTCGGCGCCGGTCAGGCGGTCGGAGCACTGGCGGATGGTGAGGGGGCCGGTGACGTAGGCGATCCGGTCGGCCCCGGCGGCCAGCAGGTGGGAGACCGCGAGGAAGCCGCCGGTGATGTCGTTGACCGCCACCGAGCACTGGTCGGCGCGCTCGGCGGGGTGATCGACCAGGACCACGTTGATGCCGCGCTCCCTGAGCTGGTCGAGCTTGGCCAGGTTCCCCCCGGCGGGGGTGATGAGCACCCCGCGGACCCGCTGCTCGGCGAAGACCAGCAGGTTGCGCTCCTCCTTGAGCCTGTCGCCCGAGGAGTTGCCCAGGATCACCGCGTACCCGCGCTCGCTGGCCGCCTCCTCGACCCCGGCGGCCACATCCGTGAAGAAGGGGTTGCCGATGTCGATGACCGAGAGGCCGACGGTGCGGCTGTGCCCGGCCCGCAGGCTGGAGGCGGAGCCGTGCCGGACGAATCCCAGCTCACGAATGGCCTCCTCGACCCGGGAGCGGGTGGACTCGGCGACCTTCTCCGGGCGGTTGAGCACGTTGGAGACCGTTCCCGGGGAGACTCCGGCCCGCGCGGCCACTTCCTTGATGCTCACCGAACTCATGTGCACTGATTAAAACGTAATAACCGGGCAAGTGCCAGTGAAGTCACCATCTACGGCTTACCTCCGGCTTTTAAGTAAAACGTTTTGCTCCATATCGGGCGGTCAGCCGGTCAGCAGTTTCCTGGCGATCCTGAGCTGCTCGGCGATCTGGTCGGACTCGCCCCCCTCGTGGCCGTTGAAGGCCCACACCCGGATGTCCTTGTCGCCAGCGTAGTGGTTGTAGGCGGCGAAGACCGTGGAGGCGGGGGTGATGCCGTCGCGCAGGCCGACGGAGAAGAGCGCGGGCGTGGTGTTGCGGGCGGCGAAGTTCATGCCGTCGAAGTGGTCGAGGGTGGCGAAGACCTGGTCGACCCGGTGGCGGTTGGACTTGAGGAACCGGCCGAGTTCGGCGTAGGGGTCCTCGTCGGTGATCTCGGCGGCCCGGCGGATGTGCGACATGAACGGCACGTCGATGAAGGCGAACAGCAGGCCGGGTACCAGCGCGCTCACCGCCATCGCGAGGCCGCCGCCCTGGCTGCCGCCGGAGACGACGATGCGCGAGGCGTCCACCAGCGGGTGCGCGCGGGCGGCCTCGACCGCCCTGACCCCGTCGGTGTAGAGGCGCCGGAAGTAGTAGTCGTCGGGGTCGGACACGCCCTGGGTGAGCTTGCCGCTGCTCTGCGCCCCGGTGCCTCCCACCGGGTCGGGTGTGTCGCCGGGTCGCCAGCCGCCGCCCTGCCCGCGGGAGTCCATGACGAGGACCGCCCATCCGGCCGCGGGCCAGGTGAGCCAGTCGTGCGGCAGACCCCGGCCGCCGTTGTAGCCGATGTACTGCACCACACACGGCAGCGGCTCCTCGGCCGAGGCGGGCAGCAGCAGCCAGCCCTTGATCTCCTGACCGCCGAAGCCCGCGTAGCCGACGTCGAAGCAGCGGACCAGGGCCAGGTCCGTCTCCACCTCGGTGAAGACGGCGTTCAGGTCGTGCTCGCGGGTCTCGGCAAGCGTCCTCGCCCAGAAGGCGTCGAACCCGCCGGGTTCCCGGCGCTCGGGCCGGTACTGCCTGAGCTGGTCGAGGGGCATGTCGACGAACAAGAGACCTCCCGGGGGCGGAACGCGCTCCGACGCCCTGGGCGCCGGCCGATCACTACCGTAGGCCGTCGCGGTGCCCGGAGGTAGTACGCGGTTCCAGCTGGTGAAAACGTACCAATTCGATGATCCGCCCAGTGGCGTTGACGTGGCGTTGATGCTGCTCGCACCTGCCGCTCAGCCTCTCATCGCTACTAAAACGTTTTAAGAAGCCTGCTTCGCGACCGGCGGAACCGGCATCTGGAGCGCTACGGCCCTGGCCCGGCCGCCGAGGTCCCGCCGGCGAGGTGACGGCGGGACCTCACCCGGTCAGGTCAGGTGGGCGCGGATCTGGCGGATGTGCTCCGGCGTGGTGCGGCAGCAGCCGCCGACGAAGGCGGAACCCGCCGCGTTCCACCCGGCCGCTGCCTCGCCGAACTCCACCGGGTCGGCCAGCCCGAGCCAGCGGTGGTTCGCCGAGTCCCAGACCTCGCCGGAGTTGGGGTAGACCATGGTGGGCTTGCCCTTGATCTGGGAGATCAGGTTGAGCACGTGGCGCGGTGCCGTGCAGTTGACGCCGATCGCGATCACCTGGGGGTTGCCGGCGAACAGGCGGGCCGCGGTCCGCAGCGGGGTGCCGTCGTTGATGTGCTCGCCGTCGCGGCAGGAGAAGCTCACCCACGCCCGCATCCCCGGCGTCTCGGCCAGCAGCCGCCGGAGTGCCCTCGCCTCGGGGTAGGAGGGGATGGTCTCGCAGGCCAGCAGGTCGGCCTCGCTGTCGGCCAGGATGTGCCAGCGATCGCGGTGCCAGTCGGTCAGGCCGTCCTCGTCGAGGTCGTACTTTCCGGTGTACTCGGCGCCGTTGGCCAGGTAGGCGCCGTACGGCCCGACGCTGGCGGCCACGGTGCCGGAGCCGTGGGTGTCCCTGGCCTGGGCGGCGAGGTGCACGGAGAGCAGGATCAGATCCTCGGCCTCGGCGGCGCTCAGTCCGCGCCGCAGGAACGCCGGTATGCTCGCCTGATAACTCGCCGTTATCGCCACCTCGGCACCGGCGGTGAAGTAGTCGAGATGCGCCTGCCGGATCACGGAGGGGTTCTCCAGCAGGAGCTTCGCCGACCAGAGGTCGTCTCGCAGGTCCGCGCCCAGCTCCTCCAAATGGGTGGCCAGGCCGCCGTCCAGAATCACCATTCCGCTACTTTATGTGGAGCCGCGAGGCCGGGGAGCCCGCTGTCCCGTACCGGCCCCGCCGGGCCATGCCCGTAATGCCGGGAGTCGCGGACCCGGGTGTCCCGCGCCGGAGAACGCCACGGGCGACGGAACTCGGTGGACACCTTCTCCGGGCCCGGTCGTCCGGTGGTCCGTCCGGGCCCGGAGGAGATCATCGCTTCCAGAACGGGCGGCGCCCGCCGGTGCCCACCAGGGCCTCCAGCACCTCCACGGCCCGCTGCCACAGGGCCTCCACGTCCCCACCGGCCCGCAGCTCCTCGGCCAGGGCCGCCAGCTCCGGGTGGCCGCCGAGGTAGACCACCAGGGCCGCGAGGCGGCTTCCCAGGTCCTCCAGCACGCGCAGCCGTTCGGCGGCGGGCAGGGACGCCGCGGCGCGCAGCCGCTTCAGCTCCTCGGCGAGCAGCTCCCTCGGCGGCTCCTGCGGGCTGCCCTGCGGCTCGGGGGCCGGTGCCGGGCGGGGCAGCATCCGGGCGCGGTCGTCGAAGCCGCCGGCCGCCGCCTCCTGCGGCAGGCCGCCGCCGATCGCGCTCGCCGCGAACTTCGGCATGGCACCGGGGGCGGCTATCCCGGGCGGCCCCATGGGCGGGCTCGGGGCCGCGCTCGCGTCGGCGGCCATCGAGGTCAGCATCATCGGCGCCGCCGCGACGACGGGGCTCTCCCAGCCGCTGGGCAGCTCCACCGGCTGGATCACCCGGTGCCCGGGACCGCCCTCGGCGACCACCTGCGTGTCGACCGCGACGAAGGCGGTGAACCGGCAGAGCACCCCGTACCTGAGCGAGGTCTCCACGATCTCGGCCTCCAGCGACCGGTCGCCGATCGCGTAGCGGTCCTCCAGGGTCCGCAGCCGCCCCCGCGCCCAGATCGCCCGTAGTGCCGGGGTGTCCACCGTCGTCGAGGCGACCCGCCGCTCCCACGGCAGGCCCGCGGCGTCCAGGCCCCGTACGGTCAGCGCCCCGGTGGCGGCGCCACGGTAGCGGCCGAGGACGGTGAGCGGGACGCCGGGGTAGATCGAGCCGACGTGGCCGACCGTCTCGGTGATCAGGTCGAGCCCGTCGGAGTGCAGGGCCAGGTCGGTGACCAGCGGGGCGCCGATCCTGCGGTGGATGTGCTCCATCGCCTCGTCAAGCCGGTCCTCGGACTCGACCAGCTCGCACCGGCCCCCGCCCAGCCCGGCGAGCCTGCCCAGGAACCCGGCGTTGACCGCCCTGTCGATGCCGACCGTGTGCACCCGCACACCGGCCAGCCGGGATCCGGTCCGCTTCAGGATCTGGTCCTCGTTGCCCACCTGCCCGTCGGTGACCAGCACCAGCACCCGGTCCCTGGCGGAGTCGGCGAGCAGCGCGGCGGCCTGCTCAAGCGGGGCCAGCATCTCGGTGCCGCCGCGCGCCTCCAGCCTGGCCAGATGCTCCACGGCCCGGTAGCGGTTGCGGTCGGACGCCGCACAGAGCCCCTCGCCGAGCCCGTCCGGCTGCTCCACGACGGTGTCGAAGGAGAGCACCGCGAACCGGTCGCGCGAGGTGAGCGTGTCGACGATGCGGGCGGCGGCGCGCCGGGCGGCCACCATCTTCCAGCCGGTCATGCTGCCCGAGCGGTCGAGCACCAGCACCACGTCCTTGGCCCTCGCTCCGGCGGGTGCCGCCTCGGGGACGACGGTCAGCGTGAACGTGCCCTCGCCGTTCTCGTCGTCGGGGGCCATCCCCAGGGAGGTGGAGGCGCCTGTGGCCAGACGCAGGATGAAGTCGCGGTCCAGCCGCTCGCCCGGCTGGAGGCGGATCGTGCCGCCCTCCTGGAGAACCACGTGCAGGCTGGAGCGGATCTCGCGCAACTCCAGCCCCGCCGGGTCGACGGAGACGGCCAGCGAGAGCCGTACCGGGTTGGGGAAGCCGGGCAGCAGCACCGGCGGGGTGATCCGGGAGGCGTCGGGGACCGCGTCGGTGTCCGGGGTCCACCCGTCGCCCGCCCGCTCGCCGTCCAGCGGGGTGCCGGGGATGTAGCGGGGGGCGACGACCAGCGGGAAGCGGAAGGTGGCCGCGCCGTCCTCGTACGGGAGCGGCTGGTTCAGCGTGAGATGGACGGTGACCCGCTCGCCGGGCACGATGTTGCCGACCCTGATGGTGAAGACGTCGGGGCGGTCCTCCTCGGCGATCGCGGCCCGCTTGCCCTGGGCGATCGCCTGGTCGTAGTCGGCCCTGGCCTGGCCGCGCTCCTTGAGCACGCCCTCGATGACCCGCCCGTCGGCCTCCATCCTGAAGGCGGTCACGGCGGCGCGGTCGGGCAGCGGGAAGACGTACGTCGCCTCCAGTGCCACGTCGTGCGGGTTGTGGAAGCCCTGGACCACCTCGATGTCGGCCAGCAGGCCGGTCACGGCGGCGGTCACGTCCACGCTCTCCAGCGGCAGGTTGCCGCGCTCGGTGGTGAGCGTCCCCAGCCCGGCGTCCGGGACGGGCGAGCACTCCTCCGGCGACAGTGTTGCGATCGAGGTAATCATGGTTGCGTTCCTTCCGGAGGTGTGAGGCCGCGTTCGCGCAGGAGCGACAGGAGCTCCCGCGACGCGGCGGCGATCTCGGCGAGGTCGTCGGGTGAGGGGGTGCGTCCGCCGCCGCCGCCGAGCAGCAGCGTCACGCCGTCCGTCAGGCGTACGCCGTGCACGATCACGGCGGGTGGCCGGGTTTCCACGGCCGGATGGGGGGCCACTGCGGGTACGCCCGTCCGGGGCGTGGGCCGGTGGGACGGGGCCGAGCCGTGCGCGGCCTGATCGGGTGAGGCTTGGCCGGAGGGTGCCGGGTGGGACGCGGCCTGGCCGGGTGGAAGCGTGGCCCCGCCGGACGAGGCCGGAAGGGGCGGGGTGCTGGAGGGGGCAGGTTTCGGTGGTGGCGCGGGTTTCTGCGGTGGTGTGAGGCCGGTCTCCGCCGGGACCGAGGACGGCTCGGCCCAGAAGCGCGGGCGTGCCGTCCTGGGGGAGACCGTCTCGATGGCGTGCTCCGGCGACCGCTCGGGGATGCGGGCGATCGACTCCAGGGTCTGGTCGGTGGCTCCGGTCAGCTCGGCCTGGATCTCGGCGATGGTCCGGCCGTCGGCCTGGCGCCGCTTGACCGCGATGAGCTGGAGCAGGTGGCGCCTGCCGTACAGGGCCACCCGGCCGCGTCGGGCCAGGGGGGGATCGAGTAGGCCGATCGTGGCGTACCACCGGATGAGCCGCTCGTTGGGCACGTCCCTGACCCGCCCGTTGAGCTGGGCGGTGGGGGCCAGCGCCGCGGACGCCCGCTCAGCCAGTTCACCGATGGTCCATTCCATATGTCGATAGTGACACTGTCATCATGACACTGTCAATGTAAGAGGCTGGATAGGGATGCGGATAGATGGGTACGGACATTCCGTAGCAAACGGGAAACCGAGCTCGAAACAGGGGGAAATTCCATGTCCTCGATCACCAGTCCACTCAAGCCAGAAGACAAGAAGGTCGTCGGCCAGGCGCTCCAGGGCGCGCTCATCGACCTGCTCGACCTGTCGCTCCTGACCAAGCAGGCCCACTGGAACGTGATCGGCCATAACTTCCGCACACTGCACCTGCAGCTCGACAAGATCGTCTCGTCTGCCAGGAAGCACGCGGACACCGTCGCCGAGCGCGCGGTGGCCGTCGGATGCAACCCCGACGGCCGGTCCACCACGGTCGCGAACCACACCGAGGTGCCGCAGCTGGAGGCGGGTTACATCAACGACGGCAAGGTCGTCGCCGCCATGACGGACATTCTCGGGTCCATCATCCGCCGGATGCGCGAGCGGATCGCCACCACCGAGAAGCCCGACCTGGTGACCCAGGACCTCCTGATCGAGATCACTCAGGACCTGGAGAAGCACCACTGGATGATCGAGGCCCAGCGCTAGATCGTCTATGCTATGGCGCCCCGGCCCTTCAAGGGCCGGGGCGCCTTCCGCTGGTGGCGGGGCGAAGGTGCGCCAGGTCGTGGCCACTTCCTCACGGAGCGGGCCGCGTCCGGGCGCGTCTGGACGATCATGAGCCTGGCCCCGTCGGGAAAGGCCGCGGATCTTGGATCGTTCGTTCCAGGGACGACTGTCAGGCGGGCGGAAGTAAGCAATCAAGATAAATCGGCCATGCCGTTTGGCGGATTCGCGAGGGACCGTTTGTCCTCTTCCTAGCTGACAGAGCATCAACCTCTTGGGTGACGCCCGCCCGCAGGGCGCGGGCCTACGTTCGTCTGACCACTTGCCGGGCAAACGTACAAGGGGAGACAGGTAGATGTCGGTATGTCAGGGGTCGACGCCGGTTCGGGCGGCTTTCACAAGGATGATCCCCATAGCCCCCCAGCAGCGAATGAACCGGCGATGAAGGACCGGCGACCGGGCTGTTCCTCAGCGGAGCGCCAGGCGGGCAAGGAACCCATCGCCGGGGACCGCCACGTCGAGATCGGCGGAGATGGCCGCACGCGAGGTCTCGCGAGTGCGTACGAGTCGGCTTCATGAGTAGGCGCGATCTGATCGGCGACACCCGCCCGCTGCCGGACATCACCTGGGCGGACGTCTTCCAGCGGTGCGCTCGGCGCACGCCGGATCTGACCGCGTTGGTCGCGGACGGCCGCTCCTGGACCTTCCAGGAGCTCGACACTTGGGCCAACCGGCTGGCCCACCTGCTCCGGGCGCCCGGCCCCGGCGCCACGGGTTCCGGCCCGGCCTCGGCTTCCGGTGCCGGTCCAGGTTTCGGCGTCGCGCCCGGTACCGCGGTCGCGTGCGCGATGACCAGATCGGTGCTCGCCGTCATCGTGCCGCTGGCTGTGTCGAAGGCCGGATGCGTGTACGTCCCGGTCGCTGTCGACGCGCCCGCGACCCGGCTTGGGGCGATCCTGGAGGACGCCCGCCCGGGGCTGCTCCTGACTGACGCGCCGGAGCTCACGATCTCGCTGCCGCCCGGGACCCGTCGGGTGGACCTGCCCCGGGACCGGTGGCAGGCCGACCTGTGTGTCCATGACCCCGCGCCGCCCGCGCCGTCGCCCGCGAGCTCGGCCGCCTATGTCATCTACACCTCCGGCTCCACGGGACGGCCGAAGGGCGTCGTCGTCGCCGACCACAGCCTGGTCAATCTCTACTACGAGCTGGAGGCCCGCTACTTTGGGCGCGGCGACCGTCACCGGGTCGCGTACGGCCTGCCGCTCGTGTTCGACGCGTCGTGGAACCCGCTGCTGTGGATGGCGGGCGGGCACGAGCTGCATCTGGTCCCGGACGACGTGCGCAAGGACCCAGAGGGCTATGTCCGGTTCATCCGGGAGCGGAGACTGACCGTGGTGGAGGCCGTTCCCACGCTCGTCGAGGCCATGGTGAAGGCGGGGCTGCTCGTCCCCGGGACACGGCCGGAGCTGCTGCTGATGGGCGGGGAGGCGATCAGCGGAACGCTGTGGTCCCGGCTGTCCCGGGTGGACGGGATGACGGCCGTCAACCTGTACGGTCCCACCGAGTGCACGGTGTTCGCCACCGCCTGCCGGTTGGACGAGCACGACTCCCCGGTCATCGGGCGGCCGATCGCGAACATCCGGGCCCGCCTCGTCGGCGAGGACGGCGAGTCCGTGCCGGAGGGAGAGCCGGGCGAGCTCCAGATCAGCGGGGCCTGCGTGGCGACCGGCTACCTGAACCAGGCAGGGCTCACCGCGGAGCGGTTCCCAGAGGAAGGCCGCGAACGGTGGTACCGGACCGGAGACCTCTGCCGGCTGCTCCCCGGTGGTCTTCTGGAGTTCCTCGGCCGCCTGGACGACCAGGTCAAGATCCGTGGACACCGGGTCGAGCCGGGCGAGGTCGAGCGGTTCCTGCTGGCCCAGCCGGGAGTGCGGCAGGCGGCCGTCGTCCCCGAGGGGCCCGAAGGCGCCCTCCGCCTCGCCGCCTACGTCGTTCTCACGGACACGGACGCGCGGGGGACCATGGCCGAGACGCTGCGGGCGGAGCTGCCCGACTACCTGGTGCCCGCCACGATCACCGTGCTGGACGCCTTGCCGTTGAACGCGAACGGCAAGGTCGACCGCTCCGTCCTCCGGCGAGTGGAGACCACGTCCTCGGTACCGCCGCGCACGCCGGCCGAGGAGCTGATCGCGGCGGTCTGGTGCGAGGTGCTCCCAGTGGAGCGGGCCGACATCCGCGACAACTTCTTCGACGCCGGAGGCGACAGCCTCCTGGCGGCCGAACTCGCCGCCCGGCTGCGGGCGGCCGGAATCCACTGCACGATCCGCGACGTGCTGCGGTTCCCCACGATCCCCCAGCTCGCCACCCTTGCCCACATCACATCCGGCATCCGGCCCAACGTCCCGGAAGAGGCTTCATGACCGACGGCTTTGACGTCATCGTCGTGGGTGGTGGACCCGGTGGATCCACGGCCGCGTCGTTGATCGCGCTCGATGGGCACCGAGTCCTGCTTCTGGAGAAGGAGACGTTCCCCCGCTACCAGATCGGTGAGTCCCTGCTGCCCTCCACGGTTCACGGCATCTGCGCGATGCTGGGCGTGCGAGACGAGATCCTGCGGGCGGGTTTCACACCAAAACGCGGCGGCACCTTCAAGTGGGGGGCCAACCCGGAGCCCTGGACGTTCTCGTTCGCGCTGTCCCGGCGGATGGCGGGCCCGACCTCCTACGCCCTTCAGGTCGAGCGGACGAGGTTCGACACGATCCTGCTCCAGAACGCGGTACGGCTCGGCGTGGACGTGCGGCAGGAACACCGCGTGACCGGCGTGCTGCGCGACGGCGACGGCAGGGTCTGCGGCGTCCGTTACGTGGACCCCGAGGGCACCGCCCGCGAGGCCACCGCCAGGTTCGTCGTCGACGCCTCCGGCTCCGGTAGCAGGCTTCACGACGAGGTGGGCGGGAAGCGGGAGTACTCCCCGTTCTTCCGTAACCTCGCGCTGTTCGGCTACTTCGAGAACGGCCGCAGGATGCCACCGCCCAACTCCGGCAACATCCTCTGCGTCGCGTTCGACAGCGGCTGGTTCTGGTACATCCCGCTCAGCGAAACGCTGACCAGCGTCGGCGCGGTGGTGAGGCGAGAGGCGGCGGACAGGGTACAGGGCGATCCGGAGGCGGCGCTGGCCGCGCTGATCGACGAATGCCCGTTGATCAAGAGCTATCTGAGCGGAGCCAAGCGGTCGTCCTCGAAGCCGTACGACGAGCTGCGGGTGCGTAAGGACTACTCCTACGACCGGACCGCGTTGTGGTCGCCGGGGCTGGTACTGGTCGGCGACGCCGCCTGCTTCATCGACCCCGTCTTCTCCTCGGGCGTGCACCTGTCGACGTACAGCGCGATGCTGGCGGCCCGGTCCGTCAACAGCGTGCTCGCCGGGACCCTGGACGAGGAGCGTTGCTTCCGCGAGTTCGAGGACCGCTACCGGCACGAGTTCGCGCTGTTCCGCGACTTCCTGGTGGCGTTCTACCAGACGCACACCGATGAGGAGTCGTACTTCTGGCAGGCAAGGAAGGTGGCCGAGCACCGGGGAGCGGCCGCGGAGGCGTTCGTCGACCTGGTCGGCGGCGTGGTCTCCGGTGACTTCTCCGGCATGGCCAGGGCGATGGCGGAGGCATCCACCCGGACCGATGACATCGGCGACGTCACCGGGATGCACGAGGTGGGCGTCATCTCCGAGGTCATGGCCGAGAGCGCACAGCTCCAGTTGCGCGGAATGCTCGGCGAGGCGATGGGTGACGAGCCGCCCATGTTCCCCGGCGGACTGGTTCCGTCCGGTGACGGCAGGCGCTGGAGGGAACCGGACCTCGCGGTCTGAGTGACGACGGGTTGAGAAGGAGAGAGATGAACGACCACGCGATCGAGTACCCGGCGGAGCCGTGGAAGATCAAGTCGGTGGAGCCGATCAGGCAGACCAGTCGGCCCTACCGGGAGCAGGTGATCAGGCAGGCGGGCTGGAATCCGTGCCTGCTCCGCTCCGAGGACGTCTACATTGACCTGTTCACCGACTCGGGGACGAACGCGATGTCCGACCGGCAGTGGGCCGCGCTCATGACCGGCGACGAGGCGTACGCGGGCGCGCGCAGCTTCTACGTGCTGGAGCGGGCCGTCCGCACCTACTACGGCTACGAACACGTCATCCCCGTCCACCAGGGCCGGGGAGGGGAGAACATCGTGAGCCGGTGCCTGATCAGACCGGGCAGTCACATCCCCGGCAACATGTTCTTCCCCAGCACCCGCGCTCACCAGGAGCTCAACGGCGCGACCTTCCACGACGTGGTGATCGACGAGGCGCACGACCCGTCCTCCGACCACCCGTTCAAGGGCGACGTCGACCTTGCCAAGCTGGCGGCGGTGATCGGTGAGTACGGCGACGCGATCCCCTACGTCTCCCTGGCCGCGACTGTCAACATGGCCGGAGGCCAGCCGATCAGCATGGCCAGCCTCGCCGCGGTCCGTGAGCTGACCGGGCGGCATGGAATTCCCATCATGTTCGACGCGGCACGGGCGGTGGAGAACGCCTGGTTCGTCAAACAGCGGGAGGCAGGCTGGGGTGACAGGTCGATCGCTGAGATTCTGCTTGCCATGTGCTCGTTCACCGACGGCGCGGTGATGTCTTCGAAGAAGGACAGCTTCGCCAACATCGGCGGCTGGATCGGCCTGCGCGACGGCGAGCTGGCCGAGCAGGCGCGCGGCCTCGCCCTGCTCTACGAGGGGTTGCACACCTACGGCGGCATGGCCGGGCGGGACATGGAGGCCGTGGCCCGTGGCATCGAGGAGTCGGTGGAGGAGAGCAGCATCCGGGCCAGGGTCGGCCAGGTCGAGTATCTCGGGCATCGGCTTCTCGCCGCCGGTGTGCCGGTGGTTCGGCCGATCGGCGGGCACTGCGTCTGTATCGACGCGCTGGCGGTGCTGCCGCTCCTGCCCAGGGAGGAGTTTCCCGGACAGACCCTGGCGGCCGCGCTCTACGTGGAGGGGGGCATCCGCGGTGTCGAGCGCGGCGGCCTGTCCGCCGGGCGCGACCCGGTGACGGGGGAGAACCGCTACCCGCCGATGGAACTGGTCCGGCTGGCCATTCCCCGCCGTGTCTACACCCGGGCACACCTGGACGTGGTGGCGGACTGCGTCATCCGGGTCCATGAGGAGCGCGACCGGATCAAACGCGGCCTCCGTTTCGTCCACGAGCCCTCCCACCTGCGATTCTTCCAGGCCAGGTTCGTGCCGGCGGACGGGGACAGCATCTTCGGCGGGTGACGGTCGCCCGGTCGGTGTGGGGGGCGTTCTCGGTCCATCCCGGCCTCATCGGCACCGAGCTGGGCCGCCATCTCTCCAGGGAGGAGAAGGTCGCCGCCGGTTGGACGGATGAGGACGGCAACTGGTCGTCCTCCTTCAAGACGCCCGGGCAGGGCTCTGATCGATACTCCTGGCCACGCCCCTGACGCCGCCTCGGTGTCAGGGGCATGGCGCTCTTCGCCTGCGGACGGCGGTAGGGCCCGGCTTCCGGGGAGGATCGAACCGGATTTGGAGGCAGTCAAGCCGGGTGACAAAGCACGCTGGAGAACGTGAAAGCCCGTGGTTCACCTGCCGGGGCAGAGGAACCACGGGCGGGATGATGCTGATCAGGTGCAGTTCACCGGATATTCGACCTGCTTGGTCGGCTTGTTGTGGTTCAGTACCTCGATGGCGACAGTTCCGCCGGTCTTCGAATTCCGGTTCCAGTGGGCGGCCTGGAGATTGAGGAATCCACTGGACCCGACCTTGTACGTGCGGGTGTCATCCGGCTTACCGTCGATGACCCACCGGTAGCTGATCTCCGTGTCCGGAGCCGCCTGCAAGGTCGCCCACGCGGTCGGGTACGGCGCGGCGTCGCAGTCGCCGTAGTAGGCCACCGAGGTCAGCCCGCCGACGCGGACCGTGCCCGGCGCCGGGTCCTTCGGCACACACGTCCAGGAGTAGGTCTGCTGGGTGAACGGCTTGTTGTGGTTGAGCACCTCAAGCCGTACGGTGCCGCTTCCACTGCCCTGTGCGGACTTGTTCCAGAAATCGCCGATCGTGTTGGTGACGCCGGGCTTGAGCACCTCGCTCCTGACCGGCCCCGGCTTGCCGTCGGCCACCAGACGGTACTTGACCTCGGCCTCGCGGTCCGTCGTGAACAACCCGTCCACGCGCAGGCCGAAGGAACGGTCGCAGTCGCCCGCGTAGCGCGGCACGAGCACGTAGCGGAAGGCCACATTGGCGTCATTGGGCTCTTCGACGCAGGTGAAGGTGTACGAGCGCTCGTCAGGCTGCGAGGGGCCGCCCTCGGCCATGAGGCCGACCTTGTGCGGGCCGTTCCCGGCGGTGCCGAGGGTCCAGGAGGCGGAGACGTCCTGGGAGCGGGCCTGGGCGGAGGCGGGGAAGTCCAGCACCTGCTTCTGCCAGGCGGCGCCGTCCACGAGCCACCAGTACGTGACCTGCTGCGCGGCTCCGGCAGGGAGCGTGACCCGCCCGGCGGCCCGGTACGCGACCGGCTCCGCGCAGGTGCCCGCGTAGTCGCCCGGGGTGAGCTCCACGATCTGCCGTCCCGGCGTCACCGGAGGCTGCGTGGGCGTGGACGTCGGCGTGGAGGTCGGGGTGGAGGTCGGGGTGGGCGCCGGGCCGCTCTTGCAGGTCACCGCGTAGTCGGCGCGGCCGGAGTCGTGTCCGCCGGGGGTGAGGATGTGGACGGCCTTCCATCCGCCGGCGGAGCTGCCCACGCTCATCGGCAGCGTGACCTGGCGGATGCGCGACCCGCCGGCGGCGAAGTACAGCGACTCCGGCCGCCCTTCCCCGGTGATGCTGTCGATCCACCGGTAGTCGACGGTGGCCGGGGTGCGCGAGACCTGGATGGTCGCGGTGAACCGTACCGTCGCCGGGCAGACGCCGTTGTAGCTGCGCGGGCTGACGTCCACATCCGCCGCCGACTCCAGCGGCCGTCCGGGCTGGGCGGGCAGCGGGTGGGAGACGTCCCACACCTGTGCGGGGCCGTCACAGGCGACGCTGAACCGCGCCTTGCCCGACAGCCCCTTCTTG
Organism: Streptosporangium sp. NPDC002607; assembly: GCF_053592655.1. Lineage (NCBI taxonomy): Bacteria > Bacillati > Actinomycetota > Actinomycetes > Streptosporangiales > Streptosporangiaceae > Streptosporangium > Streptosporangium sp. NPDC002607. The sequence goes on from NZ_JBSFWD010000007.1 coordinate 208,932, forward strand.
CCCACGATCTCGATGGCCTGCCAGCCGGTGGTGTCGCGGTCGAAGGTCTGCCGGTCTCGCACGACCACCTTGCGCGAGCCGTTGACACGGAAGCTCTTGACGACGCTCTTGCCGCCGTCGCCGCGTACCCACCTATAACGGACGATGCCCTTGCCCTTGGCCACCACCACCGCGGAGAATCCCACCGTGGTCGGACACGCGCCCGACCGCTTGGCGGGACTCGCCTTCACCTGGGCCACAGCGGTCTTGAGCGCGGGGGCGGAGGATGTGGCGGCGTACGAGGGAGGGGCGGCCAGCAGCCCGCTGAGCACCACCGTGCTCAGCAGCAACGCTGTCCTCTTCATCGGGATCCCTTTCTTCTTTGCGAAAGGTTTCCATGATCAAGGTCCTCACTTGGGGATCAGTTGGTTTCTAGTTGTAGTCCAGCCACGGCATCGGCAGGCCTGGCCGCCGAACTCGCCGATGACGGCACCGAGTCGACCGGTACGCCCGCTGAGTGAGACGCGGAAACGTGCATGGACGGCCGGTCCCTGACGGTCGGTCTGGCCGCCGCTCTCATCTGTTACCGTCGCCTCGCCAAAGCACTGGACGTCAGGATCAGGCCTGGCCGCTGAGCCGGGCGTAGGCGGCGGGTGGCATGCCGACCGCGGCGGTGAAGTCGCGGGTCAGGTGGGCCTGGTCGGTGTAGCCGAGCTCGGCGGCCAGCGTGGCGAGGTCGAGGCCCTGGTAGACCCGCTCCGCGGCCTCGTGCAGCCGGAAGCGGCGGATCACCCACTTGGGGCCGATGCCGACATGGTCCCGGAACAACCGCTGCAGCGAGCGCACCGACCGCCCCGATCTGGCGGCCAGCTCGTCGACCCTGGTCACGGACACGTCGTTCGCCACCATCGTCACCAGCGCCGCGACCTCTTCCGTCAGCGGATCCTGTTCCGGCCTCAGACTCAGCAGGAACGTCTCGGTGAGCGCGATGGCGGCCCGGGTGTCGGGCTCGGCCAGGACCTGCTCGACCAGGGTCGCGCCCGCTGCGCCGTACATCTCGTCGATCTCCACGAAGCGGCCGGTCAGCTGGGACACCGGGCCGCCGAGGAACGGCCGGAAGCCGCCGGGCCGGAAGCGCGTGCCGAGCACGCGGCCGCTGCCCCGCATCGTGTAGGAGAACCCGCCCTTGATCACTCCCGCGATCCGGTGGAAGTCCGCGGTGATCGTCATGTTCACGGTGGGGTGCGAGACGATGCGCTGTTCGTACGGCTCGGCGAGGTCGGTCCAGGTGACGACCCAGAAGTAATCCACATACGCCGAGATTTCGGGCGATGGCGCCTGACGGGCGAAATCGAAGGTGCTGAGCCCTGCGTACGGGTCGACCCAGCCGCGCTGTCGCGTTTCTACAAGCCGCGCCTCAGGTAGGCGGGGCATCATGGCTGCCATGGACGACATGATGCCGCTGATGACGCACGCCACCGAACGGACCGCGGGATTGGTGCGCGCGGTACGGCAGGAGCAGCTCGGGTCCCCGACGCCATGCGCGAAGTTCGACGTCAAGGACCTGATCAACCACCTCGAGTGGGTGGCGGAGATGTTCGAGTCGCTGGGGCGCAAGGGGCCGAACGTCGAGCAGGGACCTTACGCGGGTGACTTCCCCGAGCGGGCGGAGCACATGCTGGCCGCCTGGTCGCGGCCCGAGGCATGGGAGGGGACCAGCCCCGGCATGGGCCTGCCGATGACCATGCTGGCCCACATGTACCTCGTCGACATGGTCGTGCACGGCTGGGACCTGGCCAGGGCCACCGGTCAGGAGTACGAGCCGGACCCCGAGGCCGTCTCGCGGGCGCTGCATTTCGCCGACCAGATGGCGGAGACGGGCAGGCAGCGCGGTGCCTTCGGGCCGCCGGTGGCAGTGCCGGACGACGCCCCGCGGTTCGACCGCCTGCTCGGTGTCATCGGCAGGGACCCGGCCTGGAGGCCGTGATCCGCTCCAGCCCTTCAAGACGGCTCCCGGCACGGTGTCCCGTGCCGGGAGCCGATGCCTGTGCGCATTTCCGTGAGATCTACGGGGTGGATTCCCGCATGCCGCCGTCGCCGAACCAGACCAGGTCGGAGTGGAGTCGCCGGGCGGCGCTGCGGGCGCTCGTCCACAGGCCGAACCCGCGGCCGTTCGCGCCGACGGTCGTCACCGTGCCACCTGGCAGCGCCATCCCGTAGGCCACCACCACCGCGTCGACCTCTTCGCCCTCCTCTCCGAACTCCTGGATCAGCGCGAACAGGCGCGGCGACCCGCCGGTCAGGGCGTACGTCTCTTCGCGGACATGTGCCGGATCCGCGTTGCGGGTGAGGCGTTCACCGAAGCCCGGATCCTGGCAGGCGGATGGTCGACCGAGGTCAGAGCGATGTTCCATGACAGGTGCTCTCTTCCTGCTGATGCCGCTGAAGGTGGTTTGACGGGGCGATTTCGGCCGGTTTTGTGTCGGTTCGCTGGGGAGCCTCTCTGTGTCAGAGGTGAGCTGCCCCTTCTGTTCTCCGACCCGCTTCAGTTCTCTAGTGTTCTAGAGCACTGATGAAGTCAACGGCTGTTTTAGAGTGCACTAGAACAGGAGGCTCGCGATGGCTGACAACCCGCAGGCAATGGCTCCGTACAAGCGGATCGCCGCTCAGATCAGGACCAGGATCGAGAGCGGGGAGATCCGGCCGGGCGATCGCATCCCGTCGGTTCGGGAGATCATGCGCGACGAGGGAGTGTCCACCGCGACCGCCACCCGGGTCGCGGCCGTGCTGAGGACGGAGGGCTACGCGGAGTCGGTGCCGGGAGTCGGAACCCTGGCCTGCCTGCCGAAGAAGGTCACGGCAGGTTCCGATCGCCTGCGGATGCTGAGGGCGACCGGGAACGGATATCGCTCAGGTGAGCGGGCCGAGATCCTGAGCGCCGGAATCGTCCCCGCGCCCGAGGAGATCGCGGATGCTCTGGGAGTCGAGCCAGGGACCTCCGTCGTTCGGCGGCGCCGTGCGTACCACGACGACAGGGGTGCCGTCGTGGTGTCCACCTCGTGGCTTCCCGGTGAGCTGGGCGAGGCGGCATCCGAACTGCTGGTCGCGGAGCCGCTCCCTCAGATGACCTTCGGGCTGGTCGAGGACCGGACCGGCCGAAGGGCCGTCCGGCGCCGTGACGTCGTCGCCATCAAGCCGGTTCCCGAGGACATCGCCCCGGTGCTCGGCGTGGAGCACGGCCTGCCGGCGCTGACCATGACCAACTTCTATTGGGACCAGCACGGCGACGTGACCGAGTACGCCGTGGACTTCCTCGCTCCCGGGCGCGAACTCTCGGCCGACCACGACCTCGAATAGTCTCCCCCTTTATTACTGACGCGGGTGGCCAGTGTGTCGAGGCCGGGCCGCTGGCCGACGGCAGCGGGAGTGTCGCCGTGCGGCACAGTCGTCGTCCCGGTGATGAGGTGATCGTCTATACCCGGCCGAGTGGGAGGTGTTCATCGGCGGCGTCAAGGACGGCGAATTCGTTTTCTCCACCGGGTGACCGTCCTCGCCTCCGAGCGCAATAGGAAGACGCGGTCTCAGCGTGAAGCGCGGTGCGCTGGCCGGGGTTCAACGACGAGCATCGCTCTTTAACGCCATATAGTCTTCCGTCTCGTGCCCAAACGATCATCGATTCTCTGGGCGGCGGCGATCCTCACCGCTGCGACCCCTGGCATCTATTTTTGGATCACGGCGATGCTGTCCGGTACGAAGGGCGGCAGCGGTGCTATCTGGATGACGTCCAGGTACTGCGCGGGGCACGAGATCGACTTCGAGTTGAACCTGCTGCTCGGCCCGCTGTGGGGTTTTCCACTCCTGTGGTTCGGGTCCGTGCCGTTGATCGCCCTCGCCTGGGGAGTCGAGATTCTGAGCCGGCGGGCCGGACGCTCCCGGCTCGGCCGGATCCTGGGTCGCTTCGCCGCCACAGTGATGATCGTTCGCCACCTCCCGACCCCACTGCTGTTCATGTTCGACTTGTCCGCTGATCCCGGATGCGTGGACAACTGGGGGCCTCTGGAGCTGACCGGCCGGGGCATCGCGATGGACTTCTACCGTCTGATACCCGCGATCCTGATGCTCCTCGCGGTCCGTGCCCCACGTACTCCGAGAGGCGGCCTCGCCCGTACGGTTATCGCGGTGCCGCTCGTGATCGTGACGCTCCTCGGGGTGGGCGCCGACGCCGCGCGGGGAAAGGTGAGCAGTGTGTCGGCGCTCGACTGTGCCGGATTCGGCGACGGCACCGTCTCGGGACTGGACGAGAGCGAGAAGGGGTTCCTGTGCCAGGTCCGGGACGACACGAGGGGCATATCCGCGCTGGAAGACATGCCAGACCGCGAGCTTCTGGCCTATGGCCGCCATCTCTGCGACCTGGCCGTACGGAACGGAGGCGACGCCTACGCGCCCGCCGTGTCGAAGGCGTTCGGCGATATCGACGGCCGGTCGCTGGTGGCGGCACTGGTGAGACTGTGCCCCAAGGTGGCCGAGGTGGAACAGGGAAAGGTACGGCGGGAGCGGGAGGAGCACGACGCCTATGTCGCGGCGGTGGAGAGGAGATGTTCCACCCGTCTCCACCACCGGCCGATGATCAAGCCGGTACGACAGGTCCGCGAGACCATGTGGACGGAGTCCTGGGAACTCTACGCCTGGGACGAGGCGAACGAGGGTGACGAGGTCGACGACCGGGTCGCCGACCTGGTGGGCAGCGGGCCCGGCGCACTGCGCATCTGGGCGGCGGACGAGATCGGCCACGCGTGCGTGACGGGGGAGTCCTACCGGCGCCGCCCGCCGGTGGAGACCGAGAGCTGGGAGCAGGTCGTCGAGGTCGGCTACCAGAGCGCCGACGGAGTCCTGTCCATCGTGGACGGCGATGGCAAGCAGCTTCCCGATCTCGCGGCCGGGGGTCCGGGGAACTACCGGGTCCGCGTCCACATCCGCGGGCGCAAGGCCGTGACGGAGAACATCGACACCCCTGACGGCGCCGTCCAACTGCTGATCATGGTGTTTCCCGGGAAGGTGAAGGAGCCCAGGATCTACCGCGACTACCCGTCCTGAGCTCAGCGGGTCTCGCGGCATCAGGGGGCGATCAGGAGCAGTCGCTGTCCTGCAGCCGCTCCGGATGGGGGTCGGGCCGAAGCTTGTATCCATTGACCAGGACGAAGGCGCGCTGGTACGAGACCACGCCGGGTTTCGCGCCGCAGTGCAGCCCGGTGAGCTGGAACGGCCTTCCCCGGTCCTTGATCAGGATGCGTTTCTTCTCGTTGGCGATGAGGTAGTCCACCTGAAGGTAAAAGGTGGAGTGGTGACGTTTCTCGTTCAGCCGGACGATCAGCGTTTTCTGTTTGCCGTCGGGGAGCGAGATCACCTCCTTCTCGAAGTACGGCTCGCCCTCGGTTCCGTCACCGAACGGATTCCCGGCCACCACCTCCCGGGCCACCGGGACGGGTTCGTGGAGGTTGATCACCATGCGGGCTATCGGCGTGCCCCCTTGCGACGGCACGCTGAACAAGGTGCCACCCAGCCCGGCCGATCTTTTGAGGATCACCGGCCGGATGTCGACGATCCGGATCTCTCTTTTCCGCCGCCCCTCGAAATTGATCCGCAGGGTGAGCTTGCCGAGATTGACGCCCCCCATCGCCCGCAGTCGATCGTTCAGTTCGGAGGACACCGCACCGTTCTGCCGATTCATGATTTTCAGCAGCGAGGCGTCCGGTAGCACGACGTCGGCGAAGGCCATGGATCTGCCCTCGTCCTCTCCGTAGATCGTCTCCACGTGATAGTCGAGGTCGTCGTCCCCTCTGATCTCCGTACGGACCCCGTCCTTCAGGGCGGCGTCATCGACCAGTTCGGGCCACAACCACCCCAGGCCGGCCAGGGCCACACCGCCGACGACCGTGGCGACCACGCCGCCGATCCAGACCGCAGGCCTGGCATACCACTTCTCCTTGTTCTCCCCGGGCTCTTCCGCTGGCGGAGCCGCTGTAGCGGCTGGATCCCCCGCCTGCCTCTGGGCCGGTCGCCTCCGGGCCACCCGCTTCTTTCTCGCCAATTGCTCACCGTCCCTTGCCGGGCGCGACAAAGCGGCCAGGATCGGCTACGCGTGTGACGCTGCGGCGGTCATCCACATCACGATCGGACCGTTATGCATTCTGGCAAACGAGGTGAATTCCAGCTGGGAATTCTTGTGTGTGTATCCGCCGCCGTGTGCCCACTCGCCGGTCGTGCCGGCTCACCAGGAGGCGCCCTCGCGTGGCGTGCGGGCGCGTGAGGATCTTGCAGTGAGATGCAAGTGGATCACCAGCCCCGCCCGTCATCTTTTTCGCGAAGGACAGTGTTCAGGCGTCGCGAGGGAAGAGGCACACATGGGCAGGAACAAACGGACACTGGCGATCGGCGCCCTGGTGGGCTTCCTGGCTGGAGGATCGGGTGTGGCGGTCGCCGCCGCGGTCGCCGACGAGGTGATCACCGCCTGTGTGGCCCCGAACGGAAGCCTGCGGGTTCCCGATTCCACCGGCCAGTGCCCGGTGGGCCAGGAGACGGTCTCGTGGAACCAGACGGGGCCGGCCGGACCGCAGGGAGCGCCCGGCAAGTCCAGTGAGGCGTGGTCGGACCACTACAACGGCGCGATATCGGTCCCGGAGACGATGAAGGATGTCGCCACGGTGCCGGGGCTGCCCCAGGGCACGTACATCATGCTGGCCGATCTGGGGTACAGCGACGCCAGGGGAGGAGTGGACGCGTACGGCATCCAGTGTGAACTCCAGGTGTCCAGTGGCTCTATCTACGGCCAGGTGGCGAGCCGCATCGACAGGAAGGCCGTCGGGGAGTACAGCGGCTCCATGGCGTTCAACATTCCTGTCACGATCACCGATTCCACGGGTGCCGTCCGGCTGAGGTGCAAGACGTACGGTATGGCAGCCGGGAGGGAAGTACACGTCTCGTCCCCCACCCTGACGGCGATCTCCACGCCGAAGCTGACGACGAACCGCTAGCCGGCTCACAGGAGATACCGGGCTAGGTCGGCGATGGGGTGGGGGCGGGTGAGCAGGTCGCGCAGGGAGTCCAGGTGGGCGCCGGGGGCGCCGGGGTCGGTCAGGCCGGTCTCGCGGACGGCGCGCTCCCAGCTCGGGTCGTCGCTCGCGGCCTGCTCCAGGCGCCGTAGCGCGCTCACCCCGTCGATCTCCCTGACCAGCAGGGTCAGCAGGTGCGGCCACTGGACGGCCAGCGCGGCGAGCTTGGCGACCTCGCCGTCCGAGGCGGGGTCCGCCCCGGCGAGGGCGCGGCGGTAGGTCAGGAACGAGTAGAAGCGGAAGACGTTCACGTACCGCTTGATCTCGCGCGGGTTGAAGAAGGTCAGCGCGGGGAGCACGAACTCGATCGCCAGATAGGCGTTCTCGTCGCTGTAGAGGTCGTCGAAGACCCGGTCGGCGGCCTCGCGGGTCGCCGCGCACAGGCCGCCGACGGCGTCCGAGCACTCGATGCCCAGGGCGTCCTGGGCCAGCCGCGCCGCCTCGTCGAGCGTCGTCGTGGTCGGGCGCAGTGCCCAGATGGCGTCCTGCAACCGGCTCACCTGGACCGGGTCCGGCGGCTCGGCCGCCCACGAGCCCGATGCGAGCGAGCCGTCCGTCAGCGGGGGCGGTCCCAGCGCCTCCACCGGCGCCCACAGTTCCAGTCTCCGCGCGCCCGCCGGTGGTACGGACGTACGCCGCCCCTGCACGGCCGCTCCCGACCGCGTGGCGGTGCCGGACGAGCCCGGCGTGGCCGCGTCGTGCGGGAAGGGCCGTGCGGGAGGCAGGGGACCGCGCGAACGCGGTCCGGCCGGATCCGGGGGCGGGTCGAGCCGTTCCAGGGCGGCTGGGGGACCCGCCGGACGCGGTCCGGCCGGATTCGGTGTTCCTATGGCGCCCGGGTCACCCGGTTGTACGGTCTCCAGGCCGGGGAGAACGTCCGCGGGCCGGACGGTGTCGGCGACGCCGAGCAGTGCCCGTACGAAGGCGGGCAGCCGGTCAGCGTCGTCCAGCAGCGGCACGCTCAGCGGTAGCTGCACGATCTTCTCCAGGAACCGCCAGCCCAGGCCGGACCGCCCGCCGGTGGGCAGCGTCCCGGCCAGTTCCGGGTAGGCGGCCTCGACGTGCGCGACGACCACCTCCGGCTCCATGGCCAGCACGAACACGCAGTTGGGGAACTCGCCGGCGAGGAACAGGTTGATCGCCTCGATGACCTGCGCCACCGTTCCGGACGAGCAGCGGTCCAGGTCGTCCACGAACACCACCAGCGGGCGCTCCTCGGTGGCGACCAGGTCGAGGACCTGCCGCATGTCGGTCTGCACCAGGTGCAGGAAGCCGGTCTTGGACCGGTATCCGGGGGTGGTCGCGCCCTCGCCGCCCGCCCCGTCGGCCGCACCCGGGCCGAGCAGGTCGGGCTGCGTGACCAGGCCGCGGAACGCGTTGTCCGCCGACTCCCCGAAGAACCGGGCCAGCCGCAGCGCGCCCGCCCCCACCACGGCCGCCGCGCCCGCCGAGCCGACGGCCGCCGCGGCGTTCCCCAGCAGGGAGCCGAAGGCGGGCAGCAGCGCGGCGGCGGCCAGCAGCGCCCCGGTGAGGACGAGGGTGGCGACCAGGCCGAGGGCCACCGGCGCCAGGCGGGTCAGCGCCAGGTGGTAGGCGCGGCTGCGGACCGCCTCCCGGTCGATCCTGGACAGATTCAGCTCCAGCCAGAACCGCTCCCGCTCGGCGCGGGGCAGCCGCCGGGTGACCTGACTGATGATCTCGTGTGCCAGTCCGGCCCAGACCTGCTCACCGTTCTGGTACATCCACGGGTTGAACCAGACCGTGGGCCGCCAGTCCGCCCGCCGCAGCGGGAGCGGGTCCGGCTCCGCCCGCCCGGCGCTCCCCCGGGGGCGCCGGCCGGTCCTGGCCAGCACCTCGGCGTTGGTCAGCGTCCGGTCCGCGCGGGAGCCGGGCAGGTGGATCGGGGCGGGATCGTCCCCGGCGGCCCCGGGGTCCAGCAGGTCCTGGATCATCCGCATCAGGGAGGTCTTGCCGGTGCCCCACGGCCCCTTGACGCCGATCGTCAGCGGGGGCCGGGTCTCGGGGTGGCGGACGAACGCGGCGATGGCCTCGGCGTAGACCCGGTGCCCGAGCTGGTCCTCGGTGGTCCACCGGTCGGCGGTGAGCCTGGCCCGGGGCCGTACCGTACGGAGCCCGGCCCGGTGGCGGCGGAGCAGCGCCGAGGTCTGCGCCCGCTCGGCCGCCGAGAGCCGCGAGTGGCCGAATCTCCGCACGTCCGGATGGACGAACGTGGTCGTCTCGCCCAGCAGGCCCCACTGCCTGAGCTCGGCGGCGTCGCCGAGGATCTCGTCGATCGGCTCGCCCTCGTCGAGCAGGGCGGCCCTGCGCAGCAGCTCCCTGGCCGGCTCGCTCAGGTGGAGTTCGTAGACCCGCCGGACGATCTCGATCCCGCAGCCGGGCGGGGCGTGATCGCCGAGCCGCGCCAGGGCGCGGGTGAAGGCGGCGTGCGGGGCGGCGGTGTCCCTCGCCGGGGTCAGGGCGACACCGGCGACGGCTCCGTAGGCGATCAGGATGGGGGTGCGGGCGGCCGAGACCGCCGTGTAGCGGGCGAGCGCGTAGGCGTGCAGGTCCCCGACGCTGATCGTCCCGTCCCCGTCGAGGTCGGCGGCCCGCGTCATCAGGCCCTCCGCGATGACGTCGGTCAGCGTGCGCACCGGGCCGGGCACCGTCTCGTCGAGCCTCAGCGTGAGGGTCAGCGCCGCCGCCGCCACCCTCGGCTCCCCGGCCACGGCGAGTTGCCTGACCGGTTCGGCGGAGCCGTCAAGGGCGCTCCAGCCGAAGTCCACGATCAGCAGCACGGCGGCCGCCAGCGACTCGCCGACCTGCCGCCCGAACGTGCCGATCATCGATCCCAGCTGTCCCGAGGTCCAGCCGCCGTCGGCGGGCAGCCGGATCAGCAGCAGGTCCCCCTCCCGCGCCGAGCGCAGCAGGTTCCACACCCGCTCGCCGTCCGCGTTCGCCCCGCCGCTGGTCTCGGCGTCGACGGTGAACCCCTCGGCGCGCAGCGCGCTCGCCAGCCGCGCGTCCGGCCGCCCGGTACCCGGCCCCGCGGCGTGCGGCCCGGTGGTGTGCGGCCCGGTGGTGGAGGTGCCAGGGGGCGGCGTCGTGGCCCGGTCGTGTGGCCGGGCCGGGTGCGGGACAGGGGCCTGGAGCGGATCGGGGGCCGAGGGCGGAGCGGGAGCCCGGGGCGGGAGCGTGTCCGGCGGGGAGTCGAGGAAGACGAGAGCTCGGCGGGTGCCCACCCGGGGCGCGGTCTCGAAGACTGGATTCGCGAACGCGAGTCCCTCGCTCAACGGTCCTCCCGATCCGACAACGGTGAAGATTCCACTGTGGACGCGTCCGGCGGGACAGATGGCGATCTTGGTGATAGACCGACCTGGTTTGGCGGATGTTTGTCCTTCGGTTCGCGCAAAGTTTGCGCTCAAGGAGTCTCGGCGTTCATGTGAGTTCGATCGGCTTGCGACGTACCGTGAGGGACGACGAGGAGGGGCCATGCTTCGCCGATCGTTTGTGCGCACCGGAGGTCTGACCGCCGGTGCGGTTCTCGCGGGCTCGCTCTGGCAGGGGGTCGCGGGTGCCGTCGCCCCGAGCTTCGAGAGCCCCTACGGTCCGCTTGGCGAGCCCGACGCCAACGGGGTCGCGCTGCCCGAGGGGTTCACCAGCCGGATCGTCGCCCGTACCGGCCGCCGGGTCGGCGGGCTGCTCTGGCACCCGGCACCGGACGGCGGCGCGTGCTTCCCCGACGGCGACGGCTGGATCTACGTGTCCAACTCGGAGATCCCGCTGCTCGGCGGGGCGTCGGCCATCAGGTTCGGGCCGGCCGGAGCCGTCGTCGGCGCCTACCGCATCCTGTCGGGCACCAACCTCAACTGCGCGGGTGGCCGCACCCCGTGGAACTCCTGGCTGTCGTGCGAGGAGATCTTCCGCGGCCGGGTCTTCGAGTGCGACCCCTACGGCTCGCGGGCCGCGATGCCGCGCCTCGCCATGGGCCGGTTCAAGCACGAGGCCGCGGCCTGCGACCCGGAGCGGCGGGTGGTCTACCTGACCGAGGACGAGCCCGACGGCTGCTTCTACCGGTTCCGGCCGGTCTACTGGGGTGACCTGACCTCGGGCACCCTGGAGGTGCTCTGCGCCTCCGGCTCGGGCGCGGTGACCTGGCGGCGCGTGCCCGACCCCGGCGCGCTGCTGAAGGCCACCCGCGACCAGGTCGCCGGTGCCACCCGCTTCTCGGGCGGGGAGGGCTGCCACTACGCGGACGGCGTGTGCTTCTTCACCACCAAGGGCGACAACCGGGTGTGGGCCTACGACACGGAGAACGAGCACCTGGGTGTCGTCTACGACGCCGACGCCCCGCTGAACGGCGTCGACAACATCACCGGCACCCCGTCCGGGGACCTCTACGTCGCCGAGGACGGCGGTGACATGGAGATCAACCTGATCACTCCCGAGCGGGTCGTCACCCCCGTCCTGCGGATCGCGGGCCACTCCAAGTCGGAGATCACCGGACCCGCCTTCTCACCGGGCGGCGACCGCCTCTACTTCTCCTCACAGCGCGGCGCCCGCGGTGACGCCGCCGGCACCGACGGCGTCACCTACGAGGTCACCGGACCCTTCCGCCGCTGACCGACGCGGCCTGTCTGACCACCTCGGTCAGCTCCTCGCGCAACTCGGCGAAGAGCGGGTCGGTGCGAGGGTGCTCCCCGTACGGCACGGCCGAGGCACGGTCGGAGACCACCCGGCCGGGCCTGCCGCTCAGCGCGAGCACCCGGGTGCCGAGGTAGACGGCCTCGTCCACGCTGTGGGTGATGAAGACCACGGTCGTGCCGGCCCGCCGCCACAGCTCGCGGACCTCCTCCTGCATGCGCTCCCTGGTGAAGGCGTCCAGGGCGGCGAACGGCTCGTCCATCAGCAGCAGCGCGGGGTCCGGGGCGAGCGCGCGGGCGATCGCCGCGCGCTGCTGCATGCCTCCCGACAGCTCATACGGCCCGGCCCTGGCGACGTCGGCCAGGCCGGTCAGCTCCAGCAGTTCGGCCACCCGCTCGCGCCGCGCCGCCCTGGGCAGGCCGCGCAGCCCGAAGCCGACGTTTCCGGCGACTGAGAGCCAGGGGAAGAGCCGGTGCTGCTGGAACACGAAGCCCCTGGTGGGGGCGGGCCCCGACACCGCCGCGCCGGAGGCGGTGATGGTTCCCGCCGACGGCGCGGTGAAGCCCGCCACCAGCCGGAGCAGCGTGCTCTTGCCGCACCCCGACGGGCCCACGATCGTCACGAACTCCCCGGCGGTGATCTCCAGTTCGATCGGCCCCAGCGCGTCGACGATCCCGGCGCGTCCCCGGTAGGAGTGCGACACCCCGGTGAGGGCGAGCGCGGTGTCCCGCGCCGCCCCTGGATCGGCCGCCGGGGCGGTCTTTCCGTCGTTGGCGGGAGCACTCTCGTGCGCGGCGCCGTTCGAGGTGGCCGGGTCCGCTCCGGGGGCGGTGGTGCCGGCGTCAGCTTCCGGCGAAGGCATCCGCGAGCTCCTGCGTGGCCAGGCCCTTCTGGAAGACCGCCGGATCGGGGACGGCGTCGATCTTCTGCTGGCCCTTGAGGAACTCGGCCGCGCTGTGCAGGTTCTCGGCGAGCTTGCCGGGAGCGTCCGGGGTGCCGAGATAGTCGGCGGAGCGCTGCTCGCTCGCGTCGAGGAGCACGAGCTGGCCGAGCTGGCGCGCGGCCTCGGCCGGGTCGAGGTTGAGCTGGCGGCCGATGGCCGCGGCGGCGGCGCCGGTGTCGCTCCTGGCCAGCTTGACCGCGCGGTCCTGCTGCTGGAGCCAGACGCTCAGCGCCTGCGGGTACTTCTTCGCGAAGTCGTCGCTCACCACCGCGAGGTCGGCGGTGAGTCTGCCCCGCTGGGCCAGCTCCCGGCTGGTGACCAGCGTCGTGCCGCCGTTCTTCTGCAGCTCGGCCAGGGTGGGCGTCCAGACGTAGGCGGCGTCGATGTCGCCGCGCTGCCAGGCGGCCTGGATGTCCGGCGGCTCCATGTCGAGGATCTTCACGTCGGACTCGGAGAGGCCAGCCTCGGTGAGCGCGGCGAGCAGGCTGTAGTGGGTGGTCGAGGCGAAGGGGGCGGCGACCCGCTTGCCCGCGAGGCCCTTGACGTCGGTCACCCCGCCCCGGGCGACGAGCGCCTCGTTGTCCCCGATCACGTCGAAGATCCACGGCACCCGGTACGGGATGTTGAGCGGCGCGGACAGGCCGCGGGTGACCGGGCTGCTGCCCGCCAGCCCGATGTCGAGCGAGCCGGCGATCATGGCGGTGTTCACGTCGCCGCCCGAGTCGAATTTGCTCCAGGTGATCTTGGTGTTCGGCAGCGCCTTCTCCAGCCACTGCTGGTCCTTGACGATCAGGTCGCCGTTGGGAATGAGCTGGTAGCCGATGCGCAGGGTCGCGGGGGAGCCGTCGGCGGCGGGCTTGGCCTCCTCCGTGCCGGACCCGCAGGCGGCCAGGGCGAGGGCGGCGGCTGTCAGGGCGAGAGCTATGCGTTTCATGGGGGTCTTTCCTAGGTACGGCCGCGCCAGGGAACCAGGCGACGGTCCAGCGTTTGCAGGAGGAAGTCGATGAGCAGACCTGACAGGCCGATGACGATGATGCCGAGCACGACCACGTCCGTCTGGTTGTAGCGCTGGGCGTCACGGACCATGCCGCCGATGCCGGGCACCCCGTTCACGGTCTCGGCGGCGACCACCGTGGTGTAGGCGACGCCCACGGCCACCCGCACCCCCGTGATGATCTCGGGCAGCGCGCTCGGCAGCACCACGCGGAGCGGCAGCTCGTGCCGGCGGGCGCCGAGCGAGCGGGCCGCGTTCAGATAGTCCTCGTGCACCCCGCGTACCGCGTCGGCGGTGGCCACTGCGACCGGCGGGAGCGCGGCCAGCAGCAGGAGCCAGATCTTGGGCTCCTCGTCGATGCCGAACCAGATCACCAGCAGGCTGAGGTAGGCCAGCGGCGGCAGGGTGCGGACGAACGTGACCAGGGGGCCGAGCAGCGCGCGCAGCGTGGGGACCATGCCGATCAGCAGCCCCAGCACGATGCCGCCGCTCACCCCGTACAGGCAGCCGAGTCCGATCCGGCGCAGGCTGGTGAGCAGGTGTTCCTGCAGGGTGTGGCCGCTCACGCCGTCGGCGGTGGTGCGCAGGAACTGGTCCCAGACCGCGACCGGCTCCGGCACGAAGACCGGTGGCCAGATCTCGGCCATGGCCACGGCCTGCCAGATCGCGACCAGCGCGACGATCGCTCCGGCCCGCAGCGCCAGGGCTCGCCAGAGGGTACGGCCGGCGCCCGGCTCGGTTCCAAGGACGCTCACGCGACGAGCGCGGGGGCCGCCAGCCGGGGAAGGACGAAGTCGCCCACCCGCCAGGCCTCCTCCAGGTGCGGCCAGCCGGACAGCACGAACTCCGACAGGCCCAGCCCGGCGTATTCGCGGAGGCGTTCGGCCACCTCCGCGTAGCTGCCGACCAGCGCGGTACCGGCGCCCTCGCGGACCAGGCCGACCCCGGCCCAGAGGTTGGGGGAGATCTCCAGGGATTCGGCGGAGCCGCCGTGCAGGTCGGCCATCCGGCGCTGTCCCACCGAGTCCATCCGGGCGAATCGCGCCTGGGCGGCGGCGATCCTGCCGGGGTCCATGCCCGAAAGCAGCCGCCTGGCGTATGCCCAGGCCTCGTCGGCGGTGTCGCGGGCGATGACGTGGAGCCGGATGCCGTACCGGAGCTCGCGACCCGCCTCGGCGGCGAGCTTCCGCATCCGGGCGACCCGCTCGGCGATCATCGCCGGGGGCTCGCCCCACATCAGGTAGACGTCCGCCCCGGTGGCGGCCACCCGCTCGGCGACGGGGGAGGCTCCGCCGAAGTAGATGTCGGGGGTGTCGAGCAGCGGCGTGGCCAGTCCGCCGCCCGACACCCGGTAGTGGGTGCCCCGGTGGTCGAACGGCTCGCCGGTCCAGGTGCGCCTGAGCACCTCGATGAACTCGCCGGTCCGTTCGTAGCGGGCGTCGTGGTCGAGGAAGTCGCCGTAGGCGCGCTGCTCCTGCGGGTCACCGCCGGTGACCACGTTGAGCAGCAGCCGCCCTCCGCTGATCTGCTGGAAGGTCTGCGCCTGCTGGGCGAGGAGCGTCGGCAGGGTGAAGCCGGGCCGGAAGGCCACCAGCAGCCTGAGCCGCTCGGTCCGCGCCGCGACCGCGCTGCACGCCACCAGCGGGTCGGGGCAGCCCGCTCCGACCGGGGTCAGCGCCGCCTCGAAACCCGCGGACTCCGCGGCCCGGGCCACCTGGGACAGGTAGTCGAGCGTCGCGGGCCGGTCCGCGGCGGCACCCGCCGCGACGGTGGTCGTGGCGGGCCTGACGTGGTGGCCGTCGCCGGTGGTCGGCAGGAACCAGTGCAAGCGCATCTTCGCCTCATACAGAGCTCATCCGGAACGGGCTGGTGCCCCCGATATTAATCACATAATACCTATCTAGAAAGAGGGAATTTAGGCGGTGCCCCCTCCGGGGCACGGCGACCGGAAGCCGGGGCGGGCGCTCACCGCCCGGCTGGCCGGTTTCGAGGGTGTGGCCGAAGCGGTGTCCTGCCGACGGCCCTCCCGCCCGACGGGAAGGCCGGTCGCCGGGACCCGCGGGGGACACCGTCGCCCGCCGCCGAGCCAGGTCCACGGCACCGGCCCCGCCGCGAGGAAGACGAGGAAGAAGGGTCAGAGGTCGCGGACCCAGATCTCGTCGACGATGTCGCCGTGCTGCTCCTTCTCGACGAGCTCGAAGCCCGCCGCCCGGTAGATGCGCCTGGCGCCCAGCAGCACGTCCCTGGTCCACAGCCTCATCCGCCGGTAGCCCGCGGCCCTGGCGAAACGCACACACTCCGCCACGAGCAGGCTGCCGATGCCCATGCCCCGCACGGACGGCTCGACCAGCAGCAACCGCAACTGGGCCGTCTCGTCGTCCTTGCGCACGCAGAAGACGCAGCCGGCCCGCTCGCCGTCCACCTCGGCGATCCAGCCCGCCTCGCGCGCCGGGTCGTGGTGGTCCACGTAGTCGGCCGCGACCCTGGCCACCAGCGCCTCGAAGTCCATGCCCCAGCCCTGCTCGGAGCTGTAGAGCGTGCCGTGCCGGTGGATCACCCAGCCGAGGTCGCCAGGACGCAGCGGGCGCAGGACGTAAGGAGAGCCCGTCCTCGGCTCCGCGCCGAGGATCTCCTCGATGGCCGCCATGCTCGCGACCAGCCGCCCGCGGTCCTCGTCGGTCACCCCGGCCAGCAGTTCGCGCACCTCTTCGGCCGCGCGCCCGTCGAAGAGCGCGAACCTGGTCCGGCCCTCGTCGGTCAGCTCGACCACCTGCCGCCGCGCGTCGGTGGCGGACCGCTCCCGGACGACCAGTCCGTCGCCCTCGAACCCGGCGAGCATCCGGCTGAGGTATCCGGCGTCGAGCCCGAGCAGCCGCCGCAGGTCGCCGGTCTCCATGCGGTCCGCCCGGTCCAGCTCGAACAGCACCCTCATCTCGGTGAGCGAGTAGGGAGTGTCCAGGATGCCCTGGTGGAGCACGCCGATGAGCCGGGTGTAGAAGCGGTTGAAGGCCCGGACCTCCGCCACGTGTCTCTCCATGGTTGACAGCATCAACGAATTCATTGACCAGGTCAACGAAATGGTGAGAGATCTTTGCGGGTGGGTAACTGTGAGATCACCGGCTAACTGCGCTAACTTCGCATTTTGCCTTGGAGTGGACGATGAGCTGGGGCGGCGCGTGCCGTGCCCGTGGCGGGAGCATGATGGCTGAGGTCGCGTACATCGGTGGGTACACCCCGGACACCGAAGGATCCGGGCCGGGGATCACCCTGGTGGAGCTGGGAAGCCTCGCCCGGCTCGGTGAGACGCCCGCCTCCGGGCCGTCGTTCCTCGCCGTTCACCCCGTCCTCCCGGTCCTGTACGCGGTGGGGGAGGGCGAGCGCGGCACGGTCGGCGTCTTCGCCCGCGCCGGCGACGGCACGCTGAGCCCGCTCGCGCAGCGGCCCAGCGAGGGGTCGGCCCCCTGCCACCTGGCGGTGGACCCCACCGGCACGCGCCTGGCGGTGGCCAACTACGGCGACGGCACCCTCAGCGTGCACGGCATCGACGGATCCGGCCTGCTGACCGACACGTGGATCTTCCCCTACCGCGAGGGTGCCCACGCCCACCAGGCGGTCTTCGGCCCCGACGACGTGCTGTACGTGAGCGACCTGGGGGCCGACGAGATCCGTCGCTACCTGGTCGGCGACGAGGTGGTCCCGCACCCGGAAGGACCGGTCAGGCTCGCCCCCGGCATGGGCCCCCGGCACATGGCCATGGCGGGCGGCCACTGGTACGTGGTGGGAGAGCTGGACGGCACCGTGCGCGCCTACGACGCCGAATGGCGCGAGATCCACGTCGCCCCGGCCAGCGGGAGCGGAGAGCGGAACCAGCCCTCACACCTGGAGGTCCGCGGCAGGCTCGTCTACGTCGCCAACCGGGGTCCCGACACGATCTCGGTCTTCGCCGGCCCCGAGTTGGAGCCGGTCGCGGAGGTCGCCTGCGGCGGCGCCTGGCCGAGGCACTTCGCCATCGCCGACGGCCGCATGTACGTGGCCAACCAGCATTCGGACACCGTCGCCGTGCTCCCGCTGAAGGACGGCGTCCCGCGGCCCGCGGGGGAGGTCTTCGCCGTCGGCACCCCGTCCTGTGTGCTGCCGCTGCCCTGAGCTGCCGGTGAGAAGGGGGTCGGTGGTTCCGGGTGGGTATGACCCATGAGGTGGCCGGGGATTCCCGCAGGTGACGTGCGCGACCTGTTTGGCACTCCGGTGGAGGCGCTCATGTGTCGCTTCTCCGTCGATCGTGGGAGGCGACATATGAGGACTAGTTCTATTTGGTCTAGACCACTGACGCATCTGACGGCAGAATGCGTTTCGTCGGTGGCGGAAATCCGTCGCCGATCGGCCCATGCCCTTTAGTCTGATCATCTTGGCTCGGACTCATAACCGGAGGATGTCATGCGTATCGGAGTGCTCACCGGGGGCGGCGACTGCCCCGGCCTGAACGCCGTTATCCGCGCTGTCGTGCGTAAGGGAGTGGGCGTCCACGGGCATGAGTTCGTCGGGTTCCGCGACGGCTGGCGGGGCCCCCTCGAGGGCGACACCATGCCGTTGGACATCGAGGCCGTACGCGGCATCCTGCCGCGCGGCGGGACGATCCTGGGCTCGTCGCGGACCAACCCGATCAAGATCGACGGCGGCGTTGAGAAGATCAAGGAGAACCTCGCGAAGGGCGGGGTCGACGCGCTGATCGCGATCGGCGGCGAGGACACCCTCGGTGTGGCCAAGCAGCTCTTCGACAAGGGGGTGAAGGTCGTCGGCGTGCCCAAGACGATCGACAACGACCTCAACGCCACCGACTACACCTTCGGCTTCGACACGGCGGTCAACATCGCCGTCGAGGCGATCGACCGCCTGCACACCACCGCCGAGTCCCACCACCGCGCGCTGATCTGCGAGGTCATGGGCCGCCACGCGGGCTGGATCGCCCTGCACGCCGGCATGGCGGGCGGTGCCAACGTCATCCTCATCCCGGAGAAGCCCTTCGACATCGACCGGGTCTGCGCCTACGTCGAGTCCCGCTTCAAGACGAAGTACGCGCCGATAATCGTGGTCGCGGAGGGCGCGCACCCGGTCGAGGGCCAGATGACGCTGCAGGCGGGCGAGCTCGACGCCTTCGGCCACGTGAGGCTCGGCGGCATCGGCGAGAATCTCGCCAGCGAGATCGAGAAGCGCACCGGCAAGGAGGCCCGTACCACGGTGCTCGGCCACATCCAGCGTGGCGGCACCCCCACGGCCTTCGACCGGGTGCTGGCCACCAGGTTCGGCCTGCAGGCCATCGACGCGGTGCAGGACGGCGACTTTGGCAAGATGGTCGCCCTCCAGGGCACCGAGATCGTGCGGGTGGGTCTCGACGAGGCCACCAAGGAGCTGAAGACCGTGCCGGCCAGCCGCTACGAGGAGGCCGAGGTCTTCTTCGGCTGAGACGTCATCGCGGCCCCTCGCGGAGAGTGGCCGTTTGCAAGCGTTCTGCAAGCGTCCGGTCCTAGCCTCCCGACTGGGCGGCCGGCCGCCTGCGATTCCCCTCCATGTACGGCTTGCGCCCTGACCAAGCGGCCCAGCGGGCGCAGGCCGTACATCATCGCTCTTGGGAGTCGAACAAAGACGGGCCCTTCGGCGCCTGAGCGGCGGGCGGGGTGACCGGCTCGTGCAGCCGGGCCTCGGCGCGGCGGTTCTCCAGCCTGGCCAGCAGGGTGGCGTCGTGGTCCAGCTCCGGCTGCGACGGCGACAGGATGACGGTGAGCAGCAGGCCGAGGGTCAGCAGGCCCAGCACGGTCAGCGTGGGCAGCATGAAGTCGATGCCCTTGGCCCCTCCGAGCGGCGCGGGTGAGAGCCGGGGGTGCACCTCGAGCGCGAACATGCCGGTGTAGTGCATGCCGCAGACCGCCAGGGCCATGATCATCGCGGCGCCGCCGGTGGCCGGCACGCCGCTGATCCGCAGGCTGAACCAGAGCGCCACGATGGACGCGGCGATCGCGATCGCGACCGAGACCCCGACCAGCACCGGATCGTAGGAGAGGTGGGCCGGCATTCTCATCGCGAACATGCCGATGTAGTGCATGCCCGCCACGCCGAGACCGGTGAGCACGCCGCCGGAGACCAGCGGCACGAACCGCTCGCCCTGGTAGGAGACCAGGAACAGGCCCGCGCCCACGACGACGACGGCCAGGGCCGCCGAGCCGATCGTCAGCGGCACGTCGTAGCGGATCTGGCCGCCGCCGACGGAGAAGCCCATCATGGCGACGAAGTGCATGACCCAGATACCGGTGCCGCCGATGGACAGTGCCCCGCCCGCCAGCCAGCGGACCCGTGCCGCCCCCGCCGCCTCGCGGGCTCTGGCGGTGAGCAGGAGGCCGAGCATGCATCCGACGCTCGACATGACATAGGCCAGCACGGGGGTGAGCAGGCCGTAAGAAAAGTGATCTACGTGGGACATGTTCCAGTTTTTCGTGAGAGAGAAATCGGTGGATTATTGCAGTACGCCGCTTTCTTGTTGAGAGGTAGGGCTGGCGTGTGACGGGAATCGAGGGGCCGTTCTGGCGGGCGGTCGCGGTGTTCCGCGTCGCATCCCTTGGGTACGCGGCGGTTCTGCTCATCCGTGCCGGAGGGTACGCCCACCCGGCGATCGGCTGGCTGGTGATCGGCGTCATGGCGCTGTGGACCGCGGGGACGATCTTCGCCTACTCCGTCGAGGAGCTCCGCGGCCGGCCGCTGCTCGCCGCCGACATGCTCGTGACCGTGGGCTGCCTGCTCGCCACCCCGGCGGTGCAGGGCGCCTACCAGGAGGGCAGCCTGCCGATCACCGGCACCTGGATGGGCGGCGCGGTGCTCGCCTGGGGCGTGTACGGCGGGCGGCGGCTGGGGGCCGTGGCCGCGTTGATCGTCTCGCTGGCCGACCTGTGGCTGCACGGTGTCCCCGGAGGGGGCTTCGAGATGCTGCCGATCAACGGCACCGTCCTGCTCTTCCTCGCCGGGACCGTCGTCGGGCACGTCGCCCGGCTGGCCAAGAAGGCCGAGGAGCGCATGGAGCAGGCGATCGAACTGGAGGTCGCGGGGCGGGAGCGGGAGCGGCTCGCCCGGGGAATCCACGACTCGGTGCTCCAGGTGCTCGCGCTGGTTCAGCGGCGCGGGCAGGAGATCGGCGGCGAGGCGGCCGAACTGGGCAGGCTCGCGGGCGAGCAGGAGGCCGCCCTGCGCGAGTTGGTCAGGCTCAGGCCAGAGGCGCCCGCCGCGGGCACCGCGGACCTGTGCGCCCTGTTGCACAGGTACGGCTCGGCCACGGTCACCGTCTCGGCCCCGGCGACCCCGTTGATCCTGCCCGCGGCCACCGCGGCGGAGATGGCCGCCGCGGTCGGGGCCGCCCTGGACAACGTCGCCCGCCACTGCGGGGCGCGGGCGCCCGCGTGGGTCTTCGCCGAGAGTGATGACGGGCTGGTCACCGTGACCGTCAGGGACGAGGGGCCGGGTATGGCACCCGGACGCCTGGAGGAGGCCGCCGCCGACGGGCGGCTCGGCGTCGCGCAGTCCATCCGGGGCCGTGTCGCGGACCTTGGCGGCACGGTCAGTGTGATCTCCGCTCCCGGCCGGGGCACCGAGATCGAGATGTCGGTGCCGACCGGCTAGACCGCCTCTCACGGCCGCCACGGGGGGCGGGTCGGGCCGTCCGGGCGCTGTGCAGCAGGACGGGCACCTCCGGAGGAACGGGCCTAAGGTAGGCCAATGCGCGTGATGGTGGTGGACGACCACCCGATGTGGAGGGACGGGGTGGCCAGGGACCTGGCCGAGGCCGGATACGAGGTGGTGGCCGCGGTCGGGGAGGGACGGCAGGCGGTCCGGGTGGCCGCGGCGGTCCGGCCCGAGCTGGTGGTGCTGGACCTGCGACTGCCCGACCTGCCGGGGGTCGAGGTGGCCAGGAGGCTGGCAACCTCGGAGCCACCGCCCAGGGTGCTGGTACTGTCGGCCAGCGGCGAGCAGGAGGACGTGCTGGAGGCCATCAAGGCGGGAGCCTCCGGATATCTCCTGAAATCCGCGAGCAAGGAGGAGTTCCTCGACGCGGTCCGGCGCACCGCGGGGGGCGACGCGGTTTTCACCCCCGGGCTGGCCGGGCTCGTGCTGGGGGAGTATCGGAGGCTGGCGGCCAGACCCGCGCCCGAGGCGACGCCCCGCCTGACCGAGCGGGAGACCGAGGTGCTCCGCCTGGTCGCCAAGGGGTTGTCCTACAAGCAGATCGCCGAGCGTCTCGTGCTCTCCCACCGGACCGTGCAGAACCACGTCCAGAACACGCTGAACAAGCTCCAGCTCCACAATCGGGTGGAACTGGCCCGCTACGCCATCGAGCAGGGCCTCGACGAGTCGTAGTCCCGACTAAAGTAACAAGGTCGAGAGGTTGTCTTTGCGCGAACGCGCGAGAGACTTGACGAAGCCCTACCACGAAGCCCCGCATATCCCCTCGAAGCTCCACCGGAGGTTGCACCATGACCATGTCCGCCTTGGGCGAGCCCTGCGTTCTGCTCAAACTGGGCGAGGTCGTCCTCAAGGGCAACAACCGTGAGCTCTTCGAGCGGAGGTTGCAGGCCAACATCAAGGCCGCGCTGAAGGATGTCGGCGTCAAGGTCGACGTCCGGCAGCGCCACGGCGTCATCGCGCTCTTCCTACCGGACGGCACCGAGGTCGAGGTCGCGGACACGGTCGCCGAGCGCGTCTCCTACGTCCCCGGGCTGGTCTGGATCCACCGTGCCTGGCGGGTCGCCAAGGATCCCTCGGCGATCACCAAGGCCGCCATCGAGCTGCTGGCCGACCGCGACGACGTCAGGCGCGGCGTCTCCTTCGCGGTCCGCTCCCGCCGCCGCGACAAGCGCTTCCCGCTCACCTCGATGCAGCTGGACCGCTCGGTCGGTGGCGAGCTCAACGACATCTACGGACTGCCGGTCGATCTGAAGCGTCCCGAGCTGGTGGTCTCCATCGAGGTCGACCGCGACGAGGCGTTCGTCTTCACCGGCGGGCTGCCGGGCCAGGGCGGGCTGCCGGTCGGCACCAGCGGCCGGGGCCTGGTCCTGATGTCCGGCGGCATCGACTCCCCGGTGGCCGCCTACCGGATGATGCGCCGCGGCCTGCGCGTCGACTTCCTGCACTTCTCCGGCATCCCCTTCACCACCTCCGAGTCCATCTACAAGGCGTACGCGCTGGTCAGGGCACTCGACAGGTTCCAGGGCGGGTCCCGGCTGTGGGTCGTCCCCTTCGGTAAGGCCCAGCAGTCCATCAAGGCCTCCGGCCAGGACCGCCTGGCGGTGATCACCCAGCGCCGTCTGATGCTGAAGACCGGCGAGGAGGTCGCCCGCCGCCTGCGCGCCGGTGCCCTGGTCACCGGCGACTCCCTGGGCCAGGTCTCCTCGCAGACCCTGCAGAACATCACCGCCCAGGACGACGCGGTCGACATGCCGATCCTGCGTCCGCTCATCGGCCTCGACAAGACCGAGATCATGGCCGAGGCCCGCCGCATCGGAACCCTGGCGATCTCCGAACTGCCGGACGAGGACTGCTGCTCGCTGCTGGCCCCCCGCCGCGCCGAGACCGCCGCGAAGGTCGCCGACCTGAAGAAGATCGAGCGTCGTCTGGACGCCGAGGAGCTCGCCGTCCAGCTCGCCGGATCCCTGCAGGAGTACCGGCTCGACGCCTGAGATCGGATCACCCGGCCCCGGGGCGTACCCGGGACCGGGGGTCGTGGCGAGCGGATGGGTCAGGCGGGGGCCAGGGCGTCGACGGCCGCGACCTTGCCCAGCAGCGGCGGGAACCGCTCCATCACCCGGGCCAGCTCGCCCAGGTCGCCGTCGACCAGCGCCTGGGGGCCGTCGCAGAGGGCTTGGTCGGGGCGCGGGTGGACATCGATGATCACGCCGTCGGCGCCGGCCGCGATGGCGGCGCGGGTGAGCGGCAGGACCAGGTCGCGGTGGCCACCGGAGTGGGACGGGTCGACGATGACCGGCAGGTGCGACAGCCGCTGGGCGAGCGGCACCGCGGAGACGTCCAGGGTGTTGCGGGTGGCGGTCTCGAAGGTGCGGATGCCGCGCTCGCACAGCACGATGTCGAGGTTGCCGCGCTGGGCGATGTACTCGGCGGCCATCAGCCACTCCTCGATGGTGGCGCTCATCCCGCGCTTGAGCATCACCGGCTTGCCGGCGGCGCCGACGGCCTGGAGCAGCGCGAAGTTCTGCGCGTTGCGGGTGCCGACCTGGAGCATGTCGGCGTAGGAGGCCACCAGTTCCACGTCGGCCGCGTCGACGACCTCGGTGACGACCGGAAGCCCGGTCTGCTCGCGCACGTCGGCGAGGATGCGCAGGCCGGCCTCGCCGAGCCCCTGGAAGGCGTACGGGGAGGTACGGGGCTTGTAGGCGCCGCCGCGCAGCAGGGTGGCCCCGGCGGCAGCGGCCATCCGGGCGGCCTGAAGGGTCTGTTCGGGGGTCTCCACCGCGCACGGGCCGGCGATCAGGGTGACCGTGCCGGGACCGATCGGCACACCGCCGACGCGGACCGTGGACCGCTCGGGGTGGTTGTCGCGGCTCACCAGCTTGTACGGCGCGCTCACCCGCATCACGTCGGCCACCCCGGTCATGCCTCGCAGGTCGAGGGTGGTGAACTGGGCGACATCGCCGACCAGGCCGATGATCGTACGGCTCACGCCCCGGCTGACGAACGCCTCGCCGCCCGCCGTGCCGATGACCTCCACGATCGCCTCGACGTCCTGCTCCGTGGCGCCGGG
The DNA here is from genome assembly GCF_053592655.1 of Streptosporangium sp. NPDC002607. NCBI lineage: Bacteria > Bacillati > Actinomycetota > Actinomycetes > Streptosporangiales > Streptosporangiaceae > Streptosporangium > Streptosporangium sp. NPDC002607. The sequence goes on from NZ_JBSFWD010000007.1 coordinate 233,393, forward strand.
TCCCATGACGATGACCATGTCTCTCCCTCTTCGACGGCTCCGGCCGGTCCGACCGGCTCCGAGGTCTGTGGTGTGTTCGATGAAGGCCGGGAAAAGCAGAAGGCCCCGAGTCCGAAACCGGACCCGGGGCCTTCTGTTCGCCAGGCTGTCAGCGCAGCATCTGGTGGCGAACGGTCCGACTCACGGGTCCGTCGCCATAAAAAAACCAGAACGCTGTACGCATAGTGCGAAATGATAGCGCACGGTCAGAGCGCCCCTGTCCCGCCGGGCGAGAGAACGTTATTCGGTAGCCGCCGGGGCGCCGCGAAGTCCGCGATGGCAGGATTACCACGTGCCATAGGGGAAACGGCGGAGGGAGTGATGGTGGAGCAGTCCGAACCTTCGTGGGAGGAGCCTCGCCTGCCTCCGGGCCAGTACGTCCCCCGGGGCCGACCGGTGATCCACTACGGCCGGGTGCCCCGGTTCCGCCCGGAGACCTGGCAGCTGCACGTCATGGGGGCGACGGCCTCGGGTGAGCAGCACCGTTTCACCTGGCCCGAGTTCTCCGCGCTGCCGCGTACCACGGTGGTGGCCGACTTCCACTGCGTCACCAAGTTCTCGATCATGGGTAACGAGTGGGGCGGGGTGTCCGCGGCGACGCTGATGGAGGTCGCCCCGCCCGCGCCCGGTGTGAAGCACGTGATGATCTGGGGTGAGTACGGCTACAGCGCCAACGTGCGGATAGGCGACTTCGACCGCTCACAGACGATGCTCGCGCTGGAGCTGGACGAGAAGCCCATCGCCCTGGAACGTGGGTTCCCGGTGCGGATGATCGTCCCGCACCTGTACGCGTGGAAGAGCGTCAAGTGGGTGCGCGCCGTGGAGTACCTGCTGGAAGACAGGCGCGGCTTCTGGGAGGAGCGCGGCTATCACAACATCGCCGACCCCTGGCGCGAGCAGCGCTACTCCTATCAGGAGGAAGCGGGCGAAGGTCCGCCCTGAGCGGTCCGTGATCGGCGTTTGCCCCCGATCTCCGGGGTGGGTTGACTACGGTTTTCCGCATGTCGACCACGGGCTGGGTGCTGCTCTGCGCCTTCAGCGCCCTTCTCGGACTCGTCCTTCCCCGCCCGCGCCGGCGGCCCCCGGACCGGCAGGGCGGTCCGACGGACGAGGCCACCTTCCTGACACTGCACATCGCGGCGATGGCGGCTCCCTCGCTGCGGTCCGGGCTCACCCACGAGTCCGCCCGTAAGGCGGTCCGCCACCTGCGTACCCTGCTGGGCACCAGTGCCGTCGCGGTCGCCGACAGCGGTGGCCTGCTCGCCTGGGACGGCGCGGCGGGCTGCCACCGCGACCACGCGCCCGAGCACGCCAGGACCGTACTGGCCTCGGCGCGCCCGCACGTGGTGACCGGGAACGAACCGGCCTGCGACACACCGGGCTGTGCCACCGGGGGTGGGGTCGTCGTACCGCTCACCGTCGACGGGCGGGTGGTCGGGACGCTCGCCGCGTATGACGCCGTGGTGAGCGTGGCACTGGTGCGGACCGTCACCGAGGTCGCCAGATGGGTCTCGGGGCAGCTGGAGCTGGCAGAGGTCGACTCCTCGCGGCGGCGGACGATGGAGGCGGAGATGCGGGCGCTGCGCGCCCAGATGTCTCCGCACTTCGTCTACAACGCGCTGACCACCATCGCCTCGTTCGTCCGCACCGACCCCGAGCGGGCGCGGGAGCTGCTGGTGGAGTTCGCCGACTTCAACCGGTACGCGCTGCGCCGGGCACGCGACTTCACCACCCTCGCCGAGGAACTGCACTGCGTGGACCGCTACCTGCTCCTGGAACGTGCCAGGTTCGGCGACCGGCTCCGGTTCACCCTCAGGGTCGCGCCGGAGGTGCTGTCGGTCTCCGTCCCGTTCCTCTGCCTGCAGCCGCTGGTGGAGAACGCGGTCAAGCACGGCGTGGCCGCCGCGGGGCGTCGTGGAGAGGTGCGGGTGGTGGTCAGCGACGCCGGAGCCGAGGCTCACATCAGCGTGCAGGACGACGGCCTGGGCATGCCCCCCGAGCGGGCCAGGGGGCTCCTCGACGGCTCCGCGCCGCCGGGAGAGGAGGGCGGGATCGGGCTGGCGGGCGTCGACGTGCGCTTCCGCCAGATCTACGGCGAGGACTACGGTCTGGTCGTGGAGAGCGCCCCGGACGCGGGCACGACGGTGCGGCTCCGCGTTCCCAAGCTCCACCCCGCCAATAGCTATTTGTAGTCAAACCATTACCTGAAGTTGCCATGAGGCTTGCGGCGGGTGTGGTTCAGAGGGCAGCGTGGGGTCATGTTGCGAGTCCTGGCCGTTGACGACGAGGTCCCCGCCCTTGAGGAGATCGCCTATCTCCTCCGCCAGGACCCCCGTATCGAGCACGTCTCCACGGCCGCGGGCGGGGTCACCGCGCTCCAGGACATGGTCCAGATGATCGGCGCGGGCGAGCGGCTGGACGGGGTGTTCCTCGACATCCGGATGCCGGGCCTGGACGGCCTCGACCTGGCCAGGCTCATCGCGGGGTTTCCCAACCCGCCCCGGCTGGTCTTCGTCACCGCCCACGAGGAGTGCGCGGTGCAGGCCTTCGAGCTGGAGGCGGTCGACTACCTGCTCAAGCCGGTCAGGGCCGACCGGCTGGCCGAGGCGGTACGGCGCCTGGAGTCCATGATTCCGGCTGCGGCCGACCCCGTGCTGGAGGACGTCATCCCGGTCGAGCTCGCGGGGCGGACGCGGTTCGTGCCCCAGCAGGCCGTCTGGTTCGCCGAGGCGCAGGGCGACTACGTCCGGCTCCACACCGACGAGGGCAGCTACCTGGTCCGCATGTCGCTGGCCGCCCTGGAGCGGCGCTGGGCGGGGTCGGGGTTCATCCGGGTGCACCGCAGCACGCTGGTCTCGGTGCGGCACGTGAGCGAGCTGCGCTTCGACGGCGGCAGGGTGATGCTCCGGGTGGGCAACGAGACGCTTCCGGTCAGCCGCCGGCACGCCCGCGAGGTCCGCGAACGGCTGGTCCGCCAGTTCCGTGACCGCCCGGCCGTCCCCGGTGTGGTCCGGGCCAGGCCCCTGCCCTCCGCGGCCGCCCTGCGATAGCCGCGGCACGCTCTCCGTGGGCCCCCGCGCGGTGATTCGCGCCCGTGCGGGCTTCCAGCCGGCCGTTCCGCGGTCGCCGTCCCCTTCGCGTCTCTCCGCGCGCCGACCGGCCTCGCGCCTTCCGTGCGCCGTTCCACGGCCGTACGGCTCATCGGCGTTTCCCTGGCACGGGCGGGCCCCAGGGGTCCCGCGAGCCCCCGATCGACCGTTCGTCGCCCGCCGTGCGCCGTTCGTCGCGTCGGGACTCTCCGCACATCGACAACTACTGACCGTTAATCGCGCTGGCGGGAAAGCGCCGCTCGCTCGTCTGGACGCGCCTCTAGTGTTCCCTCATCGGAGAGCGAGACCCGCCGGATCAGGGGGGGACAGGGCCGTAAGGCTCGCACAGGACCTGATGCGCGGACACGGGGTGACCGCCGGCATCCGGCCACCGGGTCCTTGACCGGAAGGGGGAGGGGTCGCCGCTCTCCGATACGACGGGACGCCCGCGTTAGCCAGCGGGCCGGACCGTGATCCGGCCACACGGGGGCGGCCGGATCACGAGGACGGGCGTCCCGTCCGACCTTCCGGCAGGTCAGGAACTCACCCGGTCGCGGAGCTTCTTGAGCGCCTCGATGTCCTCGCGGTGCTTCTCGGCACCGCCCGGTGTCTCGATGCAGAACGGCACCCCGGCCATCACGGGATGGCTCAGCATCTCGGCGAAGGGTTCGGCGCCGATGTGGCCGGAGCCGATGTTCTCGTGCCGGTCCTTCCTGGAGTCGCACACGTCCTTGGAATCGTTGGCGTGGACCAGCTTGAGCCGTCCGGGGGCGATCGCGTGCAGGGCCTCCAGAGTCTCCTTGACGCCCTCGGAGGTCGACAGGTCGTGCCCGGCGGCGAAGGCGTGGCAGGTGTCGAAGCAGACCCCCGCCTTGGGGTGCCAGTCGAGGGCCGCCAGGTAGGGCTCCAGGTCCTGGACCGTCGCGCAGAGCACCGCGCCCTGCCCGGCCATCGGCTCCAGCAGCAGGTCGGGCCCGTCGTCGGGGATCTCGTCCAGGAGCGGCAGGAGATGTTCACGCAGCTGGCGCAGCGCCTCGTCGCGGGACTGGCTCACCGCCGACCCCGTGTGGACGACCACTCCCTTCGCGCCGATCGCGTGGCCGCGCAGCAGGTTGTGCCGCACGGTGGCCACCGACTTCTCCAGCGTCTCCGCGCTGGGCGAGCCCATGTTGACCAGGTAGGGCGCGTGCACGAAGGAGAGCACGCCCGACTCGAGGAGCTTGGCGTCCTGGGCGGGGTCACCCACGGCGAGCGCCCAGCCGCGAGGGTTGGTGACGAACACCTGGATCATCTCGGCACCGATGTCGGAGGCGTAGCGCAGCCCGCCCTTGGCGAGACCGCCGGTGACGGAGACGTGTCCGCCGATGGAGGAGAGAGAAGTCATGGTGACCTCAGTTTAGGCGGCGCCCTCGGCGCTTCACAGCCGACAGGCCGCCCACCTGACCTGCCCTCCCCGCACTCTGGGGCGAGGTGACCGGTGAGGGGCGCCGGCGGTGCGCTCAGCCGCGTCTCCCAAGGAGAATCGAGCGCCGGGTACCAGCAGGTTTGGAGTATGTTGCGGAAATCTGCGGCGAACCCTTGGCATAGTTTGGGGTGCTTGCCGCTGGACTGTACGCGCCGGTGGTGTGTGTACTGCTCCCATGTCTAACGTGCACTCCGCGCCGCAGGTCGCGGGGCTGGCCGCCTTCAACGCGCTGGGTACCGAGGAGGCCGAGGCCGAACTGCTGGCCTGCTGCGCCTGCCGGGACTTCGCCGCGCGGGTGGCGGCGTCGCGCCCCTACCGTGACCTCGACAGGCTGGCCGAGGTCGCGGAGGCCACCGTACGGAGCCTGGACTGGTCCGGCGTACGCGAGGCGCTGGCAGCCCATCCCAGGATCGGCGAGCCGCCACGCGAGGGCGGCCCGGTGGCCGGTCGTTCCGGAAGGGAGGCGGCCTGGTCCCGCCGCGAGCAGTCGGGGGTCGCGGCGGCGGGGCGGGAGGTCCTGGACCGGCTGACGGAGGGCAACCGCGCCTACGAGCGGCGGTTCGGCCACGTCTACCTGATCTGCGCCACGGGCCTGTCGGCCGAGGAGATGCTGGCCCGCCTCACCGAGCGGCTCGGCAACGACGAGGACACCGAGCGGGACGTGGTCAGGGCCGAGCTCGCGAAGATCATCCGTCTGCGGCTGGCGAAGCTCCTGGGGGCGGCCACATGAGCCTGTCCACGCATGTGCTCGACGCCGCCCTGGGCAGGCCGGCGGCGGGTGTCGCGGTACGCCTGGAGCGGGACGGCGAGGTGCTCGCCGAGGGCGTCACCGACGCCGACGGGCGGATCGCGGGATGGACCTGCGGGGCGGGCGCCCACCGGCTGGTCTTCGAGACCGGGGACTACTTCGCCGCCCGCGCGGTGGACGCCTTCTACCCGCGGGTCTCGATCGACTTCACGGTGGCGGACCCGGGGGAGCACCACCACGTGCCCCTGCTGCTCAGCCCGTTCGCCTACTCGACGTATCGAGGGAGCTAGCATGCCCGTCGTTCTCGGACCCAACCGCTACGGCAAGGCGGAGACCCGCCTGGTCCGTGTCGTCAGGGACGGTGACGTCCACCACATCAAGGACGTCACCGTCGGCTCGGCACTCTCCGGCGACATGGAGGCGGTCCACCTCACCGGCGACAACGCCGCGGTCCTGCCGACCGACACGCAGAAGAACACCGTGTACGCCTTCGCCAGGAAGCACGGTGTCGCCCAGATCGAGGACTTCGCGATCCTGCTGGCCCGTCACTACGTGGACTCCCAGCCCACGGTCCACCACGCCCGGGTGGAGATCGAGGAGTACTTCTGGGACCGGATCCCGGTGAACGGCGACTCCGCCCCGGGAGCCGGGCACTCCTTCGTTCGCTCCGGCAGGGAGACGCGCACCTGCGTCGTCCACCACGACCGGGACGGCACCACCACCGTGGTCTCCGGGCTGAGGGACCTGGTGGTGCTCAACTCGACGGGGTCGGAGTTCTCCGGCTTCGCCCAGGACGAGTACACCACCCTGAAACCCACCAGGGACCGCGTCCTGGCCACCGAGGTCTCGGCCCGCTGGCGGCACCTGCCAGGCATGCCCCCGCACGGGGACTCCTGGGGGGATTCCCACTACGGGGAGTCCTACGACGAGGTGCGCCGCTGCCTGCTCGGCGCGTTCGCCGAGACCTACAGCCTGTCGCTGCAGCAGACGCTCTACGCGATGGGCGAGCGGGTGCTGAACACCCGGAAGGAGGTCTGCGAGGTGCGCCTGGCGATGCCGAACAAGCACCACTTCCTGGTGGACCTCACCCCCTTCGGGCTGGACAACCCTAATGAGGTGTTCTACGCCGCCGACCGTCCCTACGGGCTGATCGAGGGCAGCGTGCTCCGTGACGACACCCCCGACGCCCGCTTCGCCTGGGAGTGATGACCGTGGATTTCCTGCGACCCGCCACCTGGGCGGAGGCGCTGGCCGCCAAGGCGGACCGGCCGGAGGTGGCGCCCATACAGGGCGGCACCGACATGATGGTCGAGCTCAACTTCGACGTGCGAAGGCCCGCCGGGCTGCTCGACCTGAACCGGATCGCCGAGCTCGCGACCTGGAGTGAGGAGGCGGACGGCAGGCTCAGGGTCGGTGCGGGCGTGTCGTACGCCCGGCTGATCGCCGAGCTGGGCGACCGGCTGCCGGGTCTCGCCCAGGCCTCCCGTACCGTCGGCTCGCCGCAGATCCGCAACCGGGGCACGGTGGGCGGCAATCTCGGCGCGGCCTCGCCCGCGGGGGACAGTCACCCGCCGCTGCTCGCGGGGGACGCGGTCATCGAGGTCGCCTCCGCCGCCCGGGGCGTGCGGATGATCCCGGCCGCGGCCTTCTACCTCGGGGTCAAGCGCAGCGCGCTGGAACCCGACGAGCTGATCAGGGCGTTCTGGATGAGCCCGGCGAGCGGCCCGCAGTACTTCTCCAAGGTCGGTACCCGCAACGCCATGGTGATCGCGGTCTGCTCGTTCGCGATCGCGCTCCATCCCGCGGAGCGCCGGGTCGGCACCGGCATCGGCTCGGCCGCCCCGACCCCCCGGCGCGCCGTCGCGGCCGAGGAGTTCCTGGCCGCCGAACTCGACTGGGAGGCGCGGCTCGACCCCGCACTGCTCGGGCGCTTCGGTGAGCTGGCCGCCGAGGCCGCCTCGCCGATCGACGACGTGCGCGGCACCGCCGACTACCGGCGTCACGCCATCGCGGTGATGGCGCGGCGCACCCTGACCTGGGCGTGGAACGACCTGCGCTCCGGGCGCTTCGAGAGGAGGGCAGGCTGATGCGCGTCACCTTCACGGTCAACGGCCGCAGCGAGACCGCCGACGACGTCTGGGAGGGCGAGAGCCTCCTGTACGTCCTGCGCGAACGGGTGGGCCTGCCGGGTTCCAAGAACGCGTGCGAGCAGGGCGAGTGCGGCTCCTGCACCGTCTACCTCGACGGGGTGCCCGTCTGCGCATGCCTGGTCGCGGCAGGGCAGGCCGAGGGCCGCGTGGTCCGCACCATCGAGGGACTCGCCGACGGTGACCGGCTCGACCCGGTCCAGGAGGCGTTCGTCGAGTGCGGAGCCGTCCAGTGCGGGTTCTGCACCCCCGGCCTCGTCGTCCAGGCCCACGACCTGATCGAGCGGATCCCGCGCCCGTCCGACGCCGAGATCCGCGAGGCCCTGGCGGGCAACCTGTGCCGGTGCACCGGCTACGAGAAGATCCTCGACGCCGTACGCCTCGCCGCGGCCCGCAAGGCCGGTGCGGGGCCGGGGCCGCGCGGCGAGGAGAAGGAGTCCCGTTGAGCGCCATCCTGATCGAGAACGTGCACATCGCCCCGGTCGTGGGCCCGGAGATCCCCTCGGGACACATCCACGTCGAGGGTGACCGGATCGTGGCCCTCGGCGCGGGCCCCGCCCCGGTGGTACCGGGTGCGGTCAGGATCGACGGCACCGGCTGCCTGGCCACCCCCGGTCTGGTCAACACCCACCACCACCTCTACCAGTGGGCCTCCCAGGGGCTCGCCCAGGACGCCACGCTGTTCGAGTGGCTGACGGCGCTCTACCAGGTGTGGGCCGCCATGGACGCCGAGGTGGTGAAGGGCGCGGCGGGCGCGGGGCTGGGCTATCTGGCCCTGTCCGGCTGCACCACCTCCAGCGACCATCACTACATCTTCCCGAAGGGGCGAGGGGATCTGTTCGCCGCGGAGATCGAGGCGGCCCGGGAGGTCGGGCTCCGCTTCCACCCCGCCCGGGGCTCGATGGACCGGGGTAGGTCGCAGGGCGGCCTGCCGCCGGACGTGGTGGTCGAACGGCTCGACGAGATCCTCGACGCCACGGCCGAGGCCGTCGACACCTACCACGACCCGTCCTTCTCCTCCAGGCTCCGCGTCGCGGTCGCCCCCTGCTCGCCGTTCTCCGTCAGTGCCGACCTGATGATCGAGGCCGCCGCGCTGGCCAGGTCCAAGGGGGTACGGCTGCACACGCACCTCGCCGAGACCCTCGACGAGGAGGAGCACTGCCTGCGGCAGGTCGGGCAGCGCCCGGTCGACTACATGGAGAAGCTCGGCTGGCTCGGCCCGGACGTGTGGTTCGCCCACGCCGTCCACCTGAACGACGGCGACATCGACGTCTTCGCCCAGACCGGTACCGGCTCCGCGCACTGCCCGAGCTCCAACGGCCGCCTCGGCGCCGGCATCGCCCGCGTCTCCGAGATGCTGCGCAGGGGCGCGAACGTCGGCCTGGGGGTGGACGGCAGCGCCTCGGCCGAGCTCACCTCGCTCTCCGGCGAGATGCGCCAGGCCCTGCTGTTCCAGCGGGCCAGGTACGGGCCCACCGCGCTCACCGCCCGCCAGGCCCTGGAGATCGCCACCCTGGGCGGGGCGAGGAACCTGGGCCGGCAGGAGGAGCTCGGCTCGCTGGAGGTGGGAAAGCTCGCCGACATCGCCCTCTGGCGCACCGGGGCCTTCGCCTCCGCGGTCGCCGACCCGGTCTGCGCCCTGGTCTTCGGCACCCGGCAGCCACCGCTGGCCCGGCTGCTGGTGGGCGGCGAGACCGTCGTCGAGGACGACGAGCTGCGCACCGTCGCCCAGGACGCACTCGGCCGCGCCGGTGGCGAGGCCCACCGCCGCCTCATGCGGCTGGCCGCCGAGCAGGGCTTCACCGCGGGCCAGGAGGTCGGCGGATGAGGACCGGGCGTCGGGGGCGCTCAGCGGTGGATGTGATGATTGTTCTCCGTTTCACCGGGGTCAGGCATTCGCTCCCCACCGGCTCGCACGGGCGGGGGGCGAATGCCGCCCATCCGCCATTAGGGAGCAGGGTTGTCTGAGTCGTCGGGACATGTAGTGATCGCCCCGGACAAGTTCAAGGGCTCGCTGACCGGTGCCGAGGTCGCCGCGCGGATCGCCGCGGGTCTCGGGCCCGGCGTCGCCACGGTCGCGCTGCCGGTGGCCGACGGCGGTGACGGCACCGTGGACGCGGTCGTGGCCTGCGGGTTCAGCCGGGTCGAGGTCGAGGTCACCGGCCCCGTCGGTGAGCCGGTCCTCGCCTCCTATGCCTGGCGCGACGCCCTCTGGAAAGGAGACGTGGCCACCGCGGTCGTCGAGCTGGCCGAGGCGTCGGGGCTGCGGCGGTTGCCGGCCGCCTCGGGGCAGGTCGCCCCGGCGGCGGGCTCGCTCGCGCACGAGGGCGTCGAGACGGCACCCCTCACCGCGACCAGCCACGGTACCGGCGAGCTGATCGCCCACGCGGTACGGCGCGGGGCCCGGCGGATCGTGCTCGGTCTCGGCGGCAGCGCCTGCACCGACGGGGGAGCGGGCATGATGCGGGCGCTCGGCGTCCGCTTCCTGGACGCCGAAGGGCGGGAGCTCCCGTTCGGTGGAGCCGCCCTCGGCGACCTGGCGAAAATCGATAAATCCGGCCTTATCAAGATTGATGATGTCGAGTTCGTCGTCGCGGGCGACGTGGACAACCCGCTGCTCGGTCCGCACGGGGCCGCCGCCGTGTACGGGCCGCAGAAGGGCGCGAGCCCCGACGAGGTGAGGCTGCTCGACGCCGCCCTCGCCCGGCTGGCCGCCGTCGCCGCGCACACCCACGGCCTGGTCGGGGCCGCCGAGCACGACGGCGTCGTCCGTTCGATGGGCGTGGCCGGGCAGCCGGGCGCCGGTGCCGCCGGGGGCGTGGGCTTCGCCGCGCTGGCCTTCCTGGCCGCCGAGTTCCGGCCCGGCATCGAATACCTCCTCGACCTGCTCGGATTCCACGACAGCCTGGAGGGCGCGCGCCTCGTCGTCACCGGTGAGGGCTCGCTCGACGAGCAGACGCTGCGCGGCAAGGCGCCCGCGGGGGTCGCGAGCGCCGCGGCCAAGGCGGGAGTCCCCGTGGTCGTGGTCTGCGGGCGCCGGGCTCTCGGCGACGAGGAGCTGAGCGCGGCGGGCATCACGGCCGCCTACGCGCTCACCGACATCGAGCCCGACCCGGCCGTGTGCATGTCGCAGGCGGGCCCGCTGCTCGAACGGCTCGCGCGCACGGTCGCCGAGAGGCACCTTTGAGCGCCGTTCCGGCGCCGTCCGGGCACGGCGGGAAGGGGACGCGGGGCCGATGAGCGTGAGCGGGGTACGGGCGCCCAGGCCGGCGCGTTCCGCGGCGAGAAGCGGGCAGGAACGGAGAGCCGATGAGTGCGAGGGCTGAGGACGTGCTGGATCTGGTCATCCGGTCCCGCCGGGCCGTGCTGCCCGGGAAGGAGGGACCTGCGGCCGTCGCGGTAAGGGACGGGAAGATCGTCGGGGTGCATGCCCACGCCGCCGAGCTGAACGCCGCCGAGCAGGTCGACCTCGGCGACGTCGCGCTGCTGCCGGGCCTCGTCGACACCCATGTGCACGTCAACGAGCCCGGCCGGACCCACTGGGAGGGGTTCGCCTCCGCCACCCGGGCCGCCGCGGCGGGCGGGGTGACCACCATCGTGGACATGCCGCTCAACTCGCTGCCGCCGACCGTGAACGCGGACGCCCTGGCGGTGAAGAGGAGCGCCGCGGACGGGCAGTGCGCGGTGGACGTCGCCTTCTGGGGCGGCGCGATCCCCGGCAACGTCGCGGACCTGAGGGCGCTGCACGAGGCGGGTGTGCGCGGGTTCAAGTGCTTCCTGTCCCCGTCGGGGGTGGAGGAGTTCCCGCCGCTGGACACGGACGGGCTGCGGGCGGCCATGGTGGAGATCGCCTCCTTTGACGGCCTGCTGGTCGTGCACGCCGAGGACCCCGCGCTGCTCGCGGACCCGGTGGGGCCGCGGTACCCGGAGTTCCTCGACTCCCGCCCCGGAGAGGCCGAGCGCCGTGCCGTCGAGCGGGTCGCCGCGCTGGCCGCGGAGACCGGGGTGCGGGCGCACATCCTGCACGTGTCGTCCGCGCTCTGCCTGGAACCGCTGGCCAGGGCCAGGCAGGAGGGGATCAGGCTCACCGCGGAGACCTGCCCGCACTACCTCACGCTGGTGGCCGAGGAGGTGCCCGAGGGCGCCACCCAGTTCAAGTGCTGCCCGCCGATCCGTGCCTCGGACAACCGCGACGAGCTCTGGCGCGGGCTCGCCGACGGGGTGCTCGGCTGCGTCGTCTCCGACCACTCGCCCTCCACCCCCGACCTGAAGGTGCCCGACTTCGCCGCCGCCTGGGGTGGTATCTCCTCCCTCCAGCTCGGCCTGACCGCGGTCTGGACCGAGGCGGCGCGGCGCGGGCACGGTCTGGGCGACGTCGTGCGCTGGATGGCCACCCGCCCGGCCGAACTGGCCGGGTTGCGCGGCAAGGGCGCCATCGTCGAGGGCGCCGACGCGGACCTGGTCGCCTTCGACGCCGACGCCGTCCAGACCGTAGACGTCGCCAGGCTGCACCACAGGAACCCGGTCACGCCCTATCACGGCAGGACGCTCACCGGCGCGGTCCGCACGACCTGGCTGCGCGGCCGGGCCGTGCGGAAGGACTTCAGGGGCGTCCTGCTTTAGCGCTCCCGCGGAACGATCCGGCGGCCAGGATTCCGCTCCTCGTGAGAAAGGTTCTCTCCTTGATCGAGTTCACCGCACTGCCCGACCTCGCCCTGCGCGCCCTCGGTGGCTCGGTGATCGCGGCCAACGACGAGTCCTTCGCGGAGAAGGAGAGCCTCATCAGGCCGGGGCGCCCCGGCTTCCGCCCGCACACCTTCGGCGCCAAGGGCCAGGTCTACGACGGCTGGGAGACCCGCAGGCGGCGCGAGCCCGGCCACGACTGGGCCCTGGTCAGGCTCGGCATGCCCGGGGTGGTCCGGGGTGTCGTGATCGACACCGCCTGGTTCAAGGGAAACTACCCGCCGCACGCCTCCGTCGAGGCGTGCGAGGCCGAGGGCTATCCGACGGTCGCCGAACTGGAGACGGCCGACTGGGTGGAGATCGTGCCAATGAGCGACCTCAGGGGGGACGCCGAGCACTTCTTCGAGGTGTCCGGAGAGCGCCGCTACACCCATGTGCGGCTGAACATGTTCCCCGACGGGGGCGTCGCCAGGCTGCGGGTGCACGGCGAGATCAGGCCCGACCTGTCGGTGTACGAGGGACTCGGCCTGGACCTGGCCGCGCTGGAGAACGGCGCGCTCGTCACCGCCTGCTCCAACGAGTTCTACTCCTCGCCCAACAACGCCATCTCCCCGGGCCTCGCCCGCCACCAGGCCGAGGGCTGGGAGACCGCCCGCCGCCGCGACGGCGGCAACGACTGGCTGGTCATCCGTCTGGCGGGGCCCGGGATCGTCAGGCTCGCCGAGATCGACACCACCAACCTGGTGTTCAACGCTCCCGCCGAGGTCTCCGTCACCGGCAGCGCGGACGGCGCCACCTGGTTCCCGCTGCTGCCCAGGACCCGCCTGCTGCCCGACACCCGGCACCGCTTCCGCATCACCGACGCGCCCGAGGCCGCGTACGCCAGGGTGGACATCCACCCCGACGGCGGTCTCGCCAGGATCCGCCTGCACGGCCTCCTGGCCGAGGGCTGAGCACCCGGAGGTTCGTCCCGTGCCCGGCTGCCGGTACCGGCCGGAGCACGGAGATCCGTCTCGCCGGGACCCGGTGCCGAGCCCGTCAGGCCCGGCCGTCAGTACCAGATGGTGACCTCGGTGCCGGCCGGGACCGTCTGGCCGCCCGGCGGGGTCTGGGCCAGCACCCTGCCCTTGCCCAGGGTCCGCCTCAGCTTCACCGTGACCCCCGCGGCGCGCAGCTCGTCGCGCGCCGCCCTGAAGTCCTTGAAGACGATGTTCGGGATCACCACGACGTTGCCGCCGTCGCCGGGAGGCTGCTCGCCGTTGTTCTCCCAGGGCCAGTGCCACTCGCTGGCGCACTGCGAAAGGGTCAGCCGGACCACGGCGCCCTTGTCGACCTCGGCCTTGGGCTGGGGGTCCTGGGCGATGACCGTGCACGGCTGGGCGGCGTCGGTCTGCTCGACGAACTCGGGAGCGAATCCCGCCCCGCGCAGCACCCCGTCCGCCTGGTCGCGGGGCATGCCCCGGACATCCGGCATGACCAGGCCCGCGCTCACGACCAGATCGACCTTGCTGCCCTCCTTGACCGGGTTTCCCACGGCGGGGACGGTCCGCATCACCTGGTCACGCGGCACGGTCTCGCTGGGCTGCCTCCTGACCTTGCCGACGACCAGTGAGGCCTCCGCCAGCCTGCTCCTGGCCTGGGGTTCGGTCATGCCCACCACGTTGGGCACCGCGACCCGCTTGGGGCCGGCCGAGGCGATCAGGATCAGCTTGCTGCCCGGCTCGGCCTCGGTGCCCGCCACGGGATCGGTGCGGAGCACGTTGCCCTTGGGCACCTTCTCGTCGTGCTCTGCCTCGCCCTCCTCGACGGTGAAGCCGCGCTGTCTGGCCTCGCTGGTGGCGACCGTGATGTTCTTGCCCACCAGGGTGGAGGGCACCACGATGGTGGTGTTCTGCGAGAACAGCCAGCCGGTCACCCCCACCGCGATCACCATGACCACGGCCAGCGCGAGCAGGAACCAGCGGGCGCCGGACATCTTGCGCGTCGTGGAAACGGGCGGTGGCTGGTCGCCCACCGGGCCGGTGGGCAACTCGACGCGGGGCTGGATCAGCGTGTGGTTGGCCGGTGCGGGCGGTGCGGACGGTGCGGACACGACGGTCTCGTGGGCGTGCGGCGGCCCGACGGGGACGGACGGCACCGGGCCGCTCTCCCTGGGCAGCATCCGGTGCGCGTCGACGGCGGCGACCAGCAGCGCGGTGGCGTCCGCGGGACGGTTCGCGGGATCGCGGGCCGTCGCCCTGGCCACCAGGGTGTCGAGCAGCGGGGAAGAGCCGGGGAGCAGCGCGGAGGGTACCGGCACCGTGTCGTGTACGTGCCGGTAGGCCACCGACATCGGGGTGTCGCCCTCGTACGGCTGGCGGCCGGTCAGGAGCTCGAACAGCATGATGCCGGCCGCGTAGACGTCGCTGCGGGCGTCGGCGGCCCCCGAGGTGACCTGCTCGGGGGACATGTAGCCGATGGTGCCGATCATGACGCCGGTGCGCGTCTGGTTGGTCGCCTCGATCGCGCGGGCCAGGCCGAAGTCCACCACCTTGACCCGGCCGTCGTCGGCGAGCAGCACGTTCTCCGGTTTGACGTCCCGGTGGACCAGGCCCGACTGGTGGGCGGCGCCCAGCGCGGCGAGCACCGGGATCATGACTTCCAGTGCCTCGCGGGCGGGCAGCCTGCCACGGTCGCGGAGCACGTCGCGCAGGGTCCGGCCCGGCACGTACTCCATCGAGAGGTAGACGTTGTCGCCATCCGTGCCCTGGTCGAAGACGTGCACCACGTTGGGGTGCGACAGGCTCGCCACCGACTTGGCCTCGCCGATGAACCGCCGTACGAAGGCGGGGTCCTCGGCGAGCGAGCGGTGCATCACCTTCACGGCGACAGTGCGGTCGAGCCGGATGTCCAGGGCCAGATAGACGGTCGCCATTCCGCCCCGGGCGATCCGGGACTCAACGCGGTAACGCCCGTCGAGGAGTTTCCCGACCAGGGGGTCCGTAAGCGTCGTGTCCACGTGGCCGAGTTTACGGGCGATTTGACGCCGACAGGGTCCCTGAATCCCAAACCGATGCCGAGACGTGGTCGTTTTCTATCGATGAAGAGGGGAGGAGGCCTCCGCGTAGCGACGCCGGGGTATCCGCCCGGCCAGGCGCGCCGCCCGGCCCGCCGCGACGGCCGAGCGCATGGCCTGCGCCATCAGCTCCGGACGCTGCGCCCGGGTGACCGCGGTGGCCAGCAGAACCGCGTCACAGCCCAGCTCCATGGCCAGTGCCGCGTCGCTGGCCGTGCCGATCCCCGCGTCCAGGATCACCGGCACGCTCGCGAACTCCACGATCAGCTCGATGTTGTGCGGGTTGCGGATGCCGAGGCCGGAACCGATGGGCGCCCCCAGCGGCATCACCGCCGCGCAGCCCGCCTGCTCCAGCCTGCGTGCCAGCACGGGGTCGTCGCCGATGTAGGGCAGCACCACGAACCCGTCGGCGACCAGCCGCTCGGCGGCGTCGAAGGTCTCGATGGGGTCGGGCAGCAGGGTGCGCTCGTCGGCGATGACCTCAAGCTTCACCCAGTTCGTCTCCAGTGCCTCCCTGGCCAGCCTGGCGGTCAGCACGGCCTCCCCGGCGGTGAAGCAGCCCGCGGTGTTCGGCAGCACCCTGATGTCGCGCCGGCGCAGCACGTCGAGCACCGAGCCCCGCGCGGCCGGGTCGAGCCGCCGCATCGCGACGGTGGTCAGCTCGGTCCCCGAGGCGGCGAGCGCCGCATCCAGGATTTCCAGGGACGGGGCGCCCCCGGTGCCCATGATGAGACGGGAGGAGAACTTCTCGCCGCCGATGATCAGATCGTCCACCATGCCCCTCATCCTCCCTGAACCGCGGTGAGCACCTCGACCCTGTCGGCCTCCGCGAGCGCGGTGGCCTCCCAGGCGCCGCGCGAGACGACCTCGTCGTTCACCGCGACGGCCACCCCGCTCCGCATGCCGGTCAGCCGCTGCACGGCCTGCGCGACGGTCGCCCCGGCGGGCAACTCGTGCGCGGCGCCGTTGATGGTCACGTTCATGACAGCTCCTGCGGTGGGTGCTCCTGGAAGCGGAGGGGTGAGCAGATCGAGGAGAGCTCCGGGTCGCTCTCGCCCGAGCAGAGGTCGGCGGTGAGCGGGGCGAGCAGCACCCCGCCCCGGTGGTGCCCGGTGGCCATGTGCAGACCGGGCACGATCGTGGGACCGATCAGCGGCAGGTTGTCCGGGGTGCCGGGGCGCAGTCCCGCGGCGACCTCGGCCACCTCCAGCTCGGTCACGCCGGGAACGAGCTCCCGCGCGTCGCGCAGCAACTCCCACAGCCCACCGGCGGTGACACGGGTGTCGAAGCCCATCTCCTCCTGCGTGGCGCCGAGGACGACCTCGCCGTCGCCGCGTGGCACCAGGTAGACGTTCGAGCCGTGCACGACCCCGCGCACGCATCGCCGCAGGATCGGCACGGGGGAGCGCAGCCGCATGATCTGGCCCTTGACCGGCCGCACCGGGGGCAGCGCCTCGGGCGGCATCCCCGGCAGGGAGCCCGACCAGGCGCCGGCGGCGAGGATCACCTGCTCGGCCCCGACACTCTCGCCGGTCGCCAGCCGTACCCCGGTGACCGCTCCGGCGGCCGTGAGCAGCCCGGCCACGCGGGCGCGCACCAGGGTGCCGCCCGCCCGCTCCAGGGCGGTGAGGAGCGCGGTGGTGACCTTCCTGGGGTCCACCCAGGCGTCGCCGCCCGCCAGCAGGCCGCCGCGGACCGCGGGGGCCAGCATGGGTTCCAGACGGCGGCACTCGCGGCCGGTGAGCCGCTCGGCGGGCAACCCCAGCTTGGCGACGAAGGCGGCGAGATCGTCCAGCGCGGCCAGATCGTCCGAGCCGAAGGCGACGTCGAGGGTGCCGTCGGTGCGGTGGTCGAGGTCGTGCCCGCTCGCGTCCGCCAGTTCGGCGGCGAAGGCGGGCCAGCGTTCCAGGGAGGCCAGGCCCAGTCGCAGCAGCGGCTCCTCGGTGTAGGTGACCTCGCTGACCGGGGCCAGCATGCCCGCCGCCGCGTGCGAGGCGCCGGAGGCGGGCGCGGGGTCGGCCACCGCCACCTTCAGGCCCCGGCCGGCGGCACGCCAGGCCACCGACAGTCCGATCACCCCCCCGCCGACGACGAGGAGGTGGAAATGGTCCGCCATACGTACTCCGCTCCCTTCGCCGGCATGATCCGGATCAGGTTCGTGGCGGTCGAGGGCCCGCTCGCGGTCGCCTCCGGACCTCGCTCACCGGTGCCGTGCGGATCCGTTCCTCGCACACCACCTGGCTCGCGCCGGGTCCTTCGTCGCTCCGCGGCCCTCCTCTCAGCCCGGTGCGTTCCGGGCTCCCGCGCGTCTTCCCCCCAACCCTAAGGGGTCCGGCAACACGCTTAGAGCGTCAGATGTGAGGTAAATACCGTTTTCGTTATCAACGACCGTTGGTAGGAGTACGGTGCTGACGCTTATGGTCGGGAAGTGTGAATCATGTCGTGGTGGTAGGCGCCGGTCTGGCCGGCGTACGCAGCGTCGAGGCGTTACGGGCCCGCGGGTTCGGCGGCAGGATCACGCTGATCGGGGAGGAGCGGCACAGACCGTACGACCGTCCACCCCTGTCCAAGGGGGTGCTGCTCGGCGAGACCGACTCCACCGTCGTCGACTCCGACCTCGACGCGCTTGAGGTCGACTTCCGCGCGGGCGTCTCCGCCAAGGGGCTCCACCCCGGCGTGGTCGAGACCACCGAGGGCGAGCTGGCCTACGAGGGCCTGGTCATCGCCACCGGCGCGCGCCCGATCCGGCTGCGCGGGGACGGCTCACAGCACGTGGTGCGCACCATCGACGACGCGCTCCGGCTGCGTTCCCTGCTCGGCAGGGGGACGAGGGTCGCCGTGATCGGCGCGGGCTGGATCGGCGCCGAGGTGGCCACCGCCGCCCGCAAGGCGGGCTGCGCCGTGACCGTGATCGAGGCCGCCGACGTCCCGCTGTCCGCCGCGCTCGGCCAGGTCGGCGCGTACACCGCCGCCTGGTACGCGGAGGCCGGCGTCGACCTGCGCCTGGGCACCATGGTCGCCTCGGTCGACCAGGGGGGGCTCACCCTGGCCGACGGCTCCGCGGTCGAGGCCGACGTGGTCGTCACGGGCGTCGGCGTGCGGCCCGCGACCGAGTGGCTGGTCGGCTCCGGCATCAGGCTCGACAACGGCGTGGTCACCGACGAGCACCTGCGCACCTCGCTGCCCGGAGTGGTCGCCGTGGGCGACTGCGCGGCCTGGTGGTCGCGCCGCTACGGCGTGCGCCTCCGCGTCGAGCACTGGGACACCGCCCTGGGCGCCCCGGACGTGGCCGCGGCCACGCTCGTCGGCGACGTCGCCGTCTACGATCCGGTCCCCTACTTCTGGTCCGAGCAGTTCGGTCACATGGTCCAGTACGCCGGGTACCACGACGGCGCCCGCCTGATCCGGCGCGGCGACCCGGAGGCCGAGGGAAACACCAGGTGGGCGGTGTGCTGGGTGACCGAGGACGACCGGCTCGCCGCGGTCCTCTCGGTCAACCGCCCCCGCGACCTCGTCCAGGGGCGCCGCCTCATCGAGGGCGGACGGCGCCTCGACGTCAATCGCCTCGCCGACCCTGCGATAGCGTTGCGCGACTGTACGGTGGCGTAACCTCGCCGCCAGGTGTTTGGCGAAGGGCTCGATGTGGTAGTGGTGGATTCGTGACGCTTTCTGTTGCGCAGATCGACCGGGAGACCGACCAGTTGGTGGGCGAGTGGCTCACCCTGACCGAGGTTGCCAGAAGGCTCAACCTGAGCGCCGGTCGCGCCAAGCAACTTCTCAAGGACCGCAAGCTCATCGGAGTGCGCAGGGGCGGTGGCGAGCCACAGGTCCCCGCGGCCTTCCTCGCCGGCGCGGACGTCGTCAAGGGGCTGCCGGGCACTCTCACGGTGCTCCTCGACGCCGGATACGACGACGTCGAGTCGCTCCGCTGGCTTTTCACCCCCGACGACACGCTGCCGGGCTCGCCGGTCGACGCGATCGTGGCGGGCCGCCACACGGAAGTGAAGAGACGTGCCCAAGCCCTCGGTTTCTGACGCCCGTCTGTATCTGTGCACCGACGGACGGCGTGACCGGGGAGATCTCGCGGACTTCCTCGACGCCGCCCTGGCGGGCGGGGTCGACATCGTGCAGCTACGCGAGAAGGGTCTTGAGGCGCGCGAGGAGCTCGACCTCCTCGCCGTCTTCCGTGCGGCCTGCGACCGGCACGGCAAGCTCCTGGCCGTGAACGACAGGGCCGACATCGCCTACGCGATCCGCCCCGACGTGCTCCACCTCGGCCAGGGCGATCTGCCGGTGCCGATCGTGCGCGACATGCTCGGCGACGACATCCTCATCGGGCGTTCCACTCACGCCCCCGAGGAGGCGTCCGCCGCGGCGGTCGAGCCCGGCGTCGACTACTTCTGCTGTGGCCCGATCTGGCCGACGCCCACCAAGCCCGGCAGGCACGCTCCGGGCCCCGGCCTGCTCAGGCATGCCGCGGCCCTGGAGACCGAACGGCCCTGGTTCGGCATCGGCGGCATCGACCTCACCAACCTGGACGAGGTCGTCTCCCATGGGGTGCGCCGGGTCGTGGTGGTGCGGGCGATCACCGAGGCCGACGATCCCAAGGCGGCGGCGGAGGAGTTCAAGCGGAGGCTGGCGGCCTCCGTCTGAAGTCCTTCCGCCCGGCGGGAGCCTGTCTCCGGCTGGGCGGACGGGACGCCGAGCACGGCGCCGGTCCGTGCACCGGACCGGTGCGCGCCGGCCCGTGCGCGGGTCAGGCGCGCGGTTCAGGCGCGCCGGGAGGTGGCGGCCACCGCGAGGTCGGCCAGGGCCGCCCGGGCGTCGGGGCGGATCGGGGCGCCCTCCAGCGAACCGAGGGCGTTCTCCAGGTACTCCTTGATCAGGTCCTCACACGCCACGAGAGCCCCCGTCTCCTCGATGATCCGGCGCAGCCGGTCCACCCCGGCCTCGTCCAGATCCGGGTCGCCGAGCGTGGCGCGTACCACCTGTGCCTGGGAGGCCGAGGCGGCGGCGAGCGTGCGGGCGATGAGCATCGTCCGCTTGCCCTCGCGAAGATCGTCGCCGGCCGGCTTACCGGTCTCGTCCGGGTCGCCGAACACGCCGAGGATGTCGTCGCGAAGCTGGAAGGCGATGCCCACGGACCGCCCGTACTCCTCGCAGAGCCGGTCGATCCAGGGCTCCCTGCCCTGGGCGGCCAGCACCAGCCCGAGCCGGAGCGGCTGTTCCACGGAGTACTTGCCGCTCTTGAAGAGGGCGACCCGCAGCGCGCTGTCGAAGGTGCCCTCGCCGTGCGCCTGCTCCAGCAGGTCGAGATACTGGCCGCACATCAGTTCGGTGCGCATGTCGTCGTGCACCTTCTGCGCCGCCGCCAGCGAGGCGGCCGGCAGACCGCTGTTGCGCCACATCTCACCGGACCAGATGAGCATCAGGTTGCCCAGCAGAATGGCCGCACCCTCGCCGAACTGCTCGGCGGAGCCGTGCCAGCCCGCCTTTCTGTGCAGTTCCTCGAACCTGCGGTGTGCCGAGGGCATGCCCCGGCGCAGGTCGCTGGCGTCCATCACGTCATCGTGCACCAGGGCGCTTGCCTGGAGCAGCTCAAGGGAGGCGGCCGCGGAGAAGAGCGCGGGGTCGTCGCCTCCGCCCGCACCGTGCCAGCCCCAGTAGCAGAAGGCGGGGCGCAGCCGCTTGCCGCCCGCGAGGAAGTCCTCGGCAGCGGAGACAAGAGGGGCCAGCTCTGGAGCACTGACCTGCGGACGCTGCTGTTCGACGAACCGCCGGAGAGCGTGGTCCACCTCGGACCGGATCATGTCCAGCGCGGTTGCAGAAGTGATCATCGAATACCTCCGGTATGGAGACCCTGGGCTTCAGCTCTGGGGAGGAAACGCGGTACGGTGCCGCACGCCCTGGCACCGTGTCCGGCGGTGATGACACCCCGACCACCGTACGCATGGTCGACACGGGCCTTCCCGCCGGGGCGGCGGAGCGGCGGAACGGTTGCGGGGCCGGTGCGAGACACGACACCTCCGGGTTTCTCGCGACTGGTCATGAGTCAGGAAACCCAATCTATGAAAGTTGGGATCCCCCGGCTTCGGCGGCAGGAGGAGGTCAAGTAATGAGATTAACGGTCCAAGGGGATATTTCGATCTAGAAGAACGGTTGTTTCGCGTGGAGATCGTCCTGTAGGCGGCCGTGATCTGATCGGGCATCCGAGCGGCCGGGCCAGTATCCTTGCCCCATGGCTCTGGGTCGCCCGTCCGTTCTTCCAGATCGTGTCGCCACCGTCCGCGAACTCCTCGCCGCCGGTGCCCACTCGTTCTCCTTCGAGTTCTCCCCTCCGAAGACCGACGAGGGAGAGCGCCACCTCTGGCGTGCCGTCCGCGAGCTGGAGGCGCTGCACCCCACCTTCGTCTCCGTCACCTACGGTGCCGGAGGCAGCACCCGCGACCGCACCGTCGACATCGTCGAGCGGATCGCCCACGAGACCACGCTGACCCCGGTCGCCCACTTCACGGCCGTCAACCACTCCATCCGCGAGCTGCGCCACCTGGTCGGCCGGTTCGCCGGGGCGGGCGTCCGCAACATCCTCGCCGTGCGGGGCGACCCGCCGGGCGACGTGACGGGCGAGTGGGTGCGCCACCCCGAGGGCGTCCTGTACGCCGAGGAACTGGTCAGGCTCATCCGCCAGTCCGGCGACTTCTGCGTGGGCGTGGCCGCCTTCCCCTACAAGCACCCCAGGTCGCGCTCGATCGAGTCCGACACCGAGTACTTCGTACGCAAGTGCCGGGCGGGCGCCGACTACGCGATCACCCAGATGTTCTTCCGCGCGGACGACTACCTGCGGCTCCGTGACCGGGTGGCGGCCAGCGGCTGTGACACGCCGATCATCCCCGGCATCATGCCCGTCACGCAGATGAGCACCATCGCCAGGTCGGAGCAGCTCTCCGGCGCGCCGTTCCCGCCCGAGGTGGCCGAGAGGTTCGCGGCCGTCGCCGACGATCCGGCCGCCGTGCGCAGCCTGGGCATCGAGCTGGCCGCCGAGCTCTGCCAGACCCTGCTCGACGAGGGCGCGCCCGGCATCCACTTCATCACCTTCAACCGCTCCAGCGCGACCCGCGAGGTCTTCCAGGCGCTCGACCACACGCCGAGGGCCCCTTCGCTGGGGGGCTGAGCGAGAGGGGCACCCGCTGGGCGGCTCAGCCGTCCAGCGGGAGGACCGCCCCGAGGATCGCGTAGCGCTCGTGCCCGCCGGGGAAGACGAACTGCGTGAGCAGGTCCACGAAGCCGATGCTCCGGTAGAGGTGCCGGGCCGCGGTGGGCCGGTCGCGGGTGGACAGCACGGCGGTGCGCTCCAGGCGGCCCGCGCAGATGCCCATGATCATCGACCGTCCGATGCCCTTGCCCTGGTAGTCGGGGTGGACGTGGATCTCGGCGAGCTCCAGCGCGTCGCCCAGCCAGCCGCGGGCGCTGCCCTCGCCGTGCTTCTCGGCGAGGGCCCGCCGGACCACGTCGTGCCACCACTGGCCGGAAACCCCGTGGAAACCGTAGGCGATCCCCACCGGGGTGCCGTCGGAGAGTTCGGCGAACAGGCAGGTGAAGGCCGGGTTGGTGGCGTGGTTTCCCATGATCGCCTTGCGACCGGCGATCTGGTCGGCGGGCGGGTTCATCGCCTTGGTGTAGACGTCAAGGACCGCGTCCAACCGGAGCGTGAACTCGTCGGGGCCGATCCGTCGCAGTCCGATCACGCGTCGCACCCTAGCAGGGAGGACATGACGCGGGTCATCGCCGGTGGCGGGAGCGCCGTGCCGTGCTCACCGCCGGATCGCGGTCATTCGACCTCGGCGGGGACCCCGCCGGTGATACGGACGAGCTCGTCGAAGGAGGTCGGGAAGACGGTGTGCGGGTGGCCGGCGGCGGCCCAGACGACGTCGTACTTGTCCAGCCAGGTGTCGACCAGCGTCCGGACCGGGGCGGGGTGGCCGATCGGGGCGACGCCGCCGATGACCTGGCCGGTGGCCGCCCGCACGAAGGCGGGATCGGCGCGCTTCACCTTCGCCACACCGGCCGTCCTGGCGATCAGGTCGGTGTCGACCCGGTGGGCGCCGCTGGTCAGAACCAGGAGCGGCTCGCCGTCGGCGTCGAATATCAGGCTGTTGGCGATGGCGCCGACCTCGCAGCCGAGCTGCGCGGCGGCGCTGGCGGCGGTCGGAGTGGCCTCGGCGAAGGTGACGATCTCGCCGGGGACGGCGTGCTCACGGAGCACGGCGGCGACTTTCTCAACGTTCGGATGCAACTTTTCTGGCACCTGGCCACTCTAAACGGGTTGACCGTTGATTTCCGCTTCATAACCGGTCGCTTGCACGGGGAACCCGTGCGCTATGGTCCCTTGACCTGATCCATAGTGATATGAGGAGTTGATGGAAAGTGGGGGTTGGACAGCGGCTGGGAGCGGCCGCGCTGATGACGGCGGGGGCCGTGCTCCTCTCTTCCGCGGGCGTCACCCTTTCCGCGGGCGTCGCCGAGGCGCGGGCCGCGGTCTCGGCCGCGCCGGCCGTCGCGACGAGGACCGAGGCGTCCCGGTTCGTCGCACCGGGCAAGACGCTCAGGCTCGGCGCGAAGGGCGCCACGGTGAAGGTGCTCCAGGAGAGGCTGGCCGAGCTCGGCTACGCCCCGGGCAGGATCGACGGCCGCTACGGCGGTGCGACCCTGACCGCGATCTGGGCCTTCCAGAAGGTCAACGGCATCTCGCCGACCAGCACCGTGGCGCGCAGGACCTGGCAGGCCCTGGAGAGTCCGCTGGCGCCGAAGGTGCTCGTCCCCGGGGGTAAGCCGACCCGGGTGGAGGTGAACCTCACCACCCAGGTGATGGTCCTCTACGTCAACGGCGCGGTGCGGCTGATCAGCCACACCTCCTCGGGCAGTGGGATCGCCTACTGCGAGACGGCCACCTGGGAGGGCAAGACCCAGCGGTTCTGCGGCGACGCCCGCACGCCGACGGGCGACTACAAGACCACCTGGCGCAGGGACGGCTGGCACAAGTCCTACCTGGGCCAGCTCTACAACCCGATCTTCTTCAACGGCGGCATCGCCTTCCACGGCGCGCTGTCGGTGCCGCTGGCACCCGCCTCCCACGGCTGTGTCCGGCTGCCGATGCACGTGGCGGAGGTCCTTCCCGGCCTGCTCGGCACCGGGGTGCCGGTGCATGTCCGAGGCAGGTTCGCCCGGTAGCGCGGCGGAGCGGGCGAACCGGCGGGCGGATCGGCGCTCGGCGAGCGGAGGCCCCGGGAGACGGAGATCTCCCGGGGCCTCCGTCGTGTCTGTCATATCAGAAGATCGAACTTTTGTTCGCCGTTTTACTTGACAGTATTAGTGGTCGAATTTATGTTCGATGTAATGACGCGGGGCTCGCAGCCCGTGTCCAGGGTGGTCGGCCGGATCCACGTCGTCGGAGGAGACGATCGGGCCCAGGTCGGGGCGGGCGGGGAGAGGGGAAGCTCCTCGTCCGGCCGCCCGGTGGATTTGTCGGTGGGGTCTGCGAATGTTGACACCGCCGGTGAAAACGCCGGGAGCCGCTTGCGACCAAGGAGGCTGACGCACATGACCCCTCGGCTCGGCGATTCCGGTGGGCCCCGACTGTCCCCCACGGTGCGGGCGCACCTCACAGACGCGCGTGACTGTCTCGAAGAGGCCGCCGCCGCCCGGACCTCCGCCGCTCGTTACGTCGCGGCCCACCTCGCGGCGCTCAGGGCGGCCGCCGCCGTCCTGGCCGCGCGCCCCCGTCCCATGCAGGGCCGCAGGCGCAGGCTGCGCAGTGCCTGGGAGTTGCTCCCCGAGGCCGAGCCACGGCTGGCCGAGTGGGCGCCCTACTTCGAGACGAGCGCGGCCAAGCGGGCCGCCGCCGAGGCGGGGCTGACCCGCACGGTGTCGTCGCGAGACGCCGAGGAGCTCATCTCCGAGGCGGAGCGCTTCGTCATCGAGGTCGAGAACCTGCTCGGGGTGCCGGCGCAACCCGTGCTCCCGGGCCACGTCCCGTTGGCGGGTTAGGTCCCCTCCGGCGGATCTCGCCGTGGCGAGGTCGGTCAGGAGGTTGGTCAGACGGTTGGTTCAGACGGTGTCGCGGCGTGCCTTGATGACCGGCGCGGTGACCGGCGACGGTGACCGGCGACGACGCGGCGGGGCGCCGTCCGACCGGCCGTGGCGGGCAGGCCCCGAGGCGGTCTACGCCGCGGAGGAGTTCTCCTGGACGGCGCGGTGGCGCAGCAGGAGCATGGCGGCGTCGTCGCCCAGCGGCCTGCCCACGTGGTGGAGCAGGTCCGCGCGCAGAGCGTCCAGCGACCCCTGAGGGTCGTCCTCACCGTCCAGCAGGTGCGCCCGCTCCGGCAGCGGGTAGAACTCGCCGAACCCGTTGCGCGCCTCGATGACCCCGTCGGTGTAGAAGAGGACCTGGTCCCCCGGCTCGAAAGGGATGTGGTGCGGCTGCGGCTTGCTGGCCTGTAGTGCGCTCATGCCCAGCGGCAGGGCCTCGTCCGGCGGGTCGGCGAACCAGATCGTGCCCTCGGCGTCCAGCACCATGGGCGGGGGGTGGCCGCAGTTGATGACGGCGATGGTGGAACCGCCGCGGATCTCGGCCAGTACGGCGGTCACGAACTGCTCGCCGGACAACTCGCGGGTCAGTGCCTTCTCCAGCCGGGCCACGACGCCCTGGAGCTTCTTCTCGTCGTGGGCCGCCTCGCGGAAGGCGCCGAGTACCACGGCCGCGGTCTCCACGGCCTCCAGGCCCTTGCCCTGCACGTCTCCCACGATGATCCGGACCCCGTGCGGGGTGGTGACGACCTCGTACAGGTCACCGCCGATTCTGGCCTCGGCCGTGGCGGAGGTGTACGAGACGGCCACGCCTATGCCGGGACCGGCGCGGCGGGGCACAGGGCGCAGCAGCACCCGCTGGGCGGCCTCGGCCACCGAGCGCACGTCGGCGAGCTGGCGCTCGTGGCGCAGCCGCCCGGCGCTGGCCAGCACGCTGGCCACGGTGACGCCGAGGATGGCGAACATGGTGATGTTGGTACGCGGCGTCCAGAGGATGTCGTTGTAGAGGCCGAGCGCGACGCACAGCATCAGGGCGACGACGCCGATCACGGTGGTGCGGGCCAGGCCGCAGGCCACACTGGCGAAGGCCGGGCCGAGGGCGAGCAGCGGGAGGAGGCCGGACGTGGGGCCCGAGCCGAAGTCGATCACGGCCACCACGGCCATGACGACGAACGGCAGCAGCTTCAGGGTGTCCTGGGTCCTGGTGGTGCCGATCGATGCCAGCAACCGCAGGAAGGTGCGCGTCCTGGTCGATCCCAGCGACACCATGACCGAGTGGAGACGGCTTTTTGAGCGCGGTCGAGAGTGATCGAGCCGATCATCTCCCGAAGTCATGTCCACCGTGTCTCGCCAATCGAATGTTTGCCTTTTCCTACCACAGTGGCCGTGGGCCGGGGCGGAATGAAGCTAACGTTCTGCTGAGAGCAAGATTTTTAGAGCGGGGTGGGCACGCCGGTTCCGGCGCACCCACGACCGGTCAGACGGTCAGAAGGACTCGACGGCGCGGCGCGCCTCGGGGTCCAGGACGCCCCAGCCGATGAGCTCCTCGGTGAGCTCGCTGGGGGACTTGTCGTAGATCACGGCAAGGGAGCGGAGGTCCTCCTGGCGGATGGACAGCACCTTGCCGTTGTAGTCGCCACGCTGGCTCTGGATGGTGGCCGCGTAGCGGGCAAGCGCGCCGGCCTTCTCCTTGGGGAGCTGGGCAAGGCGCTCAAGGTCGATCACAAGTTTCGGTGTCGGGCCCAGAGGACTGGGAGCAGCCCCTCCGGGCAGCAACTCCGAGACCGGCACCCCGTAGAAATCAGCCAGCTCGGCAAGCTTCTGCACGGTGACGGCACGGTCGCCACGCTCATAGGAGCCCACGACGACCGCCTTCCAGCGCCCGCGGGACTTCTCTTCGACTCCGTGCAGGGACAGGCCCTGCTGGGTGCGAATGGCGCGGAGTCGTGCACCCAGCGATTTGGCGTACTCAGACGGCATGGTGTGGCCCCCCGGCTCTGTATGTACTGCTCTCAACTTGATTGTGCTACCTCGCAACTTATGCCCCGGTCACCGGGTTGGCGCCCGGGGTAGGCGTCTTCGGTGACCGGTGCGTCAGGGTTCACCCGATAACGCCACGAGGTGTGGTTACGGACAGTGACGGTAAAGCTGTGGGCGCCTAAGGTCAAGCTGATTGGAAAAAAGATGTCGAATCCGGTCCGATGTGGTCCGCCTCAAACGCGGTAGTTGTCCTACCGCGCATCGCGAAACCTCTAGTTTTTACGGGATTTTCGCCGGATGCTGGCTTCTTCTGGGGGATTCGGGGCAACATCATCTTCGGGTGCGGCGACCAGAGTATGATCTTCGACAAGGTGGCCGGGAGGAATACCCGGTGCGACGGTCCCGTCCGGCCGGAGGTGTGGATCGGCGTTTCGTGGCGGCGGTCCGCCCGGCTCCCGGAAGGGCTCAGCCGCCGTCGCGTTCCAGCGGGCAGCTCATGCAGCGCGGGCCGCCCCGGCCCCTGCCGAGCTCGCTGCCCCGGATCGTGATGACCTCGATCCCGTTGCGGCGCAGGTGGTTGTTGGTGGTGGTGTTGCGCTCGTAGGCCACGACCACGCCGGGTCGCAGGGCCAGCACGTTGCAGCCGTCGTCCCACTGCTCCCGTTCGGAGGCGTACACGTCCTGTGTCGCGCTGAGGACCTTGATGTCGTCCAGGCCGATCGCCCGCGCGATGGCTCTGTGCATGTCCTCGGGGGGATGGTCGGTGATCTTGAGTTCCTTCTCGTTGTCGCCGGGCTCGACGGTGTAGGAGGGCAGCATGCCCAGCCCCGCGAACTTGGTGAACACCCCGACGTCCACGTTGGTCATGACCGTGTCCAGATGCATGAAGGCCCGCGCCTTCGGCATGTCCAGCGCGACGATCCTCGTCGCGGCGCCCTTCGCGAACAGGCTCCGCGCGAGCATCTCGACAGCCTGCGGCTGGGTGCGCTCGCTGATCCCCACCAGCACCGCGCCCTGGCCGATGACGAGCACGTCGCCGCCCTCGATGGTGGCCGGAGCCGCGGGGATGCCGGGCATCCAGACGTGGTAGCCGCCCTCCTCGGGCCGGTCGTAACCGGAGGCGAAGGCGGGGTGGTAGCGGTAGATCGCCTCCATGTTGACCGTCTCGCGGCGGCGGGCCTTCTTTCTCATCGCGTTGATCGAGACGCCGCCGTAGATCCAGCAGGAGGTGTCGCGGGTGAACAGGTGGTTGGGCAGCGGGGGCAGGACGAAGTCGTCCGGCCTGAGCGTGTGGAAGGCGAGGCTCTTGGGATCGGTGCCCATGTCCACCAGTTCGCGCTTGGTGATGCCGCCGGTGAGATAGCGCTGAAGCATCGTGGAGTCCATCGAGTCCAGCGCGTTGCGGATGGCGTCGACGGCCATCGGGCCGAAGTAGCGCTCGTCGGCGATGCCGTCCAGGATGTGCTTGCGCGCCTGGGGGATCTCGACGGTCTCATGGAGCAGGTCGGAGAGCATGTGGACGGTGACTCCCTGGTCGACCAGGAGTCTCTGCCACTCCTCGTGCTCCTCCACGGCGCGCTGCACCCACAGCACGTCGTCGAAGAGGAAGTCGTCCTTGTTCGACGGCGTGAGCCGTTTCAGGGCGAGTTCGGGCCGATGCAGCAGGACCTGGTGGAGCCGGCCGACCTCGGAGTCGACGTGAAAGGCCATTTCTCTTCCTTCGCGGCTGGTGACGAGAGAGTCGGGAGGGCGGCGCCCCGGACCCCGTGGGCGCGCTCGCCATACCTCGCGTTGGTACGGACCTAAAGCGCATACCCGCCAGAACCATGGGAAGTCAGTGAAGATCACGATATTTATTCACTTTTGGGAAGATCGCTGGGGCGGGCGTCCGGCGTCCGCCGAGGTGGGGCCGGTCAGGGTCCGGTCAGGGCGAGCCGTCGAGCGGCTGGTAACGTAAGAGTGCTGACTTCCTTTAAGACCCGTCCCGTGAGGCGGGAAAGGTGGTGTTACTCCTTGACCGATGCCATTTCGCATGCGCTGAGTGGTGCGCGCGCCGTTCTTGAGCAGCCCGATATCAACCGGGCCCTGGTCCGCATCTCCCACGAGATCCTTGAACGGACCAAGGGCGGCGAGAACGTCGTCCTGCTGGGCATCCCCACGCGCGGTGTCCACCTGGCCCGCCGCCTGGCCGCCCACATCAAGCAGTTCGAGGGCCGTTCTGTGCCCGTCGGCTCCCTCGACGTCACGATGTACCGAGACGACCTGCGCCTGCGTCCCGCCCGCGCGCTGGGCCGCACCGAACTGCCCGCCGACGGCATCGACGGCAGGACCGTCGTCCTCGTCGACGACGTCCTCTACTCCGGCCGCACGGTCCGTGCCGCGCTCGACGCGCTCAACGACCTGGGCCGCCCGCAGGCCGTGCAACTCGCCACCCTGGTCGACCGCGGCCACCGCGAGCTGCCCATCCGCCCCGACTACGTGGGCAAGAACCTGCCGACCTCCAAGTCCGAGAGCGTCAAGGTCTACCTGGAGGAGAACGACGGCCGCGACGCGGTCCTGCTGCTGAAGGAGGACGGCCGGTGAAGCGGCACCTGATCTCGGCGGCCGATCTGACCCGTGACGACGCCCTGCTCATCCTGGACACCGCGGACGAGCTGGCGAAGATCTCGGAACGTTCCATCAAGAAGCTCCCCACCCTGCGGGGCCGCACCGTGGTGAACCTCTTCTTCGAGGACTCCACCCGGACCAGGATCTCCTTCGAGGCCGCGGCCAAGCGCCTGTCGGCGGACGTCATCAACTTCTCCGCCAAGGGCTCCAGCGTCTCCAAGGGCGAGTCGCTCAAGGACACCGCGCTCACCCTGGAGGCGATGGGCGCCGACGCCGTCGTCATCCGGCACGGCGCCTCGGGCGCCCCGTACCGGCTGGCCGGCTGGGTGCGCGGCAGCGTCGTCAACGCCGGTGACGGCACCCACGAGCACCCCACCCAGGCCCTGCTCGACGCCTTCACCATGCGCCGCCGCCTGGGCTCGCTGGACGGCAGGAAGGTCACCATCGTCGGTGACGTGCTGCACAGCAGGGTGGCCCGCTCCAACGTGCTGCTGCTGGCCACTCTCGGCGCCGAGGTGACCCTGGTCGCCCCGCCGACCCTGTTCCCGGTCAACGTCGACTCCTGGCCGTGCGAGGTCTCCTACGACCTCGACGCGATGCTGCCCAAGTCCGACGTGGTGATGATGCTGCGCGTGCAGCGCGAGCGGATGAACGCGGCGTTCTTCCCCACCGAGCGGGAGTACAGCCGCCGCTACGGGCTCGACCGCGAGCGCGTCGCCAGGATGCCCGACCACGCCATCGTGATGCACCCCGGCCCGATGAACCGGGGGATGGAGATCGCGGCCGAGGTGGCCGACTCGCCGCGCTCGACGATCGTCGAGCAGGTCGCCAACGGGGTGACCGCACGTATGGCCGTTCTGTACCTGCTGCTTGGCGGCGCCGACCTCGGGGGAGAGATCTGATGAACGACCGCATCGGGGCCACGCGTGACGGCATCGTCATCAGGGGCGCCAGGATCCTCGGCGGAGAGCCCGTCGACATCCTGATCCGCGACGGTCTCCTGGTGGAGATCGGCCAGGGGCTGAGCGACGGCGGGACCGTCGAGACCGTCGAGGCTGAGGGGTTGATCGCCCTGCCCGGCCTGGTGGACCTGCACACCCACCTGCGCGAGCCGGGACGTGAGGACGCGGAGACCGTCACCACGGGCACCCGCGCCGCCGCCCTCGGCGGCTACACCGCCGTGCACGCCATGGCCAACACCGACCCGGTCGCCGACACCGCAGGCGTCGTCGAGCAGGTCTGGCGCCTGGGCCAGGAGGCGGGCTACTGCGACGTGCAGCCCGTCGGAGCCGTCACGGTCGGCCTGGGCGGCGAGCACCTGGCCGAACTCGGCGCGATGGCCGATTCGGCGGCCCGGGTCCGGGTCTTCTCCGACGACGGCAAGTGCGTCTCCGACGCGGTGCTCATGCGCCGCGCGCTGGAGTACGTCAAGGCCTTTGACGGCGTCGTGGCCCAGCACGCCCAGGAGCCGCGGCTGACCGAGGGCGCGCAGATGAACGAGGGCGCGGTCTCCGGCAGGCTGGGCCTGACCGGATGGCCCGCGGTCGCCGAGGAGGCGATCATCTCCCGCGACTGCCTGCTGGCCGCGCACGTCGGCTCGCGCCTGCACATCTGCCACGTCTCCACGGCGGGCTCGGTGGAGCTCATCCGCTGGGCCAAGTCCAAAGGCTGGGACGTCACCGCCGAGGTGACCCCGCACCACCTGCTGCTGACCGACGACCTCGTCGAGGACTCCCCGGTCGGCTCCTACAACCCGATCTACAAGGTGAACCCGCCGCTGCGCACCCGCGCCGACGTCGAGGCGCTGCGCGCGGCTCTGGCCGACGGCACGATCGACTGCGTGGCCACCGACCACGCCCCGCACCCGGTCGAGGACAAGGAGACCGAGTGGGCCGCCGCCGCCATGGGCATGATCGGCTTGGAGACGGCGCTCGCGGTGGTCCAGGAGGCGATGGTGGAGACGGGGCTGCTCGACTGGGCCGGTGTCGCCGAGCGCATGTCCTGCGCCCCGGCCAGGATCGGCAGGCTTCGAGGGCACGGGCAGCCGATCGAGGTCGGCGCGCCGGCCAACCTCACCCTCTACGACCCGGCGGTGCGCGCCGCGGTCGACCCGGCGGGCTACGCTTCCAAGAGCCGCAACACCCCCTACCAGGGCCTTACTCTGCCCGGCCGTGTCGTGGCGACCTTCCTGCGCGGCAGGCCGACGGTCCTGGACGGGAAGCTCACGTGAGGACTCCTCGCCTTCGCGCGCCGGGCGTCGGATACCTTCGCCTTCCCGCACCGGGACGTGGGGGCGTCCCGCTCGGTGCGGCGACGGCGAATCGATGTGCCAGATATTTCATACTTTGCGGAGCTGGAGCCGAGATGATCGGGGTGTGTGAGTGACCGCAGTGCTAGTGCTGGAAGATGGACGTGTCTTCCACGGGACCCCCTACGGCGCCGAGGGCGAGACCTTCGGCGAGATGGTCTTCAACACGGGGATGACCGGCTACCAGGAGACGCTGACCGATCCGTCGTACCACCGCCAGATCGTCGCGATGACCGCGCCGCACATCGGGAACACCGGGGTCAACGACGAGGATCCGGAGTCCTCGCGGGTGTGGGTGGCCGGTTACGTGGTCCGCGAGCCGGCCCGGGTGGCCTCCAACTGGCGCTCCAACCGTTCCCTGGACGACTACCTCAGGGAGCAGGGCGTCGTCGGCATCGCCATTCCCGGCACCCGCGCCCTGACCCGTCACCTGCGGGAGCGGGGAGCGATGCGGGCCGGGGTCTTCTCCGGCAAGGCTCTGGCGCCGGTCGAGGAGCTGCTGGAGCGGGTGCTGGGCAGCCCCCTGATGGAGGGCGCCGACCTGGCGGGGGAGGTCTCCACCGCCAAGCCGTACGTGGTGCCCGCGATCGGCGCGCGGCGGTTCACCGTGGCCGCGGTCGACCTCGGGATCAAGGCGATGACGCCGCACCGGATGGCCGAGCGCGGCTGCGAGGTGCACGTGCTGCCGGCCTCGGCCACCACGGAGGAGATCCTCGCGCTCGGTCCGGACGGGGTGTTCTTCTCCAACGGCCCCGGCGACCCCGCCACCGCCGACGGACCGGTCAAGGCGCTTCGCGGGGTCCTCGACGCGGGTGTCCCGTTCTTCGGCATCTGCTTCGGAAACCAGCTCTTCGGGCGTGCCCTGGGGCTGGGCACCTACAAGCTGCGTTACGGCCATCGAGGTGTCAACCAGCCGGTACAGCACCGGGGAACCGGCAAGGTGGAGATCTCCGCGCACAACCACGGTTTCGCGGTGCGGGCACCGCTGGAGGGCGTGTTCGACACGCCGTACGGTCCGGCGGAGGTCAGCCACGTCAACCTCAACGACGACTGCGTCGAGGGGCTGCGGCTGCTGGACCGCCCGGCCTTCAGCGTCCAGTACCACCCGGAGGCCGCGGCCGGCCCGCACGACTCCGCAAGCCTGTTCGACGACTTCTGCGCGTTGATGGCGGGAGAGCGGGGAACGGTCAACGGGGCGATCACAAGTACGGAGCGGTCCGGGGAACGAGCGGGCGGAGTGGCGGACGAGGGACGAGTCCTCCGCGGAGCCGGCGAGGAGCCGGACGCGACCAAGAGCACGGAGCGGTCCGGGGAACGAGCGGGCGGAGTGGCGGACGAGGGACGAGTCCTCCGCGGAGCCGGCGAGGAGCCGGACGCGACCATGGGTACGGAGGGAAGCAAGGGTGCCTAAGCGCACGGACATCCAGTCGATCATGGTGATCGGCTCAGGACCGATCGTGATCGGCCAGGCATGCGAGTTCGACTACTCGGGTACCCAGGCCTGCCGCGTGCTGCGCGCCGAGGGCTTCCGCGTGATCCTCGTCAACAGCAACCCGGCGACCATCATGACCGACCCCGAGTTCGCCGACGCCACCTACGTCGAGCCCATCACCCCCGAGATCGTCGAGAAGATCATCGCCAAGGAGCGGCCCGACGCGCTGCTGCCCACCCTGGGCGGGCAGACCGCGCTGAACACCGCGATCTCCCTGTACGAGGCCGGCGTCCTGGAGCGCTACGAGGTCGAGCTGATCGGTGCCGACGTCGACGCCATCCAGGCGGGCGAGAACCGCGAGCTGTTCAAGGGCATCGTGGCCAAGGTCGCCGAGGAGTACGGCCTCAACGCCGAGTCGGCCCGCTCGTCCGTCTGCCACACCATGGACGAGTGCCTGGCCGCCGCCAGGGAGCTGGGCTACCCGTTGGTGGTACGGCCCTCCTTCACCATGGGCGGGGTCGGCTCCGGTTTCGCGCACGACGAGGAGGGGCTGCGCCGCATCGCCGGGGCGGGCCTCGACGCCTCGCCGACCACCGAGGTGCTCCTTGAGGAGTCCATCCTCGGCTGGAAGGAGTACGAGCTGGAGGTCATGCGCGACCGGGCGGACAACGTGGTGATCGTCTGCTCGATCGAGAACATCGATCCGATGGGCGTGCACACCGGTGACAGCGTCACCGTGGCCCCCGCGCTGACCCTGACCGACCGCGAGTACCAGAACATGCGCGACGTGGCCATCGCGGTCATCCGCGAGGTCGGCGTCGACACCGGCGGCTGCAACATCCAGTTCGCCGTCGAGCCGCGCACCGGCCGCATGGTCGTCATCGAGATGAACCCGCGCGTCTCGCGCTCCTCGGCGCTCGCCTCCAAGGCCACCGGCTTCCCGATCGCGAAGATCGCCGCGAAGCTCGCCATCGGCTACACGCTGGACGAGATCCCCAACGACATCACGAGGGAGACCCCGGCGTCGTTCGAGCCCTCGCTGGACTACATCGTGGTCAAGGTGCCCCGGTTCGCGTTCGAGAAGTTCTCCGGGGCCGACGCGACCCTGACCACTCACATGAAGTCGGTCGGCGAGGCCATGGCGATCGGCCGGTCCTTCCCCGAGGCCCTGCAGAAGGCACTGCGCTCGCTGGAGAAGAAGGGCGCCTCCTTCACCTGGGCGGGCGATCCGGGCGACAGGGACGAGCTCCTGGCCGCCTGCCGTATCCCGCACGACGGGCGCCTGTTCACCATGCAGCAGGCCATCCGCGCCGGGGCGGGCGCCGAGGAGCTGTTCGAGGCCACCCGTGTCGATCCGTGGTTCGTCGACCAGCTGATCGCGATCGACGAGATGGCCGCCGAGCTGCGCGAGGTGCCGCAGCTGACCGCCGAGATGCTGACCAGGGTCAAGCGGTACGGCTTCAGCGACGCGCAGATCGCCGAGCTGCGCGGCATGACCGAGTCGCGGGTGCGCGACCTGCGCCACGCGCTCGGCGTCCGCCCGGTCTACAACACCGTCGACACCTGCGCCGCCGAGTTCGCCGCCCAGACCCCCTACCTGTACTCCACCTACGACGAGGAGAGCGAGGTCCCCTACGGGGAGCGCCCCAAGGTCCTCATCCTCGGTTCGGGGCCCAACAGGATCGGCCAGGGCATCGAGTTCGACTATGCGTGTGTGCACGCCTCCTTCGAGCTGTCGGCGGCCGGCTACGAGACCGTCATGGTCAACTGCAACCCCGAGACGGTCTCCACCGACTACGACACCTCCGACCGCCTCTACTTCGAGCCGCTCACCCTGGAGGACGTCCTGGAGGTCGTCCACGCCGAGCAGCAGACCGGCCCCGTCGCGGGCGTCATCGTCCAGCTCGGCGGCCAGACCCCGCTCGGCCTGGCCCAGGCGCTCAAGGACGCCGGTGTCCCGATCGTCGGCACCTCGCCCGAGTCGATCCACCTCGCCGAGGAGCGCGGCGCGTTCGGCCGGGTCCTCGCCGAGGCGGGCCTGCCCGCCCCCAAGCACGGCGTGGCGGTGACCTCCGACGAGGCGCTGGCCATCGCCGCGGAGATCGGCTACCCGGTGCTGGTGCGCCCCTCCTACGTGCTGGGCGGCGCGGGCATGGCCATCGTCTACGACGACGAGACCCTGATCGCCTACATGGCCAAGGCGGGCGCGGCCAGCGACCACCCGGTGCTGGTGGACAAGTTCCTCGACGAGGCCGTGGAGATCGACGTCGACGCGCTCTTCGACGGCGAGGAGCTCTACCTCGGCGGCGTGATGGAGCACATCGAGGAGGCCGGCATCCACTCCGGCGACTCGGCGTGCTCGCTGCCGCCGATGACGCTGGGAAGCTACGACATCAAGCGCATCCGCGCCGCCACCGAGGCCATCGCCAGAGGTGTGGGCGTGCGCGGCCTGCTCAACGTGCAGTACGCCATGTCGGCCAACATCCTGTACGTGCTGGAGGCCAACCCCCGCGCCAGCCGTACCGTCCCGTTCGTCTCCAAGGCCACGGCGGTGCCGCTGGCCAAGGCGGCGGCCCGGGTGATGATGGGCGCCACGGTGGCCGAACTGCGCGCGGAGGGCCTGCTGCCGGAGAGCGGAGACGGCGGCACCATGCCGCTGGACGCGCCCATCGCGGTCAAGGAGGCCGTGCTGCCCTTCAACCGGTTCCGCGGCGTGGACATCGTGCTCAGCCCCGAGATGCGCTCCACCGGCGAGGTCATGGGCATCGACGAGTTCTTCGGCACCGCCTACGCCAAGTCGCAGGCCGCCGCGTACGGCTCGCTGCCCACCAAGGGGCGGGCGTTCGTCTCGGTCGCCAACCGTGACAAACGCGCCATGATCTTCCCGGTCAAGGCCCTCGCCGACCTCGGCTTCGAGATCCTCGCCACCGAGGGCACCGCCGAAGTCCTGCGCCGTAACGGTGTCCGTGCCAAGATCGTGCGCAAGCACAGCGAGGGAGCCGGTCCCGCGGGTGAGCAGACCATCGTCCGGCGCATCCTGGACGGGGAGGTGGATCTCATCGTCAACACCCCCTTCGGCAGCCCCGGCCAGTCGGGACCCCGCCTGGACGGCTACGAGATCCGCACCGCCGCCGTGCTGCGCGCCATCCCCTGCATCACCACGGTTCAGGGCCTGGCCGCGGCGGTGCAGGGCATCCAGGCGATCGTCCGCGGTGACATCGGCGTACGGTCCCTTCAGGAGCACGCGAAGCGGTTGCGGAGCGGTTGAGGAGTGAGGCCGGCGCCCCAGCGGAGGTGAGGAAGACGCCTGTTACTCCGGTGCAGGTGACAGGCACGGTGCTGACGACGCGCCGCGTCGACGCCTACCATGCGCTCACCGTGGTGGCGCCCGGCATCGCCGAGCGCTTCCGGCCCGGCCACTTCGTCGGGGTGGCCGTGGGCGGGGCGCAGACGTCGATGCTGACGCGCCGTGCCTTCTTCGTCCACGACGTCAAGCCCGACTACGGCGGTACCGTCGAGTTCGTCTTCTCGGTGAGCGGGCCGGGCACGGCCTGGCTGGCCGACCGGCGCGCCCGCGACACCCTCGACCTGGTGGGTCCGCTCGGCCGCCCGTTCCCGCTGCCCAGAGACCCGGTGACCTGCGTCCTGGTCGGCGCCGAGCACGGCTCGGCGACGCTGTTCACCGTGGCCGACGCCCTCCAGCGGCGTGGTTGCCGCGTCGACTTCGTGCTCGGCGCGGCCTCGGCCGACCGGGTGTTCGGCGCCCTGCGGGCCAGGAGGATGGGGGAGACGACCACGCTGACCACCGAGGACGGCTCCCTGGGCATGCGCGGCCGGGTGACCGACGTGCTGCCCGGCGTGATCGCCGACGTACGGGCCGACGCGGTCTACGCCTGCGGTCCGATGCCGATGCTGCACGGCGTCACCACGGTGGCCGTCGAGTTCGACATCCCCGTCCAGGTGGCGGTCGAGGAGCGGATGGCGTGCGGGATCGGCGTGTGCATGACGTGCGTGCTGCCGGTCATCGGGGACGACGGGGTGACCCGGATGGTGCGCTCGTGCGTCGAGGGACCGGTCTTCAGGGGTGAGCGCGTCCGCTTCGACGACGTCGGGACGATCCCGTTCGACGCGCTGGGAGCGCCCGGTGGAGGAATACGGAATGCCGGTTGACATGCGGACGTACCTGGGGCACGTGGAACTGGTCAACCCCGTCACCACGGCCGCCGGGTGCGCGGCGTCCGGCTCCGAACTCGCCCAGTTCTTCGACCTCGCCCGGATCGGCGCGCTGACCACCCGGTCGATCACGATGGCCCCCAGGGCGGGCCGTCCGACCCCCAGGATGGCCGAGACGCCCTCGGGCATGCTCAACGCCGTCGGGCTCCAGGGGCCGGGTGTGGACGCCTTCCTGGAGCGTGAGCTGCCCTGGCTGGCCCAGCGGGGCGTGCGGACCGTGGTGTCCATCGGCGGCGGCACCGTGGCCGAGTACACCGCACTGGCCCGCAGGCTCACCGACGCGCCCGGCGTCACCGCCGTGGAGGTCAACCTGTCGTGCCCCAACATCGAGGACCGGGGCAGGGTCTTCGCCCGCGACGGCGCGGCCTCCGCCGAGGTGATCGCCTCGGTGCGCTCGGTGATGCGCTACGACGTGCCGGTGGTGGCCAAGCTCTCCCCGGACGTCATGGACATCGTGAGCGTGGCCCGCGCGTGCGTGGACGGCGGCGCCGACGCCCTGTCGATGATCAACAATCCGCTCGGCATGAGCATCGACACCGAGGCCATGCGGCCCGTGCTCGCGGCGGTCACCGGCGGCCTGTCGGGCCCCGCGGTCAGGCCACTGGCCGTACGCTGCGTATGGCAGGTCCACGCGGCCCTGCCCAGCGTGCCCATCATCGGCATGGGCGGCGTGCTGACCGGCAGGGACGCCTTCGAGTTCATCCTCGCCGGAGCCTGCGTCGTCGCCGTGGGGACCGCACTGTTCCACGACCCCTACGCCTGCCTGCGCATCCTCCGCGAGCTTGAGGAGATCCTGGCGGCCCGGGGGTTCCACCGGCTGGCCGACGCGGTCGGGCTGGCACACCGCCCGCCGGGGGCGTCCACCCGGCACCGGATAGACCTTGAGGAGAGTTCCCTGTGACGCCCGCACCCATCGCCGTCGCCCTGGACGCGCCAGACCTCGAGACCGCGGCTCACTGGGCCAGCCTGGTCACTCCACACGTCACCACGGTCAAGGTCGGGCTGGAACTCTACCTCCGCTACGGCCCCGACGTGATCGCCTCGGTCCGGGGGGCGAGCGGGGTGCGGGTCTTTCTCGACCTTAAACTCCACGACATCCCCAACACCGTCGCGGGCGCAGCCAGGGCCGTGGCCAGGCTCAAGCCCGCCATCCTGACGGTCCACGCCACCGGCGGCCCGGCGATGATCCGGGCGGCGGTGGAGGCCATGCCCAACACCCAGATCGCGGCGGTGACATTGCTCACGTCGCTCTCGGAGGCCGATCTGGAGCAGATGGGCGTCAGGGGCCCGTCCGAGGACGCCGTGCGCCGCCTGTCGGCCATGGCCGTCGCCGCGGGCGCCCAGGCCCTCGTCTGCTCGCCGCGCGAGGTGGCCGCGGTGCGTGCCGAGGTCGGGCCCGACATCACGCTCATCACCCCCGGCGTCCGCCCCGCCGGCGCCGAGAGTCAGGATCAGGCAAGAGTAGCGACCCCCGAGCAGGCTTTCGCCGACGGGGCGGACCTTCTCGTGATCGGCCGCCCGATCACCGGCTCCGCCGACCCCGGCGCGACGGCCGCGGGCATCGCCGCGGCCCTCCGGCGCACCTCCGCGGCCGCCGGACACGGCGCATGACACAACCCCGGAAAACTCGGCGTTGAGCGTAGTTTTGTCCACACAGGGCGATGTCGTGAGCACGGAAAGTCACGAAGTAGATTTTCTAGGGGGATAAAGTGGTCTTGACGTTGCTTGAAGCGCCATGACCAGCTAGTTTCCCTTCCCGTCCGAGTACATCGACAGGAAATTCGAGGTGACCCGGCGTGGCTCTTCCTCCCCTAACCCCTGAGCAGCGCGCCGCAGCCCTAGAGAAGGCTGCCAAGGCCCGCCGAGAGCGTGCCGAGGTGAAGAACCGCCTGAAGCACGGTGCGGTCTCTCTGGCTGAGGTGCTCAAAGACGGGCAGGCCGACGACGTCATCGGCAAGATGAAGGTTTCGGCCCTTCTTGAGTCGCTCCCCGGCGTGGGTAAGGTTCGCGCCAAGCAGCTCATGGAGCGGCTTGGCATCGCCGAGTCCCGCCGCGTGCGGGGCCTGGGTACGAACCAGCGAGCTTCGCTCGAGCGTGAGTTCGGCGGGGCCGAGAGCTAATCTCGGTTCAAACGACCACGTTCACCCCATATGGGGACAGCATCACGGGGGGTTTGGAGTGACCGGAACGTCGCGGTCCGGCAAGAGCCGGGCTCCGGAGGCAACCGCCGAGGGCGGAGCCGGTCGCTCCACATCCTCGGCCGGAGGTCCGAAGGGGGCGCGAGCCCTCGCCGGACTCCCGGCCGGTAGGCGTCTGACGGTCCTGTCCGGGCCGTCCGGCGTCGGCAAGTCCACGGTCGTCGCCGAGCTTCGGCGGGCACACCCGGAGGTGTGGCTGTCGGTCTCGGTGACCACCAGGAAACCCCGTCCCGGGGAGACCCACGGGGTCGAGTACTTCTTCGCCGACGACGAGGAGTTCGACCGCCTCGCCGCCTCCGGCGAGCTGCTCGAGTGGGCCGAGTTCGCCGGGAACCGGTACGGAACGCCGCGTGGCCCGGTGCTCGAGAAACTCGCCGCCGGGGTGCCCACGCTGCTGGAGATCGACCTCCAGGGCGCCAGGCAGGTCCGGGCGACCATGCCCGAGGCCCTGCTGGTCTTCCTGGCCCCCCCGACCTGGGAGGAGCTGGAGAAGCGCCTGCGCGGCCGGGGCACCGAGCCCGAGGACGTCATCGCCCGCCGCCTGGCGGCCGGCCGGATCGAGATGGCGGCCGAGCGGGAGTTCGACCTGACGCTCGTCAACACGTCAGTCCAGGATGTATGTCATCGGCTGATAGCCTTGTTGGCTGATGCTCCCGAGGGTTCACGCCTCGGACGTTCACCTAGCTAGGGGAAATCACACGTGGCAACCAGCGCCGCCTACTCCGAAGGCATCACCAACCCGTCGATCGACGCCCTGCTCGACATCGTCGACAGCAAGTACAGTCTCGTGATCTTCGGCTCCAAGCGGGCGCGTCAGATCAACGCCTACTACTCCCAGCTCGGTGAGGGCCTGCTCGAGTACGTCGGCCCGCTCGTCGAGACCCACGCGCAGGAGAAGCCGCTCTCCATCGCGCTGCGCGAGGTCAGCGAGGGCCTGCTCACCTCCGAGCCGATCGAGGGCTGACCCACCTCGATGCCGACCTCCGTGGTTCCCCGCAAGCCGAGGGTCGTCCTCGGTGTGAGCGCGGGCATCGCCGCCTACAAGGCGTGCGAGCTGCTGCGCCTGTTCACCGAGTCCGGCCACGAGGTGCGCGTGGTCCCGACCAGGGAGGCGCTCCGCTTCGTCGGTGAGCCGACCTGGGCCGCGCTGTCCGGCAACCCGGTCACGACCGACGTCTGGGAGTCGGTGCACGAGGTGCCGCACGTCCGCATCGGGCAGGGCGCCGACCTGGTGGTCGTCGCACCGGCCACCGCCGACGTGCTCGCCAAGGCCGCCCACGGGCTGGCCGGCGACCTGCTGACCAACACCCTGCTCACCGCGCGCTGCCCGGTGGTGTTCGCCCCCGCGATGCACACCGAGATGTGGGAGCACCCCGCGACCCGCGCGAACGTGGCCACGCTCCGCGAGCGCGGCTCGATCGTCGTCGATCCCGCGGTGGGCCGCCTGACCGGGGCCGACACCGGTCCC
The DNA here is from genome assembly GCF_053592655.1 of Streptosporangium sp. NPDC002607. Lineage (NCBI taxonomy): Bacteria > Bacillati > Actinomycetota > Actinomycetes > Streptosporangiales > Streptosporangiaceae > Streptosporangium > Streptosporangium sp. NPDC002607. The sequence goes on from NZ_JBSFWD010000007.1 coordinate 274,928, forward strand.
GGCCGCCTGCCGGACCCGAAGGAGATCTTCGAGGTCTGCCGCGGCGTCCTCTCCGGGCGCCCCGCGGACCTGGCGGGCCGTCGCCTGGTGATCTCCGCGGGCGGCACCCGCGAGGCCATCGACCCGGTCCGTTTCATCGGCAACCGTTCCTCGGGGCTGCAGGGGTACGCCCTGGCCCGCACGGCCGTCGCCCGGGGGGCGGAGGTCACCCTGGTGGCCGCCAACGTCGCCCTGCCCGACCCCGCGGGAGTCAAGATGGTCCGGGTCACCTCGGCCCTGGAGTTGCGCGACGCCGTGCTGGAGGCGGTGGAGGGCGCCGACGCCGTGGTCATGGCCGCCGCCGTCGCCGACTTCCGGCCCTCGGCGCGGAGCGAGTCGAAGATCAAGAAGACCGCCGACGAGCCTGACGCCATTCATCTGGTGAAAAATCCGGACATTCTTGCGGAGCTGGGGGAACGGCGCCGTGCGGGGCTCAAGCCGTATCCTCAGGTGATCGCGGGATTCGCGGCCGAGACCGACGACGTCCTCGCCAACGGGCGGGCCAAACTCGCCCGCAAGGGCTGTGATCTGCTCGTCGTCAACCAGGTCGGCGACGATCTCGCCTTCGGCACCCCCGACAACGCGGCGGTGGTCCTCCTCGCGGACGGGGAGCAGGTCGACATCCCGCGCGGTCCCAAGGAGGCCCTTGCCGACGTGCTCTGGGACCTCGTCGCCGCACGCCTGGCCTGACCACTTGCCGTAGCCCGACTCCCGGCGGATACTGCCTCCCAGAGCCCTGCCACATCGCAGCCGGGAGGGGTTTGGATCATGCCTGTCGCCGCCGCGGTCAGGGCACGATGCCGAGCGCTGCTTCCTCCGGGGGAGGAGATCCACTACGTCCTGCCGGCTCTGTCGGTGGGCACCCCGGGCATGGCGACCTTCCTCATCGTGATCACTGACCGCACCATCTACCTGCTCTCCACCAAGTTCTTCGACCGCGACGCGCCGACCTCGGTGTACGCCACCCATGCCCGGCGCACCCGGCTCGGCCCGCTGGAGTTCTCCGCGGGCGCGGCCATCGAGTTCGGTGGCATGGTGTTCGAGATCGAGGAGGAGTACGCCGCGGTGATCTCCGCCGCAGACGCCGAGGTCTTCGCCCCGGAGACGTTGCCGCCCGACCCGCTGCCCGATCTGTGAACCGGGCTGTGAGCCCCTGGGGATCCGGGTGGGGCGGGGGCTGCGCATCCCGCCCGCGAGATGTGGGTGAGCCCGGGAGCCGGGGCTTTGAGTCCCGGGCCAGTGAGGTGAGCCGGGGATTTCGTGGGCTCCGGATCCTTTCTGGGCGACTTCCGGAACGTGTCCCGCCTCACGTCATGGCAGGTGGGTTTCCCCGCGATGGATTCCGGTGAACCCGCAGCCCTTCCAGTACATGATCTGAACATTTAGGGTGACACGATCTGAGACGGTTTCGCGGCCCCGCATCAGGTGGGGCTAGAATTCGCCGGAGCGCTACTGGTGTCCTGCCGATGCCAGAGCCCCAGACGCCAGCAGCCGCTGCATGAGGAGCCACTGACTTGTCCCGTCGCCTGTTCACCTCCGAGTCGGTCACAGAGGGCCACCCGGACAAGATCGCCGACCAGATCAGTGACGCGATTCTCGACGCCATGCTCAAGGGTGACCCCAAGAGCCGCGTCGCGGTCGAGACGCTGATCACCACCGGTCAGGTCCACGTCGCCGGAGAGGTGACGACGGAGACCTACGTCGACATTCCCGGTCTCATCCGGGAGAAGATCCTCGAGATCGGTTACGACGCCTCGCACAAGGGCTTCGACGGCGCCTCCTGTGGCGTGTCGGTGTCCATCGGTGCGCAGTCGCCCGACATCGCCCAGGGCGTCGACGACGCCTACGAGAACCGCGAGGGCGAGGCGGGCGACGAGCTCGACCGCCAGGGCGCCGGTGACCAGGGCCTGATGTTCGGTTACGCCTGCCGCGAGACCCCCGAGCTGATGCCGCTGCCGATCCAGCTGGCGCACCGCCTGGCCGAGCGCCTGTCGCAGGTCCGCAAGGACGGCACGGTGCCCTACCTGCGCCCCGACGGCAAGACCCAGGTCACCGTCGAGTACGACGGCGACAAGCCGGTCCGGCTCGACACCGTGGTCGTCTCCACCCAGCACGCGGCCGAGATCGACCTCAAGGAGATGCTCGCTCCCGACATCAAGGAGCACGTGGTCGACCCGGTCCTGGCCGGCCTGGAGATCGAGACCGAGGGCTACCGCCTCCTGGTCAACCCGACCGGCCGCTTCGAGATCGGCGGCCCGATGGGCGACGCCGGCCTGACCGGTCGCAAGATCATCGTTGACACCTACGGCGGCATGTCCCGCCACGGTGGCGGCGCCTTCTCCGGCAAGGACCCGTCCAAGGTCGACCGCTCGGCCGCCTACGCCATGCGCTGGGTCGCGAAGAACATCGTGGCCGCCGGTCTGGCCGACCGCGCCGAGGTCCAGGTCGCCTACGCCATCGGCAAGGCGCACCCGGTCGGCGTGTTCGTCGAGACCTTCGGCACCGAGAAGATCGAGATCAGCAAGATCCAGGAAGCCGTGGTCAAGGTCTTCGACCTGCGCCCGGCCGCGATCATCCGCGACCTCGACCTGCTCCGCCCGATCTACTCGGGCACCTCCGCCTACGGTCACTTCGGTCGCGAGGGCTTCTCCTGGGAGTCCACCGACCGCGCCGACTCCCTGCGCGCCGCCGCCGGTCTCTGACGACCCGCACACTCCAGACGGCCCCCGTGAAAACTCATTCACGGGGGCCGTCGCACGTCCAGGCCGAGGGCTTCTCTACGGTGAACTGGGCCCAGACGGCGTGGCCGTGGGATTGGCTGCCTCGGCAGCCGACCTGGGAGGCCAGGGCGGTGACCAGGGGGAGCCCCCTGCCGCCCTCACCGAGGAGGGCGGGGTGGACGACGGCGGGGACGGAGCCCTGGCCGGAGTCGTAGACCGTCACCCGGGTGACCTCGGGTCTGCGGACGACCTCGACGACGAACGTGCCGTACGGTGTTGGCGGCGAGTTCGGCGACGATCTGCTCCGCGTCCCGCTGAAAGGACGAGTCCGCCGGCAGGAACCTGACGGAGCGCCGAACCTCCGGGGCTGACGGCGGCCCAGGCCGAGGCGACGCTGAAGGCGGACATCGACTGGTTGATGAATTTGCTTGCTGTGAAAGATGTCAAAGTAACGGACAGGGGTGGGAAGGACATCCCCTGTGATGGGAAGAAGGTGAGGAGAACATATGCTGTCGCCGGCGTCAAAAGGTCCGACGTAGATGATTCGATAAACATGCTCAATATGCTGGCCGGTGGCCTGGGGAGACGGGGATACAAGATTTCATCCGTCGATCGGGCAGCGCCGAGAGACGAGCTGGTAAAGAAGGATTCGCGCGTCAAAACAGTAACCACATCCTCCCGGAAAAATAATTTCGTCGTCTCCGGGGAGGCGGAATGTCTCCGGATGAATTAAAGCCGGTTTCATCCAAATGGGATGGGGGTGCCTTGGGTCTTGTCTTTGGCTCCTCCAAAGAAAACGTCGAGCCGCGTCGCGGCTCCTCCGGCGGTGCCGAGGTCTCCGCTCCCAGGTCCGTTGCGGATCAGCCGGTCGGTTTCGGGTCCTTGGCGAGTTCCTTGAAGGGAAGCAGGCCGCCGTCTTTCCCGGCGATGGGAGGCTGATCGAAGGCCGGATCGTTCGGGGGGGCCGGGGCCCGGTCCGCCGGGGAGTCGGACTCCTGGATCATCTGGTTGCGCCCGCACAGTCGCGGGATCTCCTGTTCCGGTCGGCCTTCGATCTCGCGGATCCGCAGCGCCGCGGACCGGTCGGCGCCCGCTGAGGAAAGCGCGTTCAGAATTCTCGCGGTCTCCTCACCGATCACTTTCCGTGCTTGCTCCAGCGACGCGATGAATTGCTCCATCAACTCCGGATCAATTCCTGAGTATTCATCCGGAGATGACCCGTTTCCCGATGACGCAGGCGGCGTCGGCCCCATATCGAAAGTCTCCTACCGAAGGCAATCCCCAATTTTACCTTAGGCATCCGGATCGCAGCCGGATAGGAATTCGATCGGCTGGGAGCCTCAGGCGTGGGCGGCTCCGGCGAGGATGCCGCCGTACTGGATGGCGACCAGGTGGCGGATCGGAATCGTCTCGTCGGGGGTGCCCGCCTCGGCCTCGGCGCACCATTTGGCGTAGGTGTCCGACAGCGTGCGGGCCCGCGCCCGGATGGTCGGGGTGCCGTTGCCGACGGCGAGTTCGCCCTCCAGCGCGCGCAGCAGCATGCCCCCGAACCTGAGCCGGACGCTGTGCGCGGTGTCGCGGCAGGACTGCCGCTCGGCGACGGTGGCCGGCCGGTCGCTCTCCGGTGCCCGCGCGTGGTGCTCGGCGGTGGTGGCCATCCCCTCGATGAACGGAACGAAGAACCTGCTGGCCCGGACGAACGGGGAGCGGGTCGCCAGGTCGCCGGAGACGGCGCCGAGCGTCTCGTCGAGGACGGCGAACGTCTCGCGCAGGTCCGCCGCGTGGGTCCGGATCAGATCGGCGTATCCGACCCCGGCGGGGGAGCGGTCGTCGGCGGTGAGATCCCTCCAGTAGGGCAGTTCGGCGGTCAGGCAGAGCGTGCCGTACCGGGCGGCGTAGGAGTCGCTGGACCCGCCGGTGAGCTGCGCCGCCGGATCCTCGCCGAGCGCCTCGATGTAGTCGTAGGTGTCCTCCATCCGCGGGGCGAGGAAGATCGACTCCTCCAGGGTCCGTACCGAGGGGTGCTCGGGCTCGCCCGCGTGCAGCGGCACGCCGTACCGGCCCGGCAGGGACTTGAGCAGGGCCTGCAGTTCGGGCACCGGGCGGTTGAGGTAGAAGAACGCCCCGCCCATCTCGCTGTTGTGCAGGGTGGTCATGAACGCCGGGCGGGTGTCGTCGATCAGCCGCATCAGCGCCAGTGTCTCGGGCATCACCCGGTCGAAGTAGGCGCGCTTGTAGGCGAAGGGGAAGGTCCACTCGACCTGCTCGTCACCCGCCGGACGGTAGAAGTGCCTGCCGTAGTGCGCTTTGGTGAACGGCCCGGCGAACCACCCCTCGTTGAGCCTGGTCCCGTCCGGGTCGAGGCAGCCCACGATGTGCCAGGTGTGACCGGTGGCCTCGCGCAGCGCGGCGCTCTCGCACAGCCGGGTGGCGAGATGGATCACGGTGAGCCCGCCGATGGGCTCGTTGGGGTGCGGCATGGCGCCGACCAGCGCGTGACGCGGCCCGTCACCGACGCTCAGGCAGAGGATCGGCTCACCCAGGGCGGAGCTGCCCACCCGCCTCAGCGAGGCGACGCCGGGATGGTCGGCGGCCAGCCGGGTGAGGGCGGCCGTGATCTCGTCCACGGTGGCGAACCGGTCATGGTCGGGAACGGAGTCGAGTTCGTCGTTCAGCAGGGGGTCTGTCACCCCCGACAGTCTGCCGAGCGGGCCTCGGTCCCGGGAGTCCGGAATGAGCGATCGGTCGGGTTTGTCGGGCGGGGGACCTGTTGCCCCGGCAGCCGAGGGGAGGGGGCGTCGGTCGTCCGCCTAGAGTCTCCTCATGTCCTCTCCCTCTGCTCGCCTGCTGCTGCGTAACGCGCGGATCGGTCTCGGTGGGCCGCTGCGCCATGTCCTGATCGTTGACGGCCGGGTCGCGGAGGTGGCCTCGGAGCCCCCTGCCTGCGACGAGTCGGTGGACGTCGGGGGCGCCACCCTGCTGCCGGGGCTGTGGGACGCGCACGTGCACTCCGTGCAGTGGGCACAGGCCCGGCGCAGGATCGATCTGACCTCGGCGCGGTCGGCGCGGGAGGCGGTCGACCTCGTCGCCCCGCAGGCGGGTACGTCCGGGTTCACGGTCGGCTACGGCTTCCGCGACGGCCTGTGGCCGGACACGCCGGACAAGTCGCTGCTGGAGGCGGCGGCGCCGGGTTGCCCGATCGTGCTGGTGAGCAATGACCTGCACACCGCCTGGTTCAGCCCGGCCGCGCTGGCGGTGATCGGCAGGGGCGGGCATCCGACGGGGGTGCTGCGCGAGCGCGACTGCTACGACGCGATGGCCCAGATGCCTCCGCCCCCCGAGGACGAGCTGGACCGCTGGGTGGCCGAGGCCACCACCGCCGCCGCGGCCAGGGGCGTCGTCGGCGTGCTGGACTTCGAGTTCGCCGACAACGTCACCGACTGGACCCGGCGGATCTCGCGGGGGGCGGTCGACGTCCGGGTCAGCTGCTCGATCCCGGTGAACCGGCTCGAAGAGGCGATCGATCGCGGGTTGCGCACCGGGGAGCCGGTCGCGGGGTCGGGGGGCCTGCTGGAGGTCGGGCCGGTGAAGACGTTCGTGGACGGTTCGCTGAACACCAGGACCGCCTACTGCGCGGACCCGTATCCCGGTGGCGACGCGCGCGGGCTGCTGGAGACACCGCCGGCGGAGCTGTACGGGGTCATGGAGCTGGCCGCCAGGCATGGGATCGTCCCGGCGGTGCACGCCATCGGCGACCTGGCGGTGGGCATCGCGCTGGACGCCTTCGAGCGGGTCGGCTGCCCGGGGAGGATCGAGCACGCGCAACTGGTCCGCCCGGAGGACTTCGGGAGGTTCGCGAGGCCCGGTCTGGTGGCGGGTGTGCAGCCCGCCCACGCGCCCGACGACCGGGAGGTGGCCGATCTGCACTGGCGGGGGCGGACCGGGCGGGCCTTCGCCTACGCCGACCTGCTGGCCGCGGGGGCGACCCTGGAGCTGGGCTCCGACGCTCCGGTGGCGCCGCTCGACCCGTGGGACGGGATCGCCTCCGCCGTGGCCAGGACCGACGACGAGCGGCCGCCGTGGCACCCGGAACAGGCGATCTCGCTGCCGGTGGCGCTGGCGGCGGCCGGCCGGGGCCGCGCCGGGGTGCGCCCGGGCGACCCCGCGGACTTGATGATCACCGAGTACGATCCGGCGGGGCTGGACGGGGACGGTCTCCGTCGTATGCCGATCCTCGGCACCCTGCTCGGTGGCCGCTGGACCCACCGCCGCGCCATCTGACCCGGCAGAACGGGGTGCGGTGGCGGTCCGCCCGGCCGGGTCCACCGCTGTGCCACCCGGTCTGCCCGATTCGCCCGCCTGGAGTCGCGGGCCGATCCAGCCGGTCGGGTTCGGTGGTGGTCCGTCCGGTATGCCGTTCCATGTCCGGTGCTTCTCGCACCCGGTGCCATACCGCCGACGGGCCGACCGTCTGGACGGGGGCCGGCTTCTGGTAGGACAGGCGGGTGACCCACGCCAACCCCTCGCCGGACGATGACGCCCTCCTGCCGCTCGACGCCGTACGCGAGCGGCCCGTGCCCGGCAGGGCCGCCAGGGCACGGGCGGGGGCCGTCCGAGCGGCGGGGGTGATCCGGGCGCAAGGGGTGGCCGAGCAGGTCAGAGGGGTGCCGGAGCCGGCCGCGGAGCTGCCGGTCGCGCGGGTGGTCGTCGACACCCCGCTGCCGCACCTCGACCGGTTGTTCGACTACCTCGTCCCCGCCCCCCTGGACACCGCCGCGGTGCCGGGGTGCCGGGTCCGGATCAGGTTCGCGGGCAAGCTCGTCGACGGGTTCCTGCTGGAACGGGTGGAGACCACCGAGCACCAGGGCAAGCTGACCCGCCTGGAGCGGGTCGTCTCCGCCGAGCCCGTGCTCACCCCGGAGATCGCCGCGCTGGCCCGGGTGGTGGCCGACCACTACGCCGGGACCATGGCCGACGTGCTGCGCCTGGCCGTCCCGCCCCGCCACGCCAGGGTCGAGGCCGAGGCCGTTCCCGCGGCGGGTACGGCCCCGCCGGCGGAGATGATCGGCGTCGAGGGTGAGACCCGGCGGGAGCCGGAAGCGGGCGTGCCCCAGGGCGGGGCCGAAGCGGATGAGACCCGGGGGGAGCCGGAATCCGAGCCGGGCCGGGGAGTGGAGAGCGGACCGGCCGAGGGACCGGGGCAGCGGACGGATCCGGAGCCGGGAGCGAGGAGCGGGCCGGCCCAGGCACCGGGATGGGGAGGGGAGAGCGGGCCGGATGTGGGGCCGGGGCCGTGGGCGGACTACCGGGAGGGGAAGGCGTTCCTGGCGGCGCTGGCGAAGGGGGGCTCCCCCCGAGCCGTGTGGACCGCTCTGCCGGGCACCGACCAGGACGGGCCCGGGTGGCCACGGGCGGTCGCGGTTGCCGTACGGGAGACCCTGCACGGTGGCAGGGGAGCCCTCGTGGTGCTTCCCGACGGCAAGGACGTGGCCCTGGCCGACGCGGCGCTGAGCGCCGTTCTGGGGCCCGGTGCGCATGTGGCGCTGACGGCGGACCTCGGGCCCGCGGAGCGCTACCGGCGGTGGCTGCGCCTGTCCAGAGGTCAGGTCCGGGTCGCCGTCGGCACCAGGGGGGCGGCGTTCGCCCCGGTCGCCGACCTCGGGCTGGCGGTGATCTGGGACGACGGTGACGACCTGCACTCCGAGCGGCTCGCCCCCTACCCGCACGCCAGGGAGGTCCTCGCACTGCGTGCCCACCGGGCCCGCGCGGGCCTGCTCATCGGCGGGTACGCCCGCACGGCGGAGGCCACCCAGCTCATCGCCACGGGCTGGGCGGGGCCCATCGTCGCGGCCCGCCAGGCGGTCAGGGCCAGGGCGCCGAGGGTCCGCCCGGCGGGGGAGGACTCGGAGCTGGCCAGGGACGAGGCGGCCAGGGCCGCCCGGCTGCCCAGCCTCGCCTGGCGGATCCTGCGCACGGGGTTGGAGAGCGGCCCGGTGCTGGTGCAGGTCCCCCGGCGGGGCTACCTGCCCGCGCTGGCCTGCCAGGGCTGCCGGACGCCGGCCCGCTGCGGGCACTGCGGCGGACCCTTCGCGCTACGTGGTGGCCACGTGGCCCCGTACTGCCGCTGGTGCGGCCGGATCGCCGGCGAGTGGCGCTGCCCCTCCTGCGGCGGGGCGCGGGTGCGGGCCCAGGTGGTCGGTGCCCGCCGCACCGCCGAGGAACTGGGGCGGGCCTTCCCCTCCGTACGGGTCAAGACGTCGGGCAGGGACGGGGTGCTGGCCACGGTCGGCGCGGCCCGGGCACTGGTGGTGGCCACCCCGGGAGCCGAGCCGGTGCCCGAGGGTGGATACGCGGCGGCGGTGCTGCTGGACGGCTGGGCGCTGCTCGGCAGACCGGACCTGCGCGCCGCCGAGGAGACGCTGCGCCGGTGGATGAACGCGGCGGCGCTGCTGCGGCCCGCCGCCGAGCTGGTCGTGCTGGCCGATTCCTCGTTGCCCGTCGTGCAGGCGTTGCTGCGCTGGGATCCGGTGACACATGCCGAGAGAGAACTGGCCGACAGGACAGAACTCGGTTTCCCCCCGGCGGTGAAAATGGCGACGCTCACCGGATCTCCGGCGGGGGTCAGGGAAATGCTCGGTGAGATGGCGCTGCCCCCCGAGGCACAGGTGCTCGGCCCGGTCCCGGTGGCCTCGCCCAGGGGGGATCAAGTGCGGGAACGTGCCATGGTGCGGATCGCGCGAGGCTCCGGCTCCACGCTGGCCGCGGCTCTGAAAGGAGCCGTGGGAGTGCGCTCCGCACGCAAGGCCGCGGAGGTGGTCAAGGTATGCATTGACCCTCTAGATGTGATTTGAGTTGTTTCCCCGATTCGCGGTGCTGGCAGTAAGCCGTTAATTTTCCCCTGTGTCGATCGAATGGGTGAATCGGGCCGTAGACGACCTGCGCGCGTGGGGGCGTGCGCGCGGCCTGGACGTTGACGTGGACGAGGTGCGGCTGCTCTGCGACTACGCGAGTGACTATCTGGACGTGAACGAGCTGGGTGATTTCACCCCTGTCGCCTTCGAGGAGCTGCTGCTCAACATCTATCCACGCAAGGTCATCGCCCCGCCGGAGAGTGCCCCCGAGACCGTCGCCGCCGCCCGCACCCTGGTCGACTTCCTGCTCTCGACCGAGGAGATCGGCGGCAAGATGGCCGTCCGGATGAGGAGCGTCCTCGACCGGATCGAGCCCGAGATGCCCATCGCCCTCGCCGACACCTCCAGGTTCGGCATGGCCAAGAGCCTCTTCAGCGCGATGGGCGCCGACTCGCTGGAGCGAGCCACTGGGAGCACTGAGAGCGCTGGGAACGCGATCCTCTCCGTCTTGGCGGTGCAGGAGGAGCCCGCCGTCGAGCACTGCGACTGCCCCGGCTGCTCGCCGCTTCCCCCGGTGCGCCTGGCGCCCCGCGAGACGCTCGCCCAGAGCGCCCTGCGGGTGCCGCTGCTGACCGACGCGCGCAGGCTGGTCCAGTGGATGCTCGCGGGAGGGCGTACCCCCACCGTCAAGGGCAGGCTCAGGGTCCGTGACGCCACCGAGGCGATCGCCCAGCTCTCGGTGACCGACCCCGGTCTGCTCTGGGAACTCGCGGTCCACACCGGCCTGGTCACCGTCGAGGGCACCGCCATCTTCGACGGCGAGGACTTCGACCCGCTCGACATCTGGGCCGCGACCGTCGAGTTCGTCGTCGAGAAGGAGACCGGCGGTGCCGTGACGGGTGAGGTCTCCCTGGACGAGGAGCTCTACGGCCTGTGCGACATGCTCTACCGGCTCCAGGCACCCGTGCCGATCCCGCTGGTCAGGGAGTACCTGGACGAGATCGGCCTGGTGGAGGAGGGGGAGATCGACGTCCCCGAGGTCGTGCGGCGGCTCGCCTACTGCGGGGTGGCCGAGCCGGGCGACGAACTCCTGGAGCTCACCCCGCTGGCCCTGTGGGGGCTGCACAGGCTCTACACCGACCTGGGCATCGAGGCGCCCCAGGCGGCCGACCTGGCCCTCGCCGACGCACCCGAGCTCATCGAGGGGTTGCTGTCGGGGATGCCCGCCGAGATGGCCGAGGCCGACATCGAGGGCTGGCTGCGGCACAGGAGCCCGGCGCGGGCGGTCACCGAGCTGTTCGGCTCCGTCTCGGGGGCGCCCTCGGTCGCCAGGGGCATCGCGGTGACGATCGTCGACCGCCTCGGCGCCGACGCGGAGGAGGCGGTGCGGGCCTTCCTGGAGGAGCCGGAGCTGCGCCCGCACGCCATCCACTGGCTGACCGCGCGCGGTCTGGCGGCCCCCGCGCTCACCTCGGAGGAGGTGCTCTGGATGAGCGTGGACATGCTCGTCCTGGCCATGCCCGCCGCCGAGGAGGATCCGGAGACGTTCGCCGAGAACATGTCCGCCTCCGGGCCGCCGCAGAGCGTGATCGAGGAGATGTGGCGGGTCGACCACCCCGAGGTCGTCGAGGTTCTTGAGCTGCTCGGACGCTCCCTGAGGGACCACAACGCGGCCAAGGCGGCCCGCAAGGCGGCTTTCAAGGCACGTTCCCGCGCCATCGGCTGAGCCGTGTATGCGTGAGGCGCGAGTGCAGTAAGTTTCACGGGTGGCAAAGAGCGGGAACAGTGGGAACGTCTTCGACATCGGCGAGCTGCGCAGGCTTGTGGACGAGCTGGGAGCGGCACCCCGCGAGCTGCGAACAGCCGTTCTGGAGGAGTCGGTCACGGCCGCGGGCCGTGACTGCCCCCCGCGCGGCGACGCGCTGAGCTTCCCGCCGGTCGACCTCGCCCCGGACGCCGAGCTGGCCGCGTCCGTGCCGCTGGTGCCGCTGGTGCTCGACGCCCAGCGGCTGGCCGCCTGGACCGGCACCCGCGCGGTGACCCCCGAGGGACTGCTGCCCGACCCGTTCGCGCCGTGCGCGGAGCTCGGCCTGCCGGGCCCGGCGCGGCTGCACCTGCTCTGGGTGGTCGCGGTCAACACCGGCATGCTGCGCATCTCCCGCGGCCGGGTGGACCCCGGCCCGCTGGCGCTCTCCGCCGACCTGCCGCACCGGGCCGTGCTGGGGTTCTGGGACGGCGTGGTCATGGACGTCCTCGACCGTGCGGACGACGACCTGACCGGGTCTCCCGTGATCGACGATCACCTGGCCGAGATGCTCGCCACGCTGTACGCCGTGCGCGAAGGACTGTCCACCGCGACCCTGGTCAAGGGCATCCTGCAGTCGCACCGGGTGGCCTGCGGGGCCGGTCCCGCCGAGATGAGGACGCTGACCGGCACGCTGCCCGCCCAGCTGGAGTCGGCCCTGTCGCTCCTGGGCTACTGCGGGCTGGTCGAGACCTCGCGGGCGGGCAGGCCCCGGCTGACCCCGCTCGGCATGTGGGCCATCCGCCAGGACCTCATCAGGGAGGGCCACGACGCGCCGACGGGCGCCGAGGTCGCCGTCTTCACCGACCTCGGCGCGCCCGAGCTGGTCGAGGCGATCGTGAAGGGTTCCGCCGCGCCCAGCGCCGTCACCGTGTGGCTGGAGTCCCGCCACCCCGAGGCCGCCGCGCGCGAGCTGGTCAAGGTCGCGGCCTCGGGCACGGCAGGCCGGCGCGGTGTCGCGGGCGCGATCCTGGAGGAGCTCGGCCCCGAGGCCGAGGCCCCGCTCAGGGAGGCGCTCTCCGAGCCCGCCATGTGGCGCTACGCCGCCTCCTGGCTGCACATCCGCGATCTGCCCGCGCCCGCGCTCACCCCCGCGGACAACACCTGGCTCGCGGTCGACTCGCTCGCCTCGCTGCTGGAGCGGGGCGAGGCCTCCGAGGCGATCTGCGAGTTCGACGCGCTCGAACCCGGAGAGGACCTGGTACGCGTGGTCGAGGAGATGGCCCTGGTGGAGCACCCCGACACGTTCGCCGTCCTCGACCTGCTCGGCTCCAGGCACGGCACCGCCGCGGTGGCCAAGTCGGCCCGCAAGGCCGCCATGAAGGCCCGCTCCCGCTGAGGTGCGCGGGAAGGCCCGGGGGAGGCGGCCGGCGCCCTTAGACTGGGGCGATCCCCTGAAGCGTGAGGAGACCCCTGTTGGCCATTCAGCCGATCCGCCTTTTCGGCGACCCGGTGTTGCGCACTCCGGCCGATCCGGTCAAGGACTTCGACAAGGAGCTGCGCAAGCTCGTCAAGGACCTCACCGACACGATGATGGACGCACCTGGGGCCGGGCTGGCGGCACCCCAGATCGGGGTCGGGCTCCGGGTCTTCACCTACTACGTGGACGATCAGCTCGGGCACCTGATCAACCCCAACCTCGACCTGTCGGACGAGGCGGACGAGGAGGGCGAGGAGGGCTGCCTGTCCTTCCCCGGCCTCTCGTTCCCCACGCCCAGGGCGCTGCGGGCCGTGGCGACCGGTTTCAACATGCACGGCGAGCCGGTGACGCTTGAGGGCACCGACCTGATGGCCCGTTGCTTCCAGCACGAGACCGATCACCTCGACGGCGTGCTGTTCATCGACCGGATGGACGCCAAACAGCGCAAACTCGCCATGAAGGCGATCCGCGAGGCCGACTGGAACGGTCTGTCGGCCCCCGCGTTCAAGTTCTCCCCGCACGCCACCCACGGGAAGGCTCTGTAGGAACCTTGCGCCTGGTCTTCGCCGGAACCCCGGACACAGCCCTGCCCGCGCTGCGGGCTCTGATCGACTCGCCCCGCCATGATGTCGTCGCCGTCGTCACCCGGCCGGACGCCCAGTCGGGCAGGGGCCGCAGGGTCCATCCGAGCCCTGTCGCCGAGCTCGCCGAGGAGGCGGGCATCGAGGTGCTCAGGCCGCAGAAGGCGGGTGACCCGGCCTTCCTCGACCGGCTCACCGAGCTCGCCCCCGACTGCTGCCCGGTGGTCGCCTACGGTGCGCTCCTGCCCCAGGCCGCCCTGGACATTCCCCGGCACGGCTGGGTCAACCTCCACTTCTCGCTGCTGCCGGCCTGGCGCGGCGCGGCGCCGGTGCAGCACGCCGTGCTGCACGGTGACGCGATCACCGGCGCGGCCACCTTCCGGATCGTCAGGGAGCTGGACGCGGGCCCGGTCTACGGCGTGGTCACCGAGGAGATCCGCCCCGCGGACACCAGCGGGGAACTGCTCGCCCGGCTCGCCGAGTCCGGTGCCGGGCTGCTGACGGCCACCCTCGACGGGATCGAGGACGGCAAGCTGGAGGCCGTGCCGCAGCCCGCGGAGGGGGTCAGCCTCGCCCCGAAGATCAGCGTCGACGACGCCAGGGTCGACTGGTCCGCACCCGCCATGCGCGTCGACCGGTTGGTCCGTGCCTGCACCCCCGCCCCGGGCGCGTGGACCGAGTTCCGCGGCCAGCGGGTCAAGCTCGGCCCCCTGCGACCGGTTCCCGACGCCTCACCCCTGGCCCCCGGCCAGATCGCGGCGTCCAAGAACACCGTCCTGGTCGGCACCGCCACCTACCCGGTCGAGCTGGGCGAGGTGCAGCCGCAGGGCAAGCGTCTGATGAGGGCGGGGGAGTGGGCCCGCGGTGTGCGGCCCACGGACGAGGATCGGCTGGCCTAGAGATCATGAGCAGTGCTGGTGGTGACGGCCGTAACGCCGCACGAGGCGGGCGCGGCCGGGGGGCGACTCCGCGCGGCCATGGAGCGGGCGGGAACCGAGGCAGGGGCAAGGGCACGGCCGGGGCCGGGCGTCCGCCCAAGCCGGTCCGCGACGAGGCGCGCAACACCGCGTACGACCTGATGCGTGCCGTCGACGAGCGGGACGCCTACGCCAACCTGCTGATGCCCGCGCTGCTGCGCGAGCGCCGCCTGTCGGGGCGCGACGCGGGACTGGCCACCGAACTGGCCTACGGCACCCTGCGCGGTCTCGGCACCTACGACGAGATCATCGCGGCCTGCAGCGACCGGGCGCCGGAGGACGTCGACCCGCCGCTGCTCGACGCCGTACGGCTGGGCGTGCACCAGTTGCTCAAGACGCGGGTGCCCCCGCACGCCGCCGTCGGCACCACGGTCGATCTGGTGCGGCTGCGCGTGGGCATCGGCGCCTCGAAGTACGCCAACGCCGTGCTGCGCAAGGTCTCCACCCGGTCGCTGGAGCAGTGGGTCCCGATCGTGGCGCCCGACCCCGCCGACGACCCCGTCGGCCATCTGGCGGTGGCCCACAGCCACCCCAGGTGGATCGTCGAGGCGCTGCGCGACGCCGTGGGCGGCGACTTCGACGAGACGGCCGCCCTGCTCGCCGCCGACAACGAGCGTCCCCGGGTGACCCTGGTCGCCCGTCCGGGCCGCTCGTCGGTCGCGGAGCTCCTCGACGCGGGCGCCGAGCCCGCCGGATACTCCCCGTACGCGGCCTACCTGCCCGAGGGCGACCCCGGGGCGATCCTCGCCGTGGCCGAGTCGCGGGCCGCCGTCCAGGACGAGGCCAGCCAGCTCGTCGCGCTGGCCCTGACCCGGGTCCCGGTGGAGGGCGCCGACTCGCGCTGGCTCGACCTGTGCGCGGGCCCCGGCGGCAAGGCCGGCCTGCTCGACGCCATCGCGACCCACGGTGACGAGGCGGGCCTCGCGGCGGGCGCCGGGCCGGCGGCCTTCCCCGGTGGGGCGCGCCTGCTCGCCGCCGAGCTGCAGTACCACCGGGCGCGGCTGGTGTGGCAGACGACCCGGCAGGCCGCGGTGATCACCGCGAACGGCACCGTGCCCGCCTGGCGGCCCGGAGTCTTCGACCGGGTCATGCTGGATGCCCCCTGCACCGGCCTGGGCGCGCTGCGCCGCCGCCCCGAGGCCCGCTGGCGCCGTGATCCCCGGAGCCTTCCCGAGCTGGGCAGGCTCCAGCGTGACCTGCTCGCCTCGGCGATCGAGGCGGTCCGTCCCGGTGGCGTCGTCGGGTACGTGACCTGCTCGCCGCACCTGGCCGAGACCGACGTCGTGGTCGGCGACGCCCTGCGCCACCGCGACGACGTCGAGGCGCTGGACGCCCGTGCCTACCTCCCCGAGGTCGAGGGGCTGGGCGAGGGGCCGTACGCGCGGTTCTGGCCGCACCGGCACGGCACCGACGCCATGTTCCTGGCCCTGCTGCGCCGCCGCTGATCGGCCCCGGGGCCGTCATCGCAGGTCAGGGCATATATGGATGCCGCACACCGTTCGACTGGGCATAACTGCTTCCAAGAGGACGCGGGGGTGGCGAAATGTGTGGAATCTGTGGATGGGTGGACTTCGAGGGCGATGTCCGGCAGTCACCGGACATCGCGAAGGCCATGACCGACACCATGGCCTGCCGCGGGCCCGACGACGCGGGGATCTGGCTCGCCCCGCACGTCGCGATAGGTCATCGGCGGCTGGCCGTCATCGACATCGAGGGCGGCCGCCAGCCGATGGTCGTCGCGGAGGAGGGGCTGCCGCTCGCCGTCCTCACCTACAGCGGCGAGATCTACAACTTCGTCGAGTTACGCGCCGAACTGGCCGCCCACGGTCACCGCTTCCAGACCCGGAGCGACACCGAGGTCGTGCTGCGGGCCTACCTCGAATGGGGCGAGGATCTCGCCGACCGGCTGAACGGCATGTTCGCCTTCGCGATCTGGGACACCCGCCGCGAGGAGCTGCTGCTCGTCCGCGACCGGATGGGTGTCAAGCCGCTGTACTACTACCCCACCGCGCACGGCGTGCTGTTCGGCTCCGAGCCCAAGGCGATCCTCGCCAACCCGCTCGCCGGGACGCCCACCGTCGACGCCGACGGGCTGCGCGAGCTGATCGCCTTCGTCAAGACCCCCGAGCACGCCGTCTACCAGGGCATGTACGAGGTTCGCCCCGGCCAGGCCGTCCGGGTGACCCGCGAGTTCCTGTGCCGGCGCCGCTACTGGCAGCTGAACTCCCACGAGCACGTCGACGACCTCGCCACCACGGTCGCGGGCGTACGCGACCTGCTGGACGACATCGTCGGCCGCCAGCTCGTCGCCGACGTGCCGCTCTGCGCCCTGCTCTCCGGCGGCCTCGACTCCAGCGCCGTCACGGCACTCGCCGCGCTGGGGCTTCGGGAGCGGGGGGAGGGGAGGGTCCGGTCGTTCTCCGTCGACTTCGCCGGATACACCGAGAACTTCCAGCCCGACGAGATGCGCGACACCCCCGACACGCCGTACGCGCACGAGGTCGTGCGGCACGTCGACGCCGACCACACCGACATCGTCCTGGACTCCGCCGACCTCATGGACCCGGCGGTGCGCGGCGAGGTCCTGCGGGCGCGGGATCTGCCGATCGGCGTCGGTGACATGGACACCTCCCTCTACCTGCTGTTCCGTGCCATCCGGGGGCACTCCACCGTGGCGCTGTCCGGTGAGTCGGCCGACGAGGTCTTCGGCGGCTACCGGTGGTTCCACGATCCGGAGGCGGTCGCCGCCGACACCTTCCCGTGGCTGGTCTCCCCGGGGATGGCGCGGTTCGGCGGGCTGGGGGCGCTCCTCGACGAGGACCTGATGCGCAAGCTGGACGTCCCCGCCTACCGCGCGGACAGCTACCGGCACGCGCTGGACGAGGTGCCCCGGCTACCGGGTGAGGAGGGGCTGGAACGGCGGATGCGGGAGATCTCCTACCTGAACCTCACCCGGTTCGTGCAGATCCTGCTGGACCGCAAGGACCGGATGAGCATGGCCGTCGGGCTGGAGGTCCGGGTGCCGTTCTGCGACCACCGGCTGGTGGAGTACGTCTTCAACGCCCCCTGGTCGATGAAGACCTTCGATGGACGGGAGAAGAGCCTGCTCCGCGCCGCCACGGCGGACATCCTGCCGCCCTCGGTCGTCCACCGCCGCAAGAGCCCCTACCCCTCGACGCAGGACCCCGCCTACGCGGAGGCGGTCCGCGCGGAGGCGGCCCGGCTGCTCGGCCGCGGGGACATCGCGGCCGAGCCGCTGATCGACAGGGAGAAGGTACGGGCGGTGATCGACCGGCCGGAGACGGATGGCGGCCCGGCGGGAGGCCGGGCGGCGCTGGAGGGGTTGCTGCAGTTCAACGCCTGGCTGGAGAGGTACCACGTCCGGGTCAACCTCTGATCCGAGATCCCGTCCCCTCAGCGCCGCCGGGGCACGTAGAAGAGCTTCACCCCGTCCTGGCCCGCTGAGGAGCTCCAGGCCAGGTTGGTCGAGATCACGCCGTAGAGGTCCATCACGCTCGCGGCGGGTACGGCGAGGAGGGCGACGACGGCGATCAGCGGGAGCAGAATCGAACGCAGGGAGCGGGGGCGAAAGGACATCGCTCCCCGATTCCGATAAAGACTGAGAAGTCGGTCGGAGCAGAGGCCCCGGACCTCGTGCACCGTCTCGTTCAATCATCCAGATGATTCCGGCAGGAAATTACTCCGGCAATCCCTCGTGTGCCAGGAGAGTTATGAGTTCGCGTCCTTTGACATTCCCTGCCGTCTCCGAGTTCGGTGCGGGAGGCTCGGTAGTAAGAGCGGTATATCCGATATGTCATGCTTCATGTGGCGCGCGTCGCGTGCCGGATGATATGTGACGCGGGTCACGTGGTGGACGGCGGGTGACGGAGGGCAGGGCGCCGCCTCATAGAATCGGCCAATTATGGCCGTACAGATCTCGCCCAGCATCCTGTCCGCTGACTTCGCCCGCCTCGCCGAGGCGGCCGAGGCGGTCCCCAACGCCGACTGGCTGCACGTGGATGTCATGGACAACCACTTCGTCCCCAACCTGACCCTCGGGCTGCCGGTGGTCGAGTCCCTGCTCAAGGCGACCTCGATGCCGCTCGACTGCCACCTCATGATCGAGGACCCGGACCGCTGGGCCCCGTCCTACGCCGAGGCCGGAGCCCAGAGCGTGACCATCCACGTGGAGGCGGCCAAGGCCCCGGTGCGTACGCTGCGCCAGATCCGCAGCGCCGGTGCCCGCGCCGGCCTGGCGCTGAACCCCGCCACCCCCGTCGAGCCGTACGAGGACCTGCTCGACGAGCTCGACATGCTGCTGCTGATGACCGTCGATCCCGGTTTCGGCGGGCAGAAGTTCCTCGACATGGTGCTGCCCAAGATCCGCCGGGCCCGCGAGCTGATCGACCGCTGTGGCGGGCAGGTCTGGCTCCAGGTGGACGGCGGCGTCTCCGACACGACGATCGAGCGCTGCGCGGAGGCGGGCGCCGACGTCTTCGTGGCGGGCAACGCCGTCTACGGCGCTGAGGACCCGGCCCGCGCGGTCGACGGTCTGCGCGCCCTGGCCACTCGCGGCTGACCGGTCCTGCTCCAGGGGGCGTCCGGGAGGACCGGACCGCCAGGCGGACAGCCGAACGGCGGAGGGCGGACCCGGGATGGGTCCGCCCTCCGCCGTTCTCTCACCGGGGATCACCGGTCGCGAGGACCGGCGACGGCCGGTGTCAGGTCTGCAGGGCCGGGTCCAGCACCACGTCCTGGCCGTGCACGGTCGGCTCCTCGGGGAAGTGGCAGGCGGTCAGGTGACCTTCCCTGTTGCCCTCCAGCCTGAGCAGCGGAGGCTCCTCGGTGGCGCACTTGTCCTGGGCCTTCCAGCAGCGGGTGCGGAAGCGGCAGCCGGACGGCGGGTTGATGGGGGAGGGCACGTCCCCCGCCAGGCGGATGCGCTCGCGCGGCTCGTCCTCCTCCTGCACTTCGGGCACCGCCGACAGCAGCGCGTGGGTGTAGGGGTGGCGGGGGCGCTCGTACAGGGAGGCGCGGTCGGCGACCTCGACGATCTTGCCGAGGTACATGACCGCGACCCGCTGGGAGAAGTGCCTGACGATCGCCAGGTCGTGCGCGATGAACAGGAACGCGATCCCCATGTCCCGCTGGAGCTGCTGGAGCAGGTTGACCACCTGCGCCTGGATGGAGACGTCGAGGGCCGAGACCGGCTCGTCCGCGATGATCAGCTTGGGGTTGAGGGAGAGCGCGCGGGCCACCCCGATCCGTTGCCGCTGGCCGCCGGAGAACTCGTGCGGGAAGCGGTTGTAGTGCTCGGGGTTGAGCCCGACGATCTCCAGGAGCTCCTGGACCCGCTTGGTCCTGCCGCCCGGCGGGTCGATCCCGTTGATCTCCATCGGGCCGCCGATGATGGTGCCCACGGTGTGCCGGGGGTTGAGCGACGAGTACGGGTCCTGGAAGATCATCTGGATCTCGGCCCGGATCGGCTTCAGCTCCCTGCGGCTGGCTTGGCCGATCTCGCGTCCGGCGTAGCGAATGCCGCCCGCGGTCGGTTCGAGCAGCCGGGCCGCCAGCCGCCCGGCGGTGGACTTGCCGCAGCCGGACTCGCCGACCAGGCCGAGCGTCTCACCGGTGTGCACGGTCAGGTCGATGCCGTCCACCGCGTGGACCCGGCCGACCTGCCGCTTGAAGATGAGGCCGCCCATCACCGGGAAGTGCTTCTTCAGACCGGACAGCTCCAGCAGCGGCTCGGAGGTCGTCTCGCTCACTTGTGGATCTCCCGCTTCTGGGCCAGGGTCAGGTAGCACGCGTCGCCGTGGCCGCGGTGCGGGGACAGTTCCGGCCGCTCCGAGCGGCACAGCTCGGGCCCCGCCACCTCCATGAAGTCGCACCGCGGGTGGAAGGGGCAGCCCGGCGGGACGTTGATCAGGCTCGGCGGGGTGCCGCGGACCGGCCGGAGCTGCACGTCCACCGGTGCGCTCAGCTTGGGCATGGAGGCCAGCAGGCCCCAGGTGTAGGGGTGGCGGGGCTCGCGGAGGACCTCCTTGACGGTCCCGCGCTCCACCGCGCGCCCGGCGTACATCACCAGCACCTCGTGCGCGGTGTTGGCGACCACGCCGAGGTCGTGGGTGATCAGGATGATCGAGGTGCCCATCTGGTCCTGGAGCTCCTTGAGCAGGTCCAGGATCTGGGCCTGCACCGTCACGTCCAGCGCGGTGGTGGGCTCGTCGGCGATCAGCAGGTCGGGGTCGCAGACCAGCGCCATCGCGATCATCGCGCGCTGCCGCATACCGCCGGAGAACTGGTGGGGATAGTCGTCCACCCTGGTCTTCGGCTGCGGGATGCCGACCCGGGTCAGCATCTCGATCGCACGGGCCCTGGCCTCGGCGCGGCTCGCGCCGGTGTGCTTGCGGTAGACCTCGGAGATCTGCTTGCCGATGGTGTGGTACGGGGAGAGCGAGGTCAGCGGGTCCTGGAAGATCATCGCGACCTTGTTGCCGCGCAGCCTCTCCATGGTGGACCGGGAGGCGCCGATCAGCTCCTCGCCGTCCAGCCGGATCTCCCCGCTGATCGTGCTGGTCTCCGGGTTGTGCAGGCCGAGCACCGTCAGGTTGGTCACCGACTTGCCGGACCCGGACTCGCCGACGATGCCCAGCGTGGTGCCCTTCTCCACGTCGAAGGAGAGCCCGTCCACCGCGTGGACGACGCCGTCCTCGGTGTGGAAGTCGACGGTCAGGTCGCGGACCGAGAGGAACGTTGACACTTTCTTCAGGACTCCTAACCCAGCCGCACGCGGGGGTCGATGAAGGCGTACAGGACGTCGACGACGATGTTGAAGAAGACGATCGCCCCGGCCGCCACGAGCACTGTCCCCATCAGCAGGGGCAGGTCGGAGTCCGTGACGGCCTGGATGGAGAGCCGTCCGAGTCCCTGCAGCCCGAAGGTGGTCTCGGTGATGATCGCGCCACCGATCAGCGTGCCGAGGTCCACGCCGAAGATCGTGATGATGGGCGTCAGGGTGCCGCGCAGGGCGAACCTCATCACCACGGTCCGGCCGGACATGCCCTTGGCCCGCGCGGTGCGGACGTAGTCCTCGCTGAGCTGCTCCACCATCGTCGAGCGCGTCATACGGGTGTAGTTGGCGGTGAAGATGATCGCCAGCACCACCCAGGGCAGCGCCAGCCCGCTCGCCCAGGCGAGGGGATTCTCGGTGAACGGCAGGTACTGGGGCCGTTCGAGGATCTGGCCCTTGTAGACGAAGACGTAGAGCGCGAGCGTGCCGATGAAGTAGATCTGCACGGAGGCGCCGATCAGGGACGCCACGCTGGCGATCTTGTCCAGTGGCTTGCCCTGGCGCAGGGCCGCGATGATACCGGTCGCCATGCCGAAGAGGAGGAAGACGACCGCCGCGCCGATGGTGAGGGAGACGGTGACCGGCAGCCGGTCCAGGATCGTCTCGAACACCGGCTCGCGGTTGACGAACGAGTAGCCGAGGCAGGGGGCCGGGCAGTAGTCCAGGTTCTCGTAGTCGCGGCCGACGAAGATGCCGGCCAGCCAGGCCACGAACTGGGCGAACAGGGGCTGGTCCAGTCCCAGGTTGTGCCGCGCCTGCTCCAGAAGGTCGGGCGGGCATACCTTGCCGCAGGCGAGCCTCGCCGGGTCGGCGGGCACGGCGAAGAAGAGGAAGAAGGTGACCGCGGCGATGATCAGAAGCGTGACCGCGGCGCCGAGCGTGCGGCGAGTGATGAATGGAAGCATTGCCTGTTTCCCGAGGTGGCTGGGACCGCTGCTGGGGCCTGACGGCCCCTTGGCCGTGACCTCGCGGGGGACGTGTCGTCCTCCTGCGGGGCCACGGCCGCCGGTGTCTCCTAAGGCTTCGTGGGCGTTACTGCTTCACGAAGATTCTGTTCGGCTGGACGACCCACGACTGCGGGTCGATCTCCGCGCCGCCGATCTTGGAGCCGTGCAGGGTGTTGGCGATCCGGTTCTCGGCGACGACCAGCGGGGTGATCGTCTCCTGGATCTCCTTGTCCAGCGCCATCCACGCGGCGTTCTGCGCGTCGATGTCGGTCATCGCGGTGATCTCGTCCATCTTCTTGGTGAGGGCCTCGTCCTTCAGGTGCGAGTAGTTCGGCGCACCGTCGGCGATCGGGCCGAAGATGACGGGCATGACCGTGGAGCCGGACGGCCAGTCGGCGCCCCAGCCGCCCCAGTACAGGTCGAACTCGTTCTTGGTCAGGCCGATGGAGTCGTAGTAGGTCTTGCGGTCCAGCGGCTTGGCGACGACCTTGATGCCGGCCTTCTCCAGAGCGCTCTTGATCACGACGGTGACCTGCTCCTGGACCGGCGTCTGGTTGTAGGCGTAGACGATGGTCGGCGTCGGGTTGCTCGACTCGGCCAGCAGCTGCTTGGCCTTCTCGATGTCACCCTCGGGCTTGGTCGTCTTGTTGAACAGGTCGTAGGGCTGGTAGCCGACCGTGGTGTTCTCGTTGAGGATGGTGGTCGGCAGCGCCGCGGCGGCCGGGCCGCCCATGGTCTGCTGGATCTGCTTGGAGGGCCACGCGTAGTTGATGGCCTGGCGGATCTTCTGGTCCTTCATCCGGTCAAGGTTGAAGTAGTAGTAGTTCCCGTACGGCGAGGGGCTCTTCATCAGGCGGGGTGCCAGCGCGGGGTCGCCGAGCACCTGCTGCAGCCGCTCCGGGGGAACGGTCGCGTAGAAGGTGAAGGCGGTCTGGTCCGGGCCCGCGTCCGCCATCAGGCGGTCGGTGATCTGCAGGGCCTCCTGGCCGAACTCCAGACGCCACTTGTCGGGGTAGGCGCCACGGATCGGGTCGGTGGCCGGGTCCCAGTTCGGGTTGCGCTCAAGGTCGATGGACTTGTCGACCACGTGGTTCTTGATGGTGTACGGGCCGCTGGAGACGGGGGCCTTGTCGTACTTCTCCTTGGTGTCCTTGGCCTTGGGCACGATGCCGTAGCCGCCCATGGCGAAGGCGTAGTTGGCGTCGGCGTGCGGCGTCTTGAACTTGTAGACGATCGTCTTGTCGTCCGGCGTCTCGATGCTGTCCAGGCGCTTGCCGTCATAGGGGCCCTGGTAGGCCTTCTTGTGGTCGACCTCGGTCAGCCACTGCTGGATGTAGGTCGGGCCCTGGGTGATGAAGGACGCGAACGTCCGCTCCATGCTCCACTTCACGTCCTCGGACGTGATGGGCGTGCCGTCCTCCCACTTCACCCCGTCCTTGAGGGTGAAGGTCCAGGTCTTGCCGCCGTCGGAGGGGGTGCCGGTGTCGGTGGCCAGGTCGCCGACCAGCTTGTACTCGCTCTTGTCGGTGCGCTTGTAGCCGGTCAGGGTACGCGCGATCAGGAGAGAGAAGTTCGTCTCGGTGTTGACGTAGAGCTGGCCCGGGTCCATGTGGGAGAAATCGTCCCGGTCGATCATCGTGACGGTGCCGCCCTTGACGACGCCCTCCGGCTCGATGGCCGGGCCCTTGGAGTCCTCCGCGGTGCCGACCGTGATGGTCGGCGCCTTGTAGGCCTCCACGGCGGGGGCGGAGGCACCGGCGGAGCCGCTGGGGGCGGCGGGGGCGCCCTGGTTGCCCTCGGCGCACGCGCTGGTGAGTGCAAGCGCGCCTATGGCGAGTACGGCCATCGCTGACCGCGTACGGACTTTCATCTCTCTCCTATCGGATCTAACGCTTGAGCTTGGGATCGAAGGCGTCGCGGACCGAGTCACCGAGCAGGTTGAACGCGATGACGAAGATCAGCAAAGCCGCGCCTGGGAAGATCAGGAAGGTGATGTCGTTCTGGTAGACCTGGGTGCCCCGCAGGAACATCCGGCCCCAGTCGGGGATGGGCTCGATCATTCCGACGCCCAGGAAGGACAGGGCCGCCTCGGCGGTCACCATCGCGGGCAGCAGCAAGGTCGACTGGATCAGGATCGGCGTCCACAGGTTGGGCAGCAGTTCCTTGAAGATGATCCGGGCGGGGGAGGCGCCGGTCACCTTGGCGGCCTCGACGAACTCCCGTTCGCGCATGGAGAGCACCTGGCCGCGCAGCAGCCGGGCGATGCCGGCCCAGCCGAAGGCCGTCAGCAGGGTGATGAGCGTCACCGCCCGCAGCCAGACCGGGGTCTCCTCGGAGGGGTCGACGAAGAGGTTCTCCACCACCGGCATGAACGCGATGATGAACAGGGTCGAGGGGAACGACAGGACGAGGTCGATCAGCCGGCCGATGAAGTAGTCGGTTCTACCTCCGGCGTACCCGGCGACGATGCCCATGACGATGCCGATCACCGAGATGAGGACCGTCGCGACTATCGCGATCAGCAGCGAGGTCCTGATCCCGTAGACGAGCTGCATGAACACGTCCCGGCCCAGGTTCGGCTCGACGCCGAACCAGAAGTCCGAGCTCATGCCGCCGTTGGGCAGCACCGGGTAGCCGAAGTCGTTCAGCAGTCCCGGGGTGTCCTGGCCGTAGAGGGTGTAGGGGTCCTTGCCGTAGAGCCAGGAGATGACCGGCGCGAGGATCGCGACGAGGAAGAAGAAGATCACCACGCCGGCCGAGGCGACGCCGGTGGGGTCGCGGCGGAAGCGCAGCCACATCAACTGGCCGGGGGAGCGGCCCACCGTCTCCGGTGTCTTCGCCGCGGGAGGTTCCACGGCGGTGGACGCGGCTGGTGCAGGGATGGTCATCGTGCGGGCGCTCCCAACGAGCATGGCTGAGCCTGATCCTTGGAACCATCGCAAAACAGTCAAGGTCAAATCAATGGTCTGCTCCTTACTCATTTTATTGTTGTGTAATTTCCACCTGTTCGTAGCTTCAATTCCGTTGACGCAGCGGGGGGGTGGGGTGAAAGAATCGGGGCACTTAAAAGCTGCTTTTCACGGATCTGTGACACTTTGATGACCTGGTCGTGACACCCTCGTCTGGATCCCGTTCCGCTTGTGTCACAGACCCGGGACATGTGTTCCCGGACCCCCTCCGGTAGCGTAATTAACCACTTACGAGGGAGGCGGCGCATGGATCACGGGTTGTTCGGACCGGATTCGGTGACCTGGAAGGTGATGGGCGAGCCGATCCTGCTCGTCGGAGGCTTCAGGGCGCTGCTCATGCAGGGCCTGCACCCCCGGGCGATGCGCGGGGTCGCGCAGAACTCGGCGCTCATGGACCCCGCGGAGGCCTGGTCCCGCTTCGCGCGCACCACCGAGTTCGTCCGGGTGCGCACCTACGGTACGACCGAGGAGGTCGCCCGCGCGGGGGCCAGGGTCAGGAAGATCCACGCGAGACTCACCGCCCTCGACCCCGACACCGGCGAGCGGTTCCGTCTCGACGACCCCGCCGCGCTGCTCTGGGTCCATGTCGGCGAGGTCGACTCCTACCTGTCGGTCGCCCGGCGGGCCGGAGTGGGTCTGAGCGGCGAGGAGGCCGACAGGTTCGTCGCGGAGTGGCGCCGCGCGGCCGAGGTCGTCGGCCTGCGCCCCGAGGACGTGCCCGGCTCGGTCGGCGAGCTGGACGACTACATCCGGGCCTGCCGTCCGGGTCTCTACTTCGCGCCCGAGGTGCCCCATCCGCTCAGGCAGTCGCTCAACGCGCCGCTCCCGGCGCGCCTGACCCCGCTCAAGCCGGTGTTCCCCATGGTCACCCTGCTCGCCTTCGCGACCCTGCCGCGCTGGGCCCGCAGGCTCTACGGGCTGCCCGCGACCCCGCTGGGAGACCTGTGGGCGACGGCCTCCCTGCGGGCGCTGCACACCGGCATCGGTCTGGTGCCCGCTCCGGTGCGCTACTCCCCGGACGCGCGGCGGGCTCGGAAGGTGATCGCCGAGCACGCGGCATGATTTGACCAAGCGCTCGCTTGGTCCATATGCTGGAGGGGTGTGCGGTGCGGTTTGCCGGACATGGCACACTGGTGTACGGGAAGCGGGCCGCCTGCGGCGCGCTTTCCGAAGCAAGACAGAGCAGCGTGCTCCGGGGTCGGTGAAATTCCGAGCCGGCGGTTACAGTCCGCGACCCGGTCGAATCCATCGACCGGTTGACCTGGTGAAACTCCAGGACCGACGGTTAGAGTCCGGATGGGAGGAAGCGCGCGAGCGGAGAGTGCCCTTTGGGGTCCTCCGCTGACCGGGTGTACGCACCCATCGAATTCCCCGGGGCCCGCCGTGGCAGACAGCTACTGGCGAGTAGGAGACCTCGGGTGACTGATCGGACGCGGACGCGCCCAGTGGCCGGGCCCGCCCCCCACGGGCATGGCGCCGCCGGCCCCCACCATTCCCTGACCGGGCACACCGGCTTATCCCGCTCTCCGAGCGCATGCCCCGCCGGCCCCCACGCGGCTTCCCGCCCTTCGGCGACGTTCCGCCTCCGGCCCCGCGACACCTCGGCCGCCCGCCTTCGCGCGGTCCCCCGCAAGGAGATGTGAATGTTCACCGGAATCGTCGAAGAACTGGGTGAGATCGCCGGGATCGAGCAGCTGAGCGACGCGGCCAGGCTGTCCATCCGGGGCAGGACGGTCACCTCGGACGCCGGGCACGGCGACTCGATCGCCGTCAACGGCGTCTGCCTGACCGTGGTGGACGTGGCCGGTGAGGTGTTCACCGCCGACGTGATGAAGGAGACCCTCGACCGTAGCTCCCTCGGCGCGCTGAGGCCCGGCTCCCCGGTCAACCTGGAACGCGCGGTCCGCGCCGACCAGCGACTGGGCGGCCACATCGTGCAGGGTCACGTGGACGGGACGGGCGTCCTGCTGTCGCGGGAGCCCGGCGAGCACTGGGAGGTCGTCCGCATCTCCCTCCCGTCCGACCTCGACCGCTACGTGGTCGAGAAGGGGTCGATCACGGTCGACGGCATCAGCCTGACCGTGGTGAGCGTCGGCTCCGGCGGCTTCGCCGTCAGCCTCATCCCCACCACTCTGCGCCTGACCACCCTCGGTGCCAAGCAGCCCGGAGACCCGGTGAACCTCGAGGTCGACGTGATCGCCAAGCACGTCGAGAAGCTCGTCGGCGCGTACGCCCCCGCGAGCACGGACGGCCAGGCCGGCAGGGGAGGCGAGCGGTGAACCGGGCGGAAGCGGGATTCGAGGCCCCCGTGCCGGTCCCGGTCGGATTCGTCAACTGGCTCAAGGAGCACAGGTCGCGGACCGTGCTCGTCCCCGAGGAGGCCGTGTGATCAAGCTGGACCCGATCGAACGCGCGATCGCCGACACCCGCGAGGGCAAGGCGGTCGTGGTCGTCGACGACGAGAACCGGGAGAACGAGGGCGACATCATCTTCGCCGCGTCCAAGGCCACGCCGGAACTGCTGGCCTTCACCATCCGGCACAGCAGCGGCGTGGTCTGCGTGCCGATGCGCGGTGAGGACCTCGACCGGCTCGGCCTGCCGCTGATGGTGCACGACAACAGGGAACGCCTGCGCACCGCGTACACGATCAGCGTGGACGCCAGGGACGGGGTGAGCACCGGGATCTCCGCCGCCGACCGGGCCCGCACGATCCGTCTCCTGGCCGACTCCGCGACCGACCCGTCCGAGCTGGTACGGCCGGGTCACGTCTTCCCGCTCCGGTACCGGGAGGGCGGTGTCCTGGTCAGGCGCGGCCACACCGAGGCGGCCGTGGACCTGGCCAGGCTCGCCGGGCTGAGCGAGTCCGGCGTGCTCGCCGAGGTCGTCAACGACGACGGGACCATGATGCGGCTGCCGGAGCTGCGCCGCTTCTGCGACGAGCACGACCTGGCGCTCGTCTCGATCGAGCAGCTGGTGGAGTTCCGGCGCAGGACCGAGCGGATGGTGACCAGGGTCGCCGAGACCCTGCTACCGAACAGGTTCGGTGTGTGGCGGGCCTACGGCTTCGCGAGCTCGGTGGACGGCGGCGAGCATCTGGCCCTGGTCTTCGGCGACATCGAGGACGGCGAGAACGTCATGGTCAGGGCGCACTCCGAGTGCCTGACCGGCGACGTGCTCGGGTCGCTGCGGTGCGACTGCGGGGTGCAGCTGGAACACGCGATGTCCCGGATCGCCGCCGAGGGCCGAGGCGTGATCGTCTACCTGCGCGGGCACGAGGGACGCGGCATCGGGCTGCTGGCCAAGCTACGGGCGTACAGCCTTCAGGACGCCGGCAGCGACACGGTCGACGCCAACCTGGAGCTCGGACTGCCGGTGGACGCGCGGGAGTTCTCCAACGCCGGGCAGATCCTCGCGGACCTGGGGGTGAAGTCGATCCGGCTGCTGACCAACAACCCGGCCAAGCTGCGCGGCATGGACGGCTACGGCATCAAGGTGATCGGCCGTGAGCCCATGCCGGTGGCGATGAACCCGTACAACGAGAAGTACCTGTCGGTCAAGCGCGACCGCCTTGGTCACGACATCCCCCAGGAGCGCGAATGAGTGAGCGTGGCAGGAGAGCCGGTATGGACGGGGTGTTCGCGAACGCGAACCGCGAGCGGAGTGAGTTGATCAGATGAGCGGGACAGGACGGCCGGTGGTGTCGGCCGTGGACGCGCGGGGGCTGACCGTCGGCATCGTGGCCGCCCGGTGGCACGAGGAGATCACCGATCAGCTCGTGGCGCGGGCCGTACGGGCGGGGGAGGACAGCGGCGCGGCGGTGACCGTGGTCCGGGTGGCCGGATCGCTGGAGATCCCGGTCGTGGTGCAGGCCCTGGCCAGGCGCTGCGACGCGGTCGTCGCCCTCGGAGCCGTGATCCGCGGGGAGACCGCCCACTTCGACTACGTCTGCGACTCCGTCACCGCGGGCCTGACCCGGATCTCCCTCGACGAGCAGGTCCCGGTCGGCAACGGAGTGCTGACCTGCGAATCCCTCGACCAGGCCGTGGACAGGTCGGGGGTGCCGGGCAGTCACGAGGACAAGGGCTACGAGGCCACCGTCGCGGCGCTGGAGGCGGCGCTGCTGCTGCGCGAACTCCGCTCCTAGAGCACCGCCGACGCACCCCGCCGCGCCGTGTGATCGGTGCGGCGGGGACGTGCGATAGGTTGCCATCGGCACCATGACCAGCCGTCGCAGCCGTTTTGATCGGTGGTTTCCCGAAGGATCGTGATCTGAGAGTGAGCCCGGAGAGCGTCTCCCCGCCCCCGTTGCCCGTCGTCTGGCGGCCCAAGAACGGGCGGATCGTGGCCTACGGCTTCGCGGGCGTGATCACGCTCGGCGCCATCCTGATGGCGATCTTCCTGCCGGCGCCGTTCACGCTGGCCGACAGGATCGGGATGCTCGTGCTGGGCCTCCTGATCGCCGGGGCCCTCCACCTGCTGGGGCGGTGCCGGGTGGAGGCCGACGAGCGGGGGATCACCGTCGTCAACCCGCTGAGGGTGCGCCGTTACGAGTGGGCCGAGGTGCTCGGGGTCACCCTGACCGCCCACGAGCCCTGGGCGAAGATCGACTTCGCCGACGGGATCACGGTCGGCGCCATGGGCCTGCAGGGGTCGGAGAAGAAACGCACGATGCGCCAGGTCCACGAGCTCGCCGCCCTCATCAGGGAGCGCGGCGAGGCGGACGAGGCCCGCTGAACCGCCGGCGGGCCGTCACCGCCTGAACGCGCCGGGTCCGGCGAGCCCCGTGGGGCCACTGTGGGGCCACTGTGGGGTCGCTGCGGAACCCCGCGCGGCAGGGGTTCTCGGTGCTCAGGTCTCCTCGGCGAACCGCTCGGTCTTGTCGGTGTCGCCGGCCACGAGCAGGATGTCGCCGCTCTGCACCACCGTCTCCGAGGTGGCGTAGGTGAACCCGCCACCGGGCTTCTTGATGCCGACCACGGTGACCCCGTACTCGCTGCGGATGCCCAGCCGGCCCAGGCTCTTGCCGTCCGCCCACCCGGGCGCCATGGTCTTGATCAGGGCGTAGCCCTCGTCGACCTCCAGATAGTCGAGCATCCGCCCGATGACCAGGTGCGCGACCCGCTCGCCCATGTCGTGTTCCGGCTGCACCACGCGGTGCGCGCCGACCCGCTGCAGGATCCGGCTGTGCTGCAGACTGATCGACTTGGCCCAGATGTCCGACACTCCCAGGTCGGTCAGGATCGAGGTGGTCAGGATGCTCGCCTCGATGTCGGTGCCGATGCCGACCACGGCCCGGCCGAACTCCGCGATGCCGAGCTGCCGGAGGGCGTCCGGGTCCGTGGAGTCCGCGCACACCACGTGGGTGAGCCTGCCGGAGAAGTGCTGGACGTTCTTGGAGTCGTTGTCCACGCCGAGCACCTCGACTTCGCGGCTCACCAGCTCCGCCGCCAGAGCGCCGCCGAACCGCCCGAGACCGATGACCACGACCGCGTCGCCGCGGTTCTTCTTGTCAACCAACGAGGGGACGCTCCTCCGGATATCGGAACCGACGGGTCTGGACGTGCAGTGCCAGCGCGGCGCCCAGGGTCACCGGGCCGAGCCGCCCGACGAACATCAGGACGGTCAGGATCAGGTGCCCCGCGGTGCCGACGTCGGCGGTGATCCCCGTCGACAGCCCGACCGTGCCGAAGGCGGAGATCACCTCGAACAGTACGCGGTCGAGCTTGAAGGGGGTCGCCGTCATCATCGCGAACGTTCCCACCGCGACCGACGCCACACTCAGCAGCGCGATCGTCAGGGCCTGGCGCTGGAGCTGCTCGGGGACGCGGCGGCGGCCCGCCGAGACGTCGGGCTCGCCGCGCAGCTCGGCGAGGATCACGAAGCCCAGGAGTGCGAACGTCGTCACCTTGATGCCGCCCGCGGTGCCCGCGCTACCCGCGCCGATGAACATCAGCACGTCGCTGACCAGCCAGGAGTTCTCGCTCATCTGGGAGGTGTCGACGGAGTTCAGGCCGCCGCTGCGGGTCATCGTGCTGTGGAAGAACCCGGCCATGATCCGTAGTCCCGGGGAGAGACCGCCCATCGTGCCGGGGTTGTTCCATTCGATGACGGTGATGGCCAGCGTCCCGCCGAGCAGCAGCACCGCGGTCATCCACAGCGTGATCTTGGCGTGCAGCGTCCAGCGCGACGGGCGACGCCAGTTCTCCCTCAGGACGGCGTAGACCGGGAAGCCGAGACCTCCGGCGATCACCGCCAGCGCGAGCGGGAGGCAGATCCACGGGTCGGTGACGAACCCCATGACGCTGTCCGACCAGAGGGCGAACCCGGCATTGGTGAATGCCGAGATTGCATGAAAAATCCCGTAATAGATGGCGCGGCCGACCGGCTCCCCGTACCCGATCACGAAGCGGGTGGCGAGCGCCGCGGCGGTCAGCACCTCGGCGACCAGCGTGACCTTGGCGACTCCCACGATCACCCGTCGCACGTCGCCGGGCCCGAGGGTCTTGGTCTCGGCCTGGGTGTTCAGGCGGGCGCGCAGGCCGAGCTTGCCGGAGACGAGCACGGCCAGGATCGAGGCGAGCGTCATGATCCCGAAGCCGCCGATCTGCATCAGCACCATGAGCACGATCTCGCCGAAGAGCGACCAGTGCGCCGCGGTGTCGTGCATGGCCAGCCCGGTCACGCAGACCGCGGAGGTGGCGGTGAACAGGGCCGACGTCCACGAGGCATGCTGACCCTCCTCGACCGCCACGGGTAGCGACAGCAGCCCCGTACCGGTGAGGACCACGGCCAGGAACGCCACCACGACGACTCTGGACGGGGTGTTGATCTGGCCGAGGAGGTTCTTCACAGGGGGTGAGGATACTTCTTCGAGGGGCGGCGGTAGACCTGTCCGCCCTCGATACCCGACGCCGCCCTCGCCGGGCCGGTTCCTCCCGCTGCCTCCCGGTGCCGCGGGTGCGGCGCGACAACGCGAGAACGCGACCACCGGGCGTAACCTGAGGTGGTGGTCAGGCGGACAATTGAGGCATCCAACGTGCAGTCACCCGCGCAGCTGGCGGAGCTGCTCGACGAGCAGTCGTATCTGGCCGATACCGGGCTCGCCACGGCCGCCTTTCTCGCACTGCGGATGGGGCGCCCGTTGCTCCTCGAAGGCGAGGCCGGCGTCGGCAAGACCGAGCTGGCCAGGACCCTGGCCGCGCTGCTCGGGGCGCCGCTGATCCGCCTGCAGTGCTACGAGGGGCTGGACGCCGCCCAGGCGCTCTACGACTGGGACTTCGCCCGCCAGCTCCTGCACCTGAAGGCGGCGGAGGCGGGTGGGATCACCGACGCCGCCCGGCTGGAGGGGGAGGTCTACGATCGGAGGTTCCTGATCGCCAGGCCGCTGCTGAAGGCGATCGAGACCCAGCCCTCGGTGCTGCTCATCGACGAGGTCGACCGCGCCGACGTGGAGTTCGAGGCGATCCTGCTGGAGGTGCTCTCGGACTTCGCGATCTCCATCCCCGAGCTCGGCACGGTCCGCGCCGCGCGGCCGCCGGTGGTCGTGCTGACCTCCAACCGCACCCGCGAGGTACACGACGCCCTGAAACGGCGCTGCCTCTACCACTGGCTGGAGCACCCCTCCTTCGAGCGGGAGGTGGCGATCCTGCGCAGGCGGCTCCCCGGCTGTTCCGCGATCCTGGCCGAGCAGGTCGCTCACGCGACGGGACGGCTCCGCGAGGCCGACCTGATCAAGCCACCGGGGATCGCCGAGACCCTCGACTGGACCGAGGCACTCCTGGCTCTCGGATCCCGCGAGCTCGACCCCGACGTGGCGGCGGCCACCCTGGGCGCCCTGCTCAAGCACAGGGAGGACCACGAGACCGTGCTCGGGAACGGATTCTTCGGTGTGGCCCGGCGCTGACGGCCCCGGCTTCCCCACCGGCGCGACCGGTGCCCCGGCGGATCGGGACACCGGCGGCCCGCCCGCCACGGATGACGGCGCCGCCCTTCCCGCCGGGAACGGCGAGGACCTGGTCGCGGTCATGACCGGTTTCGCCAGGACCCTGCGTGCCGCGGGGGTACCCGCCGATCACGAGCGAACCCAGGGCCTGCTCCGCGCCCTGTCCCACCTGGACGCCGCGGAGCCCACCGACGTCTACTGGGCGGGCAGGCTCACGCTGTGCGCCTCGGCCGACGACCTGCCCCGCTACGACCGGGTCTTCGCGGCCTACTTCGAAGGGCGGCGCGCGGGCCGCGCGAGACCGGCGGCGATCACCGTCACCCGGCACACCGCGGCGCTGCCGCAGACCCGGCCCGATCGGGAGGAGAGCGGTGACCCCCCCGGGGGGGGGGGGCGCGCCCGCGCCGGCGGCGCGGGGGGGTCGCGCGGTCCGGGTGCGGGGCT